>JAZLLI010000040.1:0-131723 GCA_045598085.1 Acutalibacteraceae bacterium
GGCAACATCTGCCCTCCTTGGGTTAAGGAGGTAGTGAACCTGTGAGTTGGGAGAATTGTTTGTTTGGATTAAGCAGATATTTAAATTTCAACAGACAATCCCTCAGTCTTTGGCTTCGCCAAATCCAGCTCCCTTTACACAAGGGAGCCGTTTTATTGTGCATTTCAAGTGAATTTGTGCAATATTCTCTTAAATTCTTCAATTATTTTCGGGAAGGGCAAGCCCTTCCACTACGGTATGTAGTGTTCCGCTGTAAATCATTGTTGTAATACAAAGCGGGCGAACGCAGTTCGCCCCTACGATGTTTACGATACAAATCAAGCAAATTTATACAGAATTTAAGAATAGATTGCCACGGTTGCTACGCAACCTTGCAATGACACAATTTTAGCACGGTATTGTTTCACCTCTTCACTATCCACTACAACTTATTACTTCAAAGCGGGTGCGGGTATCCCGCCCGAAATTATTCATTATTCGTTATTCAATATTCATTTGAATTGTGGATTGCCACACCTCCTGCGGAGGTTCGCAATGACAATACCGACAACTTTTCGTTCAAATTTTTCTTTGTGTTAACATTCAGAACGGGATGTCGAGGACGCCATCCACTACGGTATTATCGTGTGATTTGTGCAGATTTGTGCGATAATTTTAAATTCAATTCGGGAGTGGCAAGCCACTCCCCTACGGTGCGTGGTGAAGCATATTCACTTCTTCACTATTCACTACAACTTATTACTTCAAATTGGGTGTCCCGCCCGAAATTATTCTTTATTCGTTATTAAATATTCATTCAAATTGTGGATTGCCACGGCTTCTGCGAAGCCTCGCAATGACAGGTAAAAAAAGACAGCTACAAAAAATAGCTGTCTTTAAAATATTATCAATTAGAAAAGTCCTGTTATTTTGCCGTTTTCGTCAACATCAATTTTTTCTGCGGCGGGGACTTTCGGAAGCCCCGGCATAGTCATAATATCGCCTGTGAGGGCAACTATGAAGCCTGCGCCTGCGGAAACCTTGACATTTTTAACGGTAACTTTGAAGCCTTCAGGTGCGCCCAGCTTGGTTGGGTCATCAGAGAAGCTATACTGCGTTTTGGCAACGCAAATGGGGAGCTTATCGAAGCCGAGGGCGGTGAGCTGTGCAATCTGCTTCTTTGCATTGGGAGCAATTATGATGCCATCGCCACCATAAATCTTTTTGACAATTGCTTCGATTTTATCTTCGATAGTGCCATCAAGCTCGTAAGAGAATGTGAAGTCGCCTTTTTCTTCTTCACAAAGGCGAACAACCTCTTTTGCAAGAGCTTCGCCACCTTTGCCACCCTCTGCCCACACTGTAGAAAGGACGGTGTTTACACCAAGCTCCTTACATTTTGCAATGATGAAGTCGATTTCAGCATCGGTATCTGTGGGGAAGCGGTTGACCGCAACAACGCACGGAAGCTTATAAACATTCTTGATATTTGAAACATGGTGAAGAAGATTTGGTATACCCTTTTCAAGAGCGGAAATATCCTCTGTTGCAAGGCTCTTTTTGTCAAGTCCGCCGTGCATTTTAAGCGCACGGACAGTGGCAACAACCACAACTGCGCTTGGCTCAAGGTCTGCCATTCTGCACTTGATGTCAAGGAATTTCTCTGCGCCTAAATCCGCACCAAAGCCAGCCTCGGTAACGGCATAATCTCCCATTTTAAGCGCAAGCTTTGTTGCCATAACGGAGTTGCATCCGTGGGCAATATTTGCAAAAGGTCCACCGTGAACAAATGCAGGCGTACCCTCGAGGGTCTGCACAAGGTTTGGCTTTAAGGCATCCTTTAAAAGTGCGGTCATAGCACCAACCGCCTTTAAATCGCCTGCGGTAACAGGCTTATCGTCATAGGTATAGCCTACAATGATTTTTGAAAGACGATTTTTAAGGTCGGTTATGGAATCTGCAAGGCAGAAAACCGCCATAATTTCACTGGCAACGGTGATGTCGAAGCCATCCTCACGGGGAGTGCCGTTGACCTTGCCACCTAAGCCGTCTGTAATGAAACGGAGCTGTCTGTCGTTCATATCCACACAGCGTTTCCATGTGATTTTGCGAACATCAATGCCCAAGGAATTGCCCTGCTGAATGTGATTATCAAGCATAGCGGCAAGAAGATTGTTTGCCGCACCGATTGCGTGGAAATCGCCAGTGAAGTGGAGGTTAATATCCTCCATAGGCACAACCTGTGCATAGCCGCCGCCTGCCGCACCGCCCTTGATGCCAAAAACGGGACCAAGGGATGGCTCACGCAAAGCAACGGTAACATCCTTGCTGATACGCTTCAAACCATCTGCAAGACCGATTGTGGTGGTTGTTTTGCCCTCGCCAGCAGGTGTGGGGGTAATTGCTGTTACAAGAATCAGCTTGCCGTCTTTTTTGTCTGTTTCTTTAAGCAGAGCAGGGTCAATTTTTGCCTTATATCTGCCGTATTGCTCGATATATTTTTCATCTACATGAGCTTTTGCGGCAATTTCTGTAATAGGCTTCATTTTGCACTGCTGTGCAATTTCTATATCAGTTAAATAAGCCATTTTAACTCCTTAATCTTAATAAAGAGGGAAACGAGCGCAAAGCTCCTGAACACCTGCGTAAATCTTCTCTTTATTGCCCTCAAAATCTTCAATTGCGTCTGCAATCCAATCTGCAATAAGCTTCATTTCAGGCTCTTTGAATCCTCTTGTGGTAACAGCAGGTGTACCGATTCTGAGACCGCTTGTTACGAAAGGTGATGCAGGGTCATTGGGAACAGTGTTTTTATTAGCTGTGATGTGAACCTCGTCAAGTCTTGCTTCAAGCTCTTTGCCTGTGATGCCTGTGCCAACAAGGTTAAGGAGGATGAGGTGGTTATCTGTTCCGCCAGAAACAACCTTAACGCCTCTTTCAACAAGTCTGTCGCAAAGAGCGGCGGCATTGGCAACAACCTGCTTGCCGTATTCTTTAAATTCATCTGTCATAGCTTCGCCAAGAGCAACAGCCTTTGCAGCGATGATGTGCATAAGAGGTCCGCCCTGAACACCAGGGAAAATTGCCTTATCGATTGCTTTTGCAAACTGCTCTTTGCAAAGAATCATACCGCCACGGGGGCCACGGAGAGTTTTATGAGTTGTGGTTGTAACGATGTCTGCATAAGGTACGGGTGAGGGATGAACACCTGCGGCAACAAGACCAGCGATGTGAGCCATATCAACCATAAGATATGCGCCAACTTTATCTGCAATTTCACGGCAACGGGGGAAGTCGATTACTCTTGAATATGCACTTGCGCCAACAACGATAAGCTTTGGTTTACATTCGAGAGCGATTTTTTCCATCTCGTCATAGTCGATTTTTTCGTCCATCTCTGAAACACCGTAAGGAACGATGTTGAAATATTTACCAGAAATATTAACAGGTGAACCGTGTGAAAGATGACCGCCCTGCTGGAGGTTCATGCCCATTACAGTATCGCCCGGCTGAAGAAGTGCAAAGAAAACAGCAAGGTTTGCATTTGCACCGCTGTGAGGCTGAACATTTGCGTGCTCTGCGCCGAAAAGCTTCTTTGCTCTTTCACGGGCAATCTCTTCAACAACATCAACACACTGGCATCCGCCGTAATATCTCTTTCCGGGGTAGCCCTCTGCATATTTATTGGTGAGAACTCCACCTGCGGCAAGAAGAACAGCAGGAGAAACAATGTTTTCACTGGCGATAAGCTCAATATTGCCTCTCTGACGGTTAAGCTCTGCATTGCAGGCATTTGCAACATCGGGGTCAAAATTAACTAATTCTTCAAAGAAATTCATAATATCACCTTTTTATATAAATTAAATTTTTGCTCGGTTGAACATATATACATTATAATATTGTTTCCCGTTTTTGTAAAGAGTTATTATAAATCAATGGTGGAAAAGTCGCATTCCTGTGAATGCCATTGCCATACCGTATTTATCGGCACACTCAATAACAACATCATCACGGATTGAACCGCCCGGCTCGGCAATGTATTTTACACCGCTTTTCTTTGCTCTTTCGATATTATCGCTGAACGGGAAGAACGCATCTGAACCGAGGGCAACATTATCAACAGTTGCAAGGTATGCTTTGATTTCTTCATCTGTGAGGGGTTCGGGCTGAGTTGTGAAATATTTCTGCCAGTTGCCGTCTGCACAAACATCCTCTTCGTTTTTGTTGATGTAGCCGTCAATTACATTATCACGGTCGGGTCTGCCGATTGTGTCTTTAAAGGGCAGATTAAGCACCTTATCGCACTGACGGAGGAACCAAGTATCTGCCTTTGAGCCTGCAAGGCGGGTGCAGTGGATTCTTGACTGCTGACCTGCGCCAACACCGATTGCCTGACCATCAACAGCATAGCAAACTGAATTTGACTGTGTATATTTGAGAGTGATGAGCGAAATTATTAAATCACGGATAGCGGATTCGGGAAGCTCTTTATTGGCTGTAACAACATTTTCGAGAAGTTCTTTATTGATTTTGAAGTTGTTTCTCCCCTGCTGGAATGTGATGCCAAAAACCTGCTTACGCTCAACAGGTGCAGGCACATAATCGGGGTCGATTTTAACAATATTGTAGTTGCCCTTACGCTTTGATTTAAGAATTTCAAGTGCTTCGGGTTCATAGCCAGGGGCGATAATTCCGTCTGAAACCTCACGCTTAATCATCAAAGCGGTGGTAACATCGCAAACATCAGAGAGGGCAACCCAATCGCCAAAAGAACACATTCTGTCTGTTCCTCTTGCTCTTGCATAGGCACAGGCAAGGGGTGAATCGTCAAGACCCTCAATGTCATCAACAAAACAGGCTTTTTTGAGCTTATCTGAAAGCGGAATACCAACAGCCGCAGAGGTGGGGCTGACATGCTTAAATGAAGTTACAGCAGGCAGACCAATTGCCTCTTTAAGCTCCTTAACAAGCTGATATGAATTGAATGCGTCAAGAAAATTGATGTAGCCAGGCTTGCCGTTGAGAATTTCAATGGGAAGCTCACTGCCGTCCTCCATAAAAATTTTTGACGGCTTCTGATTGGGGTTACAGCCGTATTTAAGTTCAAACTCTTTCATAATATATCCTCCGTCAGTTGTTTTTATTTATAAGTCTGTCTGTTTCTTCGCCATTTTCGAGGTCGATATAGCGAACATAAAGCGAAATTTTGTTGTCTTTATCAAGGTTATCCCACAAAGTGTTGGTAAATTCATCAATATCATCGGGGATTTCTACCCTTTCAGGCTCACCTTGGAATGTGGGAATGGGGTTGCCATCGCACACATAGGTGTGAATGAAATGACCTAAGCCTGCCTTTGAGGGATACTCAAAAAAGTATCTTGCGCAGTCTGTGCCCTCGGCATCAATGCTTTTGAGAATGCTCATTTTATATGTGAAATTGCCACCGTTAAAGCAGAGCATACCGCTGATTCGTGGGGTGAGATTGGGTGCGTCTGGCTCAAAGCATCTTGTTTTAAGAGCCTTGTTGAAGCATTTGCCATCTTTTATGAAGTCATAGATTGTGTCGGTCTGGTCGCCATTGGTAACGATAAGTTTGTTGTCGATTTTTTTCATTGGCGAATAGATAATAAGGCTTGGATCTTCCACCTTTGAAGCGTCAAAAGGCTCGGTGTAAAGTTCGCCGTCTTTCAAAGTGAATATGCGGTTGCGACTGTTCTGACTTCTGCCCATGATGAAATAGGCAGCCACAGCCTTTTTGCCGTCCTTGGATTTGCCGATAACAATCCCCCTGCCCACATAGGAATTGTCTTTGATAAGCTCGCCTATGTTGTTGATTGCGTAAATGTCCATAAGTTTCCTCTCTTTCTGAAAATAAACAAAAAGGGCACACTTGCTCTTTCAGCAAGTGTGCCCAGACGGTCGGCTTTGGCAGTGAAACACTGCACGCTTTTTCTGTTCCCCCGTGGTAATCCACTATTCCGTCAGTAGCAGAAAAAGTTTTGATTTGAGATTATTTTAACATTTTTATGGGGATGTGTCAACGGAAATGGGAATTTTTATTTGAAAAGTTGGGGAAATGGGAGGTTGTCGTGGGAACGGATTGCCACGGTTGCTGTGCAACCTCGCAATGACAATGCCGACATGACTTCGCACAAATTTATCTTTGTGCTAAAAATCAGAACGGGGTGTCGAGGACGCCACTACAACATAGGGATTCGGCGTGGTGCAAATAAATCGGGTGCGGGCGTCCCGCCCGAAATTATTCATTATTCAATATTCGTTATTCATTTGAATTGTGGATTAACACGCTACGCTCGCAATGACATTACTTTAGCTCGGTGCAAATACATACGGGAAGAGCAAGCCCTTCCCCTACGGTGGGTTTTGCCATTTATGTTACAAATCAAGCGGATATGTGCTTAATTTAAGAGTGGATTGCCACGGTTGCAAGCAGTCTCGCAATGACAAACCATTTTGATTGTTTATTTTGGACAGAAAAAACCGCCGAAGCTATGCAACGGCGGTTGAGAAACATTATGAAATTTTAAATTACATCATGCTTGCAACTTCGTCAGCGAAGTTGTCTTCTCTCTTCTGGATTCCTTCGCCCTTTGCGTAGCGAATGAACTTAACAGCTTTGATGTCTGCGCCAAGGTCTTTTGCTACCTTTTCGATATAGCCGCCTACGCTGCCATCAAAGAGGTCTGAACGAACGAAGGGCTGCTCGAGAAGGCAGATTTCTTTAAGCTGCTTCTTAAGACGACCATCTGTTGCGCCAGCAAAAATCTTGTTGCTTACATACTCTTCTTTACCTGCAACTGCAAGTGCTGCAAGCTGCTCAACAGCTTCTTTTGAAAGGAAGTTGAAGAGGAACTTATTATTCTTCTGCTCTTCATAAGCTGCGATATCAGCATCGCTGAAAATCTTCTCGCCAACAGCCTTTGCGAAAAGTGCATTAAGGATGGGCTTGGGAAGTGTATCGGGCTTATTAAGTGAGCTCTCAACGATGATGTTCTTCATCTTTGCAAGTTCATCATCAGAGATGTCTGTCTTTGCAAGATATTCAGGGCTCATAGCTGCAACCTGCATTGCAACGTTTTTGCCCATCTCAACGAACTCTGCTTTAGCTGCTGTTGCATCGTCTGTATCAAAGATAACAAGAACGCCAACTGCGCCGCCGCCATGGATATAAGAAGCAACTTTGCCCTCAACTCTCTCGAAACGGCGAACCTTCATGTTTTCACCAATTGCAAGAACGAGTTCCTGACGAAGCTCCTCAACCGTCTGAGCACTGTCAACAAGCTTTGTGTTGTTAAGTGTTTCAACATCAGCGGGGTTAGCTTCAACAACTGTTTTAGCAATGCTCTTAACGAAGTTTACGAATTTTTCATTCTTAGCAACGAAGTCTGTTTCGCTGTTAACTTCAACGAGAACTGCAACTTCTTTTGCTTCATCATAATATGCAAGAACTACGCCCTCTGCAGCGATACGGGTAGCCTTTTTCTGAGCCTGAGCAAGTCCTTTTTCTTTAAGGATTTCAACTGCTTTGTCCATATCACCATCAGCAGCAGTGAGAGCTTCTTTACATTTCATCATACCAACGCCAGTCTTTTCACGAAGAGCCTTAACGTCTTTAGCTGTAAATGCCATAATTATTACCTCCTGAAATATTTTGAGTTTTAATTATTCAGCAGTTTCTACTACTTCTTCAGCTTCGGGAGCTGTCTGCTCGCCCTGTCTGCCTTCGATAACAGCGTCTGCCATAGCACCAACAATGAGTTTAACGGCACGGATAGCGTCGTCATTGCCGGGGATTACATAGTCGATTTCATCGGGATCACAGTTTGTGTCAACGATAGCAATGATCGGAATACCAAGTCTGTGAGCTTCTGCAACTGCGATTCTTTCTTTTCTGGGGTCAACGATGAACATAGCAGCGGGCTGCTTCTTCATCTCTGTGATACCGCCCATGAATTTCTCAAGCTTTTCGATCTCGAGGTTGAGTTTGATAACTTCTTTCTTGGGAAGCATATCAAATGTGCCGTCTGATTCCATTGTCTTGAGCTGAGCAAGTCTCTTAATTCTCTTCTGGATTGTGTTGAAGTTTGTGAGCATACCGCCGAGCCAACGAGCGTTAACATAGGGCATACCGCAGCGAACTGCTTCTTCCTTAACTGAATCCTGAGCCTGTTTCTTTGTACCTACAAAGAGAACTTCGTCGCCGTTAGCGGCAACATCACGAACGAACATGTAAGCATCTTCGAGCTTCTTAACTGTTTTCTGAAGGTCGATGATATAAATTCCGTTACGCTCTGTGAAGATGTAGGGAACCATCTTGGGGTTCCATCTTCTTGTCTGATGTCCGAAATGGACGCCTGCTTCAAGCAGCTGTTTCATTGATACTACTGACATTTCTTTTTCCTCCTAAGTTTAGTACCTCTGCGAGGCTTAAAATGCGCACATCTTGCACATTTTTTGTGCAATGAACTTCACGCAGAAAACACCTCGCATGCGTTTTGCCGAAATATTGTATCACAAAATATGTGTGAATGCAAGTGTTTTTATAAAGAATTTTTTAATTTTCCGGCTTAAACTGGAAATATTTTGTGTTAGTATTCATTTCTACGCCACGAAGCTGTGCAAGCTCGTCAACAGTTACAAATGCGTAACCTTTGCTCTGCAAAATATCCATAGCTCTGATAGCTCCGTCAACGGATGTCTGATACAAATCGTGAAGAAGAACGATACCGCCGTCAAATGCGTTATTGCAGATATTTGAGCAGACAGTGTCGGCATTTCTGTATTTCCAGTCAAGGGAGTCAATGCTCCACATAATTATGTTTTTGTTTGCAGCTGTTTCAACGGCGCTGTTGGTTGCGCCATAGGGCGGGCGGATTGCTGTTGGCTCAACACCGATAACATTCTTAACAGCGGCATTTGCCTTTGCAACATCATCATCAAGTGCCGCCTGTGAAAGTGATGTGAGATCTGAGTGGCTGTATGTATGGCTGGCAATCTGATTGCCCATTTCATAGGCACGCTTCATGGTTTCACGGTAGCTCTGACTTCCGTCAAGACGGCTGCCGAGAACGAAGAAGGTTACCCTTGCGTTGTATTTATCGAGCCTGTCAAGAAGTGAGCAGGTAACGGGGGTATAAGGTCCGTCATCAAAGGTTATGGCAAGGAGCTTTTTATCCTTAAACTGGTCAAGGTTGCGGGTCATGCCATTCGCCTGTGTTGTGGTCGTAGTTGTGGTTGTGGTGGTTGTTTCTGCCGTTGTGGATACAGTCGTTTCAGGCTGAGTGATTTCACTTGACGGCACTGTTGAGGTTGTGCTGATTGATTTTGAATTATCATTTGTGTTGCCACCGTCTGCTTTTTTAGGCACAATAACTCTGCTGCAGGCGGTTGTGGTGAATGCGATTGCGGCAGAAAGTAAAACGGCTGTAATCTTTTTCATCAGAATGCTCCCTTTTTTATATTATTTTGGATAAATATTTTAGCACAGTTAATAAACACTGTCAACGAAATTTGATAAAAAACGACACAAATTTAGAGTGTTTTTTTGTGAAAAATTTATTGATTTTTTATTGAATTTTTTTGAGAAAAAAACTATAATTTAATAAAAGAATTTAGGAGGTTTTTTATGAGCTTTTCAAAGAAATTTATTGCTGCAACATATAAATATACAACATTTTCTGAACATATTCCTGCACCGCTTTTCAGAAAAGAGTTTGAAATAAACGAAAATATTTCTGATGCCAAAATCACCATATCGGGTCTTGGATTTTACAAGCTTTACATTAACGGCAAGGATATTACAAAGGGCTTCCTTGCGCCGTATATTTCTAACCCCGACCACATTATTTATTTTGATAAATACAACATCACTCCCCTGCTAAAAAAGGGCAAGAATGTTATTGGTGTTATGCTTGGCAACGGTATGCAGAATTGCCCAGGCGGCAGAATTTGGGATTTTGACCTTGCCACATGGAGGTCTGCACCGAAGCTTGCACTCAAATTTGAGGGTGTTTATGAAAGTGGTGAAGAAATCAGCTTTGAAGCGGACGAGAGCTTTAAGGTAAGTGAATCCCCCATTTGGTTTGACGATTTGCGCTGCGGTGTGTTTTATGACGCAACAAAGGAGCAGGACGGCTGGAACACCACTGACTTTGACGACAGCGGTTGGGGCAACGCTCATTTTTGCGAAGTTCCAAGAGGCAAAATGAAGCTTTGCGAGGCTGACCCCATTAAAGAGTCAAAGAGAATCAAGGCGGTTTCAATTAAAAAAGGCGGTATTAAAAGATACACTCCCGACAGAAAAGAGCAGTGGAAATCGCTTGAAATGCCCGAAAAGCTCCAAGGCTTTGTTTATGATTTCGGCGTGAACTCCGCAGGCGTTTTTGAATTTAAAATAAGCGGTGCTGAAAAAGGCAGAAGAATTGAATTTTTCACTTCAGAGGTTCTTGACGAGGACGGCAATGTTGACCCGTTCACATTTTATAATTTCTACCCCGAATTTTACGCTCAGAGAGATATTTATATCTGCAAGGGTGGTGAAGAATCTTTCATTCCCGATTTCACATATCATGGCTATCGCTACTGCCTTGTTACTGGTCTTAACGAGAGCGAAGCCACAGAGGATGCACTGACATATATTGAGGCTCACAGTGCTTTAGAAGAAAAAGGCGGATTCACCTGCTCTGACGAAACAATCAACAAAATTCAGGCGGCTGCAAGAGTTTCTGACCTTGCTAATTTCTATTATTTCCCAACAGACTGCCCTCACCGTGAAAAGAACGGCTGGACAGGCGACGCTTCTGTTTCTGCGGAGCATATGCTTATGAATTTAAGCCCCGAAAAGAGCTACCACGAATGGCTCAACAACATCCGTTGCGCTATGAAAGAGGACGGTCAGCTGCCGGGAGTTATCCCCACAGCTGAATGGGGTTATCACTGGGGCAACGGTCCTATGTGGGACAGCGTGCTTACATTCCTCCCCTATTTCACATACAAATACAGGGGCGACAAAGAAATTCTCAAAGAGAATGCAGACTCAATTTTAAGATATATTAACTACATTTCAAACAGGCGTGATGAAAACGGACTTCTTGCAATCGGTCTTGGGGACTGGCTTCACCCCAACAGAGGTTCGGGAAATCCAAAATGTCCGATTCTTGTTACAGATTCAATTATTTCAATGGCAATTTGCGATATGGCAGGGTTCATTTTTGCTGAAATCGGCAAAAAGGCACAGAGCGATTTTGCATACGCTTTAAAGGATGAGCTTCGCACAGCTATCAGAAATAATCTTGTTGATTTCAACAAAATGACCGTACTCAGCGACACTCAGACGGCTCTTGCAATGGCACTTTATTTTGGTGTATTTGAAAAGAATGAAGTTCCGTTTGCAGTGAAGCGACTTGTGAATGTTATTCATCTTTCCAATGACCTGCTTGACGGCGGTTTTCTTGCAGGCAGATTCCTTTTCCATGTGCTCAGCGACAACGGCTACGCTGACCTTGCATACAAGATGATTGTTGGTCCTGCATTCCCCTCTTACGGCTTCTGGATTAACAGAGGTGCAACTTCACTTTGGGAGGATTTTTATCCCGAACAGAACAACTCAATGAACCATCATTTTTGGGGCGATGTTTCTGCATGGTTTATTAAGGCAATTGCAGGCATCAAGCTGAACCCCGACAGCAACGATATTTCAAAGGTTGATATTTGCCCCAACTTTATTGAAAATCTTACATTTGCAGATGGCTGGCACCATTCACCCATGGGCAAAATTGCCGTTCAGTGGAAAAAGGACGGCGACAATGCAGTTATCAGCATAGCTATCCCCAAGGGAATGAAGGGCAGACTTTACCTGCCAGACGGATGGATTACTGACGAGAGCGAATACCCCTATGACGGTGTAAACTATATGACACTCAAGAGCAAAATGGAGGTTAAGCTCATTAAAAGCGAAGCTTTCAGAAAGATGACCGAGGGTGTTACACCCATTGACATTTCAAAAAGATAAAGACAAAAAATCTGGCAGAATTGAGGTGATACGGTGAAAAACGCACGCAGATACGGAGAGAACGGGTTCATTGATTTTTCGCCTGTTTTATGCAGTGTTGACCTTATGAACGGCAGCCGTGCAATTGGCGAAGCAATGACACAATATGAAAAAGAAGAATATTTTAAGATGCTCACAGAAATCGGCTTCAAGCAGATAAATGTGGGAAGTCCGCTGAATGCTCTTGACGCACAATTTATCTCTGCCATTGAAGCAAAGGGACTTGTGCCAGAGAAAACAGCCATTCAGGTGAATGTGAACGCTGAAAAAGCTGGCATTGAAGAAACGCTGAAAGCGGTGAAAAAATTCAAAAAAGTTATTGTGAATCTGCACAGCACTGTGCTTTTAAGAGAAAAAGACTCTTTCAACGCTGCAAGAGAAGAAATGAAAAAATCACTTATGAAAGCTCACGAAGCGGTGGAAAACACAAGCGGATTGACGGCACAATACACAGTTGAATTTTTTAAAGCATCACAGACAGAAAAGGTAATTGAACTTTTTAACGATGCAACAGAAATTTTTAAGCCGAACAGGCGAAAAAAAATCATTCTCAACATTGTGCCTGTGCCAGAATTCACCATGCCACACATTTTTGCCTCGATTATTAAAAAAATCAGCAACAATCTGAAATTCAGAGACGGTGTGATATTGAGCTTCCGCCCCTCTAACGACAGAGGCACAGGCATAAGCGCCGCCGAAATGGCACTGAGTGCAGGGGTTGAGCGGATTGAGGGCGCATTATTTGGCATTGGTGAGCGGGCAGGAAACATTGACCTTATGAACCTTGCAATGAA
The DNA here is from genome assembly GCA_045598085.1 of Acutalibacteraceae bacterium. Taxonomy (GTDB): domain Bacteria; phylum Bacillota; class Clostridia; order Oscillospirales; family Acutalibacteraceae; genus CAG-488. The sequence continues at coordinate 12,844 of JAZLLI010000040.1, forward strand.
TCTTTATACCCTTGGCATTGACCCCAAAATTGACCTTTCTGATATTCCGAAAATCCGTGAAAATTTTGAGCGTTTCACGGGGCTTCACATTTATGAAAAGATGCCATATTCGGGTGAATCTGCCTTGGCGGTGTTTTCGCCAAATCATCAGAATGCACTAAGGCAATCAATTGACGGCAAAGAAAAAAATCACTGGAGCGTGCCGTGCCTTGCCATTGACCCCACCGACATTGGCAGAGATTTCCAAAATGATGTTATCAGAAATGACGGACTTTCGGGCAAAAGCGGAATAAACTATGTGCTGAGCAAGAAATTCGGTTTGCAGATACCTGCAAAGCTGAAAGCTGAGGTTGGCGAAAGAATCAGACGAAGAATTGACAGCGAAAACGGCATGACAAACAACAGCGAGATTTACCGCTGTTTTGAGCGACTTTATGTTGAAAACACGCCTGTTTTCACCTGCCCTGCAAGCGTATTCACAAGGAAGTCAAGCATCATCAACGCAGAAACGGTTATCAAGCTAACCACAGGCAAAAGCTTCACTGTAAAAAGTGAGGGCAACGGTAGACTTGACGCAGTGAGCAACGCATTTAAGAAATGTTTTGATGTGGATTTTGACATTCACATTTACGAAGAGCACGCACTGACAGAAAGCTCCAAATCAAAGGCGGTTTCGTATCTTTGCATTAAATGTGCAGACGGCTTCCACTGGGGTGTTGGCATAAACGAGGATATTATGAAATCTTCTATTAATGCGCTGACGGTGGCGGTGAATCAGATAAAAAAGGTGCGCAATTTCAGCGTTGACACCGACCCGAGAGTTATTGAAATGATTGACTACATCAAGGATAATTTCAACACTGTTACGCTCAGCACACTGGCAGAGAAATTTTATCTTTCAAAGCAGTATGTTTCAAAATATATTAAGGAAAAATCGGGTCTGACATTCTGCGAAAATGTGCAGAAATTCAGAATGAAAAAAGCGGAAGATTTGCTTTTGACAACCAATATGACCGTTGAGGCGGTGGCGGAGGAATCGGGCTACCCCAGCGTTGAGCATTTCAACAGAAAATTTAAAAAACTGCACGGGCAAACACCGATGCAGTTCAGAAAAGCAAAATAACAAAGCTGTCGCGAAGGGAAACCGATGCGACAGTTTTTTTGTGGGGCGACACGCTTTGTATGCCGTGATGATTGTGAATACCATTCACCTTGCAGGCACGGGGATAAACCCCGTGGAGGCGTGGGCGATGCAAATAAAATCGGGTGCGGGTGTCCCGCCCGAAATTATTCATTATTCAATATTCGTTATTCATTTGAATTGTGGATTGCCACGGCTCTTTGAGCTTCGCAATGACACGAAAAATGCCAGCCCTTTTCGGAGCTGGCAAGTGTTATATTTTATAAATTACATAGCGGAAGAAGCGTCTTGTATCTGAATCGGCAATGAAATTTACAAGCTCGCCTATGCCGATTTTTTTGGCTATTCGTGCGGTGAGGCTATCACCTTTGCCACTGATTGAGGTGGGGAAGCCTGTATCTGCAAATTCTTCTGCTTCGCTCTCCCCTTTTTCACCCTCGCCATTGACGGCGGTGAAGAGCTGGCTGCGACTGCAAAGGGGGGTCAGTGATCCCGACATAATATAGTTAACGGTAATCTGGCTGTATGTGATTCCCTTTGGAATTTCGCCGCTGACAGGCACTGTGATTGTTTCGTTGGGGTGCAGTGCGTAGAGCCTGCCGATGTCAAAATCAAGGCTGACACCTTTTGACTTAACGGAAAGAATGTATGCCGTTCTGCTCAGTGAACAATTGGTGATTGTAATGCTGTCATCCTGTGGAGAAATAAACCCAGCACTGCTTTTATTAAACTGAACGAAAACATCCTGTGTGGGGCTGGTTGTATCTTTAAACTGCGGATACTCCTTAAATGTGTGAACATCTATAGGCTCTTCCGCAAGGAGAAGCTTGAAAAGGAGCGTTCTCGAATACATATCCCAGAACTCCATACCGTGGAAAAGTCCGTTAACAAGCCATGTGTTTTCGGGCAGATAGCCGTCTGTAAGGTCGATTTCCATTGACGGGGAAATGGCTCTCCCCTCTTTCATTGCGGATTCAACATAAGAATAAGAAAATCTTTTGCCAAATGGCGCACTGTATGCACCAGTTGAAGATTTGACAGTGATAATTCCGTCTGAATTATTATTTGCACCTGTAAGGATTCTATTGCCACAGCCTGCGATAATATTGACATTCACCCCTGCGTTTTTAGCATCGGCAAAAATCTTTTTGTAATTTGGCATAACCTGATAGTGAACATAATCGCTGTTTTTAATAAGCCTCTCGCTCTTCACAGGGTCGAGGTTTTCTTTTTTAAGCTCTTCATAAACATCGGGTGCCATAAAATCCCAAAGGCTGGTCCAGTAAAGAACGCCCTCTTTTGCGTGGGGAATGATTCTTTTAAAAAGGTCATCAAGAAAGCCTAACTGATGGGCACGGACAATCCAGTTATAGTCATTCTCACACATTGAGTGATATTCAAGGTAGCGAACCATTGTTTCTTCGTCAAAATCAAGGTCGCCTTTGATTAAATCTGCCGCAATGCCTGCGCCTGCAAGAGCAGGTTCATCCATAACCACATTGTTGAGGTCATTCTTATCAAGATAAAGCGAAAGATAAGTGGCTGTTATAAGTCCGCCATGGCTGACAGCAACAATATTGACCTTATCTTTGCCTGTGAACTGCTTAACATCATCAATGTATTTTGTGAGGTCATTGGCACATTCAACGGCACTCATTCTGAAATCGGTGTTAAAGTAAAAAACATTCTCTTCCCCAACAAGCTGGTCAAGAGCCTGCGTCATATCAAGCTCAACACGGTAATCGCCATCGGGGTATTCTTTATTCATGAAGCTATCGCAGGTTTCTTTTGCATTGACAAGGTACGGGCGGACAGGCTTAACGCTTGTGCCATCGGGATTACAGCGCATTGCATCAAGGATATTCAAAAGCAGGTCGCCAACAGATTCTATAAGAAGAGAATCGCTGCCTGTTTTGCTCCTTGCGGTAACGCCCTTCACCATTTTAGGTGTGCTTTTAATAAGCGGTTTCAGAATATCGTTCAGCTCCCACCCCCATGCAGCATGGGTTTCGCCGTTTTCATCATAGCAAAGGGAAGCGGAGGCATAGCCCGGAACGAGGACTATGGGGTAGCCGTTATATTTATTTTTATCATTACTCTCTGCAACAACGCAGAAAGAGAATGCCGACAGAATAATCGCCACAATGAGAAGAACTGATATTATTTTTTTCATATATCATCCTCCTATAAACTAAGGCGGCTGAAAAGAGCCGCCTTGAGATGAATTATTTTACAGTTTCTTTTACTTTTGCTTCTTCAAGCTGTTTTGCCTTTTTGCGTGCTTTCTGTGCCTTTTCCTGCTTTAAAAGGCTGAGTTTGAGGATTGCAACACCGATAACTGCACCAAGAGAATTTGCAACTGTATCTGTCATAGTGTCCATAAGTGCAAATCTTGCCTGCCACTGGGGCATATTCTTATCAAACCAAGGCTGGAAGATAAGGTGATTGAGCTTATCGGGGCCATAGAGATGTGCATACTCAAGAGACCAATGCTGAGTGTCGCCATACTGAGCGGCGTGCATATTCATCTGGTCGAATGAAAATTCCCAGCACTCCCACAATGTGCCAAACATAAAGGATGTGCAAAATGCGGCGAAAATCACAACGGCAATTGGAAGCTCGATATTATCTCGTTTTTCATATGCTTTCATGAAAACATATCCGCAGAATACAAGAAGTCCGCCACTTACGAAGTGGAGTGTTGTATCCCACCACCATACTTTATAATAAAAGTTGATATATGCGCCCATAAACGCTGTGAGGAATATGTAAACACTTGTGAAATTCTGAGTATATGAGGGCAAATGTCTGAACATATGTCTTTCAGGGAAAATCTGGAAAATTTCCCATCCGAAAGTCAGGAAAAAGTTGCCTATCATCATTGTGCGGATTTTATCTTCATATTTATCATAGTGTACGAATGCTTCAACAGCACCTGCTATCATGGCGATTCTGATAATCCACCATAAAACCAATTCCCATTTTTTGCTGCCTGTTGTTATTCTTTTAAAATATTCTTTCACTTTTTTACCTCGTTTCTATAAAACTTTTATGTAATAATATCACAAAAAAGTTACTATTTCAACAAAAGTTAAGGATTTAACGAAATCTTTATAAAATCTTTATAATTTATTTGTAGATTTTCATGGTGAAGCCGTATTGTGAGTAGCCAAGCACAACTTTTTTGCCGTCTTTATTGCTTGCAGAATAGGAAACAACTCCTGCATCGGTGTTTATATCGCTTTCAACATCCTCTGCGAAGCCTGCTGATTTGAGCTTTTCAACATAATCGGCAGCCTGATAAACAGTTGCGTTTCTGATAAGGTAGATGTAAAACTTGCCGTCATTTTCCTCAGATTCTCCGCTCATGGTGATTGAGCCGAAATCTATTGGCGGAACATCCATTGCGTAATCGTTATCGTACCATCCCTTGCCAACATACCAGCTGCCCTCTTCATTTGAAAGAGTGCCTGAGCCGTCATCGTTAATTTCAAGGGAATATCCGTCTTTTTCAACCTGCTGTTTAATCTGCTGTTTTTCTTTATCGCTATAAGAAGCAAAAGAGTCAAGTCTGCCATGCACAAGCTTATCTGCCACGTGAGAAACCTCTTCGGCAGGCATAGTTGTGGTAGTGGTGGTTGTTTCTTTCTCTTTGCCATTAAAAAAGCCTGAAAGGATTCCGCTGTGAGATTCTTTTTTCTCCCCCTGCGGTTCCTTTTTGCTGTTCTCTGCCACTTTGCATGAAGAGAGTGAAAGCAGGAGCATCAAAGATAAAAGAATTGCAATTATTTTTTTCATTCAGCCACCCCGCCCGTCAGTTAGTCATGCTGTTAAGTGCATTGCAATAGGTTTTGTTGCCGATTGCGAACATATAATTAACAGCGATAACATCGTTGATTCCATTTGTGGCAACAAAATCGGTAAGGTTCATATTTATCCATCTTGGGTCGGTTACATAAACCTCTTCATAGTTATTGCAAAGGAACGGAACAAATGCGTTACCATAAGACTCTTTGATAACAAGTGCTTTTTTGCCGTTTTTAACGCTTGTTGTGATTTTTTCAAGTGGCTGGTCGCCTGCGATAAAGGCAAGGTATTTATTGCTATCGTTAACCTCACGGGCAACAACATATGTTGGAACACCGTCTGTTGAAATCATATCCTTGGTGGGATAAACCATATTCTGAGCGTCAACAGACAAATCGAAGCACTCAACATAATCGGGATTTTCTTTAAGTACAGATGCCTGTGAAGTTTTATAAAGTGAGCCTACAAAGCCGTCAAGCTTATGTGTTGCAAAGGATTCAAGAGGTGTTGCGGTGTTGCCCGAAACATCACAAAATGCCTTATAGCCACAGTACGCTCCCCTTGCCGTCCAGTGATGGTCGGTGCGGAAATAGATGTAATCTGTTACCTTATCAACAAGGTTTGAATATGCGTCAACAGTGATAACCGCAGGGTCATACATTGAATAGATTTTCTGAATAGAATCACGCTGAGAGTGAACACCCTCACGATACTGCGCTGTGCCGTAAAACTCAATGGCTGTGGGGCAAAGCATTGAATAGAACTTAACACCCTCAGGCATTGCCTTTGCGGTTTTGCTGATGATAGAGGCATAATTCTTTGCATTTTCATCGCTGTGATAATAAATTTCAAGGGCACGGTTGCCTGCAATAAGGATTGAGCCCTGAATTGACGCTTCACTATCGGGGGTAACTGCGGCAGTGTTTTCTTTCATACCCTGCTTTTTCTTATCGCCCAAAAGGTCAACACCCTCACCGATAAAGTCTTCATCTTTCTTTTCGGTGGAAATCATAACCTCGCCGTCATCGCCTGCTGAAAATCTTGTGAAAACATCGCTGATTTTATTGTTGCAGGAAATGAAAAAGCTTCTTGCAGGGAAATTATCTGAATAGAAATTTTCAAATTCAACTGTATATTTACCGCTGAAAAGTGAAGAAAAGCTGAACTTTGGCTTCTCTGCAAGGGCACGGTTTTCCTCCTCAGAAACGGTCTTGTTTTTATCCACCGCACTGATAAAGCCAAAAAGCACAAGGCAAGCGGCAAAAGTAACAACAGATGATTTATAAAGCTTTTTAAGAAGCGAAACTTTCTTTTTGCCGTTGGGTGCGGTTTTGGCTGCACCCGCTGATGATGCCTTTTTTCCATCTGATGGAGCGGTCATTTTTTCGCCTTTACCGGCATCCTTTTTAAAAAGATTTTTTGCACTTTCTGCAACTGCGCCAAAATCGGGGAACATACCGCCTGACTTTGCATTTTTATTGGTATGATTCGGCTTTTTCTTAGCGTGCTGAGGAGCTCTGCCATTATCGGGCATACTTCTTGTGCTTCTGACAGGGTCGGGAGCTGTATCATCAAGAAAATCAAGCTCGTCCTGATCTTCAACATATTCTCTTTTTATATTCTGCTCACGCTCTGCATCCTGCGCAAAACGCTTTCCGCCGTCTTCTATTCTTTTAAAAAGAGCTCTGTACTCTTCGTTATCTATATCATACGGATTTCTTTCGTTGGTCATCTTTGCACCTTCTTTATTATTTAGTGGGAACCCTTAGAATCTGAAATACAGGAATGGGTTGTATGTTGAGCCAACAAGACAGCAAACGCTGATGAACAGCACTGCCACCTGAAAGACTATGGTAAATATCTGAACTATTTCTTTGCCGTGCTTATATCTCTTTGCAAACTTTTTAAGCTTCTTTGAAAGGATGCTTGCAAGAGGAGTAACGGCAATTATTGCAACAACAAACAGGAGAATTCTGTTTTTGAACATAACTCCGTCCCCTGCGGCGGCAAAGCCGTGAGCACCTACCAGCGAAGCAAAGAGCTTTCCGACCTTTGACATATCCTCAAAGTAGAAGAATATCCAGCCGATGAGAACGGCAAAGATTGTGTAAATATGCTGAACGACAGATGGCAATTTTGCAATCTTTTCGCCATAAACTTTCTTTTCAAGGACGAGAAGAACGAAGTAATAGAAGCCCCACAGCATAAAGTTCCAGCTTGCGCCGTGCCAGAAGCCTGTGAGAACCCATACAACAAGGAGGTTGAAAATGTGATTTTTGCGGTTACCGCCAAGTGGAATATAAACATAATCACGGAAGAACGAGCTTAAAGTGATATGCCAGCGACGCCAGAACTCTGTAACCGACTTTGATATGTAGGGGTAACGGAAGTTTTCGGGGAACGAGAAGCCCATCATCTTGCCAAGACCGATCGCCATATCTGAATAGCCTGAGAAGTCGAAGTAAATCTGGAAGAAATAAGCGATAATGCCAATCCAAGCCTGAACGAGCGATGTTTTGGAAAGGTTGCCGTCAAGGTAGGTTGTGGCGATTTCACCAAGCATATTTGCAAAGAATGCCTTTTTGAAAAGACCGATAACAAAGCGGGTTATGCCTGTTGAAATGCTTCTGTATGTAATTTTACGCTTGTTGATTTCTTTTTCAATATCGCTGTAGCGGACAATTGGTCCTGCAATCAGCTGAGGGAACATACTTACATAAAGCAGGAGCTTATAGTAGCTTTTCTGACATTTAACATCCCCACGGTAAACATCCACAACATAAGAGAGAGCCTGAAATGTGTAGAAAGAAATACCGATTGGAAGTGAGATATTTGTTTGGATTTCTGTGCCGAAAAGGGAATCAATATTACCTGTGAAGAAGTTGAGATATTTAAAGATAATAAGTGCACCGAGGGTCAGCACGCTTGCACCTGCAACCGCCCATTTGGCAGTCGGGGTGTTCCTGTTTCTGTCAATAAGTATGCCTGCGCCATAATCCACAAGGGAAACCAGAATCATAACGATTATCCATTTCGGTTCACCCCACGCATAGAAGAAAAGTGATGCCGCAAGAATGATTATATTTTTTAATTTAATATCTGCCGCAAAGTGCTGCGCAATCAAAGTAATGGGCAGAAAAACAAAAAGAAAGAATAAGCTGGAAAATACCATATATATAAACTCCTCAGTATATTTAAAGACAATTACACACAATAATTCACTGTATATAATATAATAATACCTTACAGAGATTTTTTCAAGTATTTTATTAGTCATAAAGCAAAAAACTTTTGTAAATAATTTGTTATTTTATGTAAATAAATTGGGTTTTTGTCTTGTATTTTTGTGCAACAGCAAGTATAATAAAAATTGCAGATTGTCATTTTGGCAAAGAATCAGGAGGTTCATAGTATGAAAAAATTTGTATTTCAGGGCGACTCCATAACAGACTCTGGCAGAAGCCGTGAAAATGACTGGGATCTCGGTTACGGATACCCCGATATTGTTGCATCTGACCTTAGCTTCAGATACCCTGAGGGATTCACATTCATTAACCGTGGTGTCAGCGGAGATAAAGTAGCTCAGATGTACGGCAGAATCACAAACGATACTCTCAATCACCACCCCGATTATGTTTCAATTCTTATCGGTGTTAACGATGTATGGCACCCACTTCAGGGCGATGGCTCAGGCAGTGGCTACAGCGTTGAGAGATACGAACAGCTTTTATCAATGTTTATTGAGGATGTGCTTGCCGCTAACAAGGACACAGTTATTGCTGTTCTTGAGCCATTCGTGCTTGACGGCACTGCAACTCACGAAAAGATTGAGCAGTTCAGAGAGGGCGTTTTTGCCCGAGCAAAGGTTGCAAAAGAGGTTGCAGAGAAATACAACCTTGTTTTTGTTCCACTTCAGGCAAAGCTTGATGAAGCTCTTGAAAAAGCTCCCTCAGGATGGTGGCTTATTGACGGCGTTCACCCCACACACGCAGGTCATCAGCTTATTGCAAATGAGCTTGTAAAGGCTCTTGAATTATAAAAAAGGAGAAATAATTATGTATAAATTTCCAATTGGTGTTATAGTTGACAGCTTCCGTCTGCCTATCCCCGAAGCAGTTAAAAAGGCTGCTGAAATCGGCGCACAGGGCATTCAGGTTTACGCTTCAAGGGGCGATATGGCTCCCGAAAATCTTACAGGCAGTAAGAGAGCTGAATTTAGAAATCTTGTTGCAGACAACGGTCTTGTAATCTCTGCACTTTGCGGCGACCTTGGCGGCGGCGGATTCGTTCACCCCGACCAGAACGCATTTAAGGTTGAGAAGTCAAAGAGAATCCTTGACCTTGCAAAAGAGCTTGGCACAGACATTGTTACAACTCACATCGGCGTTGTTCCCGAGGATAAGAACTCTGACCGCTACAAGCTCATGCAGGAGGCTTGCTTTGAGCTGAGCCGTTATGCAGACAGCATTGACGCTCACTTTGCAATTGAAACGGGTCCCGAAACATCACTTACATTAAAGGGATTCCTTGATGAGCTTGGCTCAACAGGCGTTGGCGTTAACCTTGACCCTGCAAACCTCGTTATGGTAACAGGTGATGACCCTGTTAAGGCTGTTCACAACCTTAAGGATTACATTGTTCACACCCACGCAAAGGACGGCGTTCAGAATTATTACCGCCATCCCGACCTTGTTTATGGTATGCCCGGCGCAGAGAATGAGCTGAAGCTCGGTGAGCACACAGTTGACGGTCCATCATTCACAGAGGTTCCCCTCGGCACAGGCAGTGTTCCTTTCAAAGAGTATCTTGAGGCTCTTGATGAAATTGGCTACAAAGGCTTCCTTACAATTGAGAGAGAAGTTGGCGACGACCCTGCAAAGGACATCCTCGGCGCAGTTGAATTCCTTAAAGGACTTATTTATTGATTGAAATATACAAAATGAAAAACCACTCTCCAAACGGAGGGTGGTTTTGTGTTTATCTGGTACATTAAATAAAATCAACTACCAAACCATTTGTATGTTCTCCTAAAGCCTTTTTTCTCAGCTTCTTCTACAGTAAATGCAAAACATTCTTCGGCTTTTGTGATCTTAGTAACATCATATTTGGGATCGAATGGCAAATGATATATTTTTGTCTTAATTCCAAATGAATCATAATTCACATTACATTTAATACAAGGATAATCTCCTTTTTCAATATGCTCTCTATATTTTATACCAAGATAATTTGCCATCTTTTTTGCCATATCCGACAATTCAATATTTGTAGTTAATACGCCAGTTACATTTTCTTTTGGAATACTATTCTCTATACAATAACTAATAACTGTTCCATATAATTGATTTATATGTTTTTCTCTTATAACTTTTTTGGAACTCCAGTATTTACATTGAATAATATGTACTTTATCTCCTTTTTTAGCTATCAGATCTCTGCCTAAATCCTCAACACCCATATAAGAGCCAAAGTATTCAACATCATATCCATTTTTGCTATATAAATATCCAATATAATTCTCATAATCCCTACCTATTTGCCATTTAGTTTTTAAATGCGACCCTAAATACCTATCTAGTGCAAGTTGATTTCTTTGAGAAACAGATAAAGTTTCCCATTCCTCTTTAGACAAATAATCTCTCGTTTTATCCCTATCTTTTAAATCTTCTAATTCGATCTGGGGCAATTCAGAAAAATCACACTCAATCACCTCTTCTAAAGAAGGATACAATTGAAATAAATATTCAAGCTGATACTGTGCTTCTTTAGCTATTTCAATTTGCTCTTTTGCAGTTTTTCTAATCTCTCTAATGTCTTGTACTTTTTTTAATCTTTTTTGATCTGCTCCCCAATCAAGATAACCTGCAATTTTTTCATATCCATATGTTTCAATATCTGCAACAATACCAGCTAAAAAGGGAGCAGCGGTTAAATTACTTTTCATATTTAAAATAAAAAGTTTTTGTTGTTTTATTATGTCTTCCAACTGTTCAATATTGGTTTTACCAGTTGGCATAGCTTTTTCATCTTGTCCAATATGATTCTGAATTATTGTATCAATTTTTGAATTTAACGATGATAATGATTCATCGTACTTTTCTTGTAACTTGTTTTTTTCATTTTCGTATTCTGTATTTATCCGCTTTAACTCAAGATCTGTTTTATCTCTTAAATCTTTTTTAACATGTTTAACTACAAAAAACATTATAACAGAAAAACCAATTGCAGTTATCAGTGATTCTAGCATATCACAACGCCCCCAATTCATATTACAATTTCATTATACAAAATATAAATAATTATTTCAACCTTTTCTGCTCGCAATGATACCTTTCGCTTTCTCACTATGACTTATTACTTAAAATTCTACCCCTCTGTCAAGGGGGCGACGGTAAGGCTCGGTGCGTGCCATAAGAATGGATTGCCACGCTTCGCTCGCAATGACAGTACCGATATTTTTCGTTCAAATTTACATTTGTGATAACTATCAGAACGGGATGTCGAGGACGCCATCCCCTACTACCTTGTAACAGTTAAAAGTTTATATAGGATGCAAATATGATTTTGTCAGGCAAGGCTGACAACGCAGATGGGCTGACGCCCTTCAAGGAAGAAAAAGAAGCATGGCGAAATAAGATGCCGCATAGTATCGTAAAGTTTTAGTTGTTACGAGGTACTACAATCATAATTCAAAACATATTACAAATTTGAAAGTCTTCTGCAAACAGTTAGAAGACAATCCCTCAGTCTTTTTGCACAGCAAAAATCCAGCTTCCTTTACACAAGGGAGCTTTTTTAGTGCGCAAATCAGATAGTTTTGTGCAATATTTAAGTATAGATTGCCACGGCTTCTATGAAGTCTCGCAATGACAACTTACGAAATGCAAAAATCCGCACAATTCGTAAGAAAAGTGCGGATCTTTTATAGAGGATATTTTCATAGTTATCTGCCGAACACATAGCAAACCGACAGACTAATATATAAAGTGCTTACGCACGATGTTTCGGTTAAGCTGCAGAGTAATCTCTGCTCGATACTCAGCAGCAGTGGCCGGCGATAGCATTGAGCTTAAGAAGCTTTACAATTTTCTTGAAAGAAAACTTTGAATGGCTTACTTCTTCAAGAAGCTTGTGCTCGTACTCATAAAGTTCGTTGTTCATTATTTTCACTCCTTTCCTTTCGTCTTACAGTTACATTATAGCACCAAAAAAGGAAAAGTCAAGTCAAATTGCACAAATTGGCAACCAAATATTTATGCGTTTTGCTAATATGTTTTGTGAAAATTGCTAAACAACAAGTTTGTATCTTGTCGAATTTGCCAATTAGTCTTTTTTAACCACCAAAAGGGCATTATAATCCTTTCGGATAAGGCGGGCGGTAGGGCGGAATAAATCGGCAGGTCTTGAGCGAAGAATATGCTCACTCCCCTTTTTTGTGTAAACCGCTGACGAGCCGCCACCGTCAAGATTCAGCGCACGGTCTGCGCCATAGGACTGCATAAGGCGGGCGAGGTCAACGAGGGATGCACCGTTGGAATATTCGGGGATTCTGCCGTCAACAACGAGAATCAACACAGAGCCGTCTTTTCTGACACCTGCGCAGGTGCGTGGATGCCTCACAAAAGAAAACGGCTCGAGGGGCGCATAATCGAATATTTCGCCATCTTTCAGCACCATCTGGATGCCTGCCGCCGCCTGCTGAAGCTGTGGGATAATGCCCTCGCTTTCGTTAATATCGGTAAGGAGGTGCGTGCCGTCTTTTTTTACGCCAATAAATGGGCGGGTGCTGTTTTCATTCGCCACTACCCTGCCGTTTTTAACGCACAGACCTGACGGGTGAAAATCGCCGAAAATATCAAAGAAATCCGCATTGACAGCGGTGATAACATCCTTGCCGTTTTGGGTGGCGGAGGTTATCATATCGGGGATTGTGGCACGGACACCAACGCTTTCGTAGCCATCATTAGGCGTGCCGATATAGATTTCAGCTTTGGCGGTGTCAACATCCGTGAGGAATGCGTGGACAGGCGCACCGTTTTTATCCTTATACAAAATATGGTGGTATGTAACGCCCTCGGCAAGTTCCTCGGTTTCTCTTGATTCCTCGGTAAGCCCGTTATCATAATCTTTAATAAGCTCTTTTTCGATAGCAAAAGTGGGGTTTGTGCAATCCACCGCCACATTGCAAAGGCAGAATTTTGGTCTGAGGATATTGAATGTCATCAGCGGACACAAATCGTTATCAAAATCGGTTTTATTCACATAAAACACATGGCTTTTTCTATCATATGGCTCTTCGTCATTGAAAGCATCAATATAAGTTGTGCCGAAGCAGTGGAGCTTTGCATCAAAAACGGGACTTTTGACACGGACAACCACTTTGATTTTATCGCCGTAATCAAGGAATGACACCCCTGCAACGAAGCTGTTTCTTAAACGCAAGCCTTTTTTAAAATAATTTTTGGTCATTGTTATCCCTCCAAGGGTAATTATAAAGGCTTTTTTGCCGAAAATCAATGAAAAATAAGCATAAAAAAGCAAAAGCCGCCCCATAGGAGCGACTTTCGTTTTATTGATTAGTAAACTATATCAAGAACTGCTGATACATCTGACTTAGCGAATGATGTTTTTGCTGTGCGTGAATAGAAATCATAGTTTACACCAGTGCCAACCTTGGGGAAGTTGAAGTTGATTGTCCAAACCGAACGGTCATCAAGCTTCTCAACAGTTGCATTGCTTGCTGTGTATGTTGCTGTTGTGCCGAGGTATGCAACCTGAATCTTAGTAATAGACTTGCCTGCTTCAACAACAAGATTATGGCGACCATATTTGATCCTATTGTCTGTGTCATATCCGCCTGCTTCTGTTGAATCTTCAATCTTGCATGAAATGATTGTGTCATCCTTGGGAGTTGTATCTTTAAGAGTGAACTTGAACACTTCTGTAGCCCAAACTCTGCCTGTCTTTGTGTAAACTTCAAAGTTTTCAACTTCACGACGAAGCTTTGTTGTAAGACGCCATGTCTGTGTGCCGTCATCGTTTGTTACAACACTCTTAACAGAACCATATGAAGGATAATAAGTAAGTGATGCACCAGTTGAATCAACAAAACGAAGCTTATCAACAGGCTTTGAAACGAGAACTTCAAGCTCATTATCTGCACCGATCATAGGATCTGTAACAGGAGTGATGCTGATGATTTCGCTCTTCTGCTGTGTTGAAACAAGAGCTGCTTTTGCATCCTCAATAGCCTTTGTGCATGCGTCAACCTCTGCCTGAGTTTCTGCATTATAGCCATTCTGACCATCTGCAACGGCTGCTTCATATGCTGCCCATGTTTCCTCAGTGTATTCAAGGCTGTCGAGTGTATCCTTCTCTGCGATAGCTGCATCAAGTGCAGAGAAATCAAGCTTATCGTTCTTAACGATAGTGAAGTTAACCTCATTATTGAAGTTTACTGTCTGGCTACAATATGACTTAGCATCGTTGCACTTGTAAGCATCCTTAACGATACCACCTGTGCAAGCTTCTTTCTCAAAGGGCTTGGGACCGTAGCCTCTGTGGAACTCAATTACAGGATAGTCATATGCGCCTAAAAGGTAGTTTTCGTCAGTAGCGCAGATGTCGTAGTTACCGAAGAACTTACCGATTTCACCAATTGTTGCATCTTCCTTAACTTTGAATGTTAAAGTGTAGATGTCGATTGGCTCAAGGGGAAGAAGATAATCCTCTGCATAAACATTAAGACCGAAAATAGCCTCAAAGAGAGTGTACTTATCAAAGAAGTGGCAATCCCAGTTTTCAGGGTATCTTGTTTTGTCAATCTGCTCAACAGGGATGTCTGTGCTTCCAAGACCATATTCCCATCTTGCCATAGGAGTATAGGGGTTGATGTTCAGCTTGCCCTGAAGCTCGGGACCGATAACGATTGAACCGTCAACATACTCAAACTTAGTCCAGTCATAAATAAAGCCTGTGTACATAACATGGAGATAGAAGTTTGTTTTGAGAGAGAATGTAAGCTCGAATGTATCGCCGGGTTTGAGCTTGTCGCCCTCAACATTTGTGCTGAAATAAAAGTCTGCAACAGCTTTTGATTCATCACGGTTTACACAAACAGTGTTGGATTCACCAAGGTGCTCATTATACCATGACTCTGACTTATATGCAGTGTCAAAAGCCTCCTGACATAAAGCATATGCGGCATCAATATCGCTCTGTGAACCAGATTTGAGAGCTGCCTCTGCTGTGTCTAAAGCACGGTAAATTAACTCTGATGTGGCATCGTTGTAGAAATAAGCATTATACCTGCTGGGAAGTCTTTCAACAAGGCTCTCAAGATCTGCTGCTGAATGTGCAGAAACTGCAAGTGAGCACACGCCCAAAACAAGTATAAGTGCAAGAACTACACTCAATACTTTTTTTAACATGAAAATATCCTCCTAAAATTTTTTCTTTAACCATTCAAAATGGAGTAAAGTATGTATTTATTATACAGGTAAACACGATAAAAATCAACAAAAATTTATAAAAATACAAAAAACCCGCTCTGCTTTCGCAGAGCGACCCATAATTAGTGATTAGTGGAGAACATCAACAACTGCTGTTACATCAGATTTAGCGAATGATGTCTTTGCAGTACGTGAATAGAAGTCATATGTGAGACCTTCTGCAACCTTAGCAAAGTTAAGGTTGATTGTCCATACTGAGTAATCACCGCATCTTTCGATTGTTGCGTTATATGAAGCAAATGTTGCTGTTGTGCCAAGGTATGCTACCTGAATCTTAGAAACGCCGTTGCCTGTTTCTACAACGATGTCATGACGACCGTATGCGATTCTTCCGTCTGTATCAAATCCGCCCTTCTCAGTGTTATCAACGATCTTTGCTGAGAAGATAGTGCCGTTTGTACCAAGAACGTCAGCAAGTCTGTACTTATAAGACTTTGTAGACCAGATTTTTGCATCTCTGATATATACATCATAATACTCAACATACTTCTTGAGAAGTGTTGTAACAACCCATGTCTGTGTACCGTCGTCGTTATTAACGATGCTTTCAACACGAGAATAGCCATTGAAGTATGTTAATGAATTTCCGTCAGAATCTGCAAAACGAAGCTTCTCAACTGGCTTTGAAACGAGAACTTCAAGCTTAACATTTGTGTTGATAGCGGGCTCAGAAATAGCCTTGATGTTAATGATTTCACTATCCTGAACAAAGGGTTCAAGTGCATCACGAGCATCTGTGATAGCCTTTGTATAAGAATCAACAGTTTCCTGTGATTTTGCTTTAAGTCCCTTGTCCTGACCAGCCTGAACAGCTGCTTCATATGCTGCCCATGTTTCTTCTGTGTATGCGTAGCTATCGAATGAATCCTTCTCTGCGATAGCTGCCTCAAGTGCTGAATAATCAACATCACCAGGAGCAACGATCTTGAAATCCATATTGCCGTGGAAGTTGATTGTCTGACCGCAATATGCGTCAAAGTCTGTAACTGCCCATGTTTCTTTTATAATGCCATCGGGTTCTGCAACAAGCTCATGAATGTTCTGACCATAAGCTCTGTGGAACTCAATAAGGGGATACTCATACAAACCGATGAGCCAGTTCTGCTTTGTTGCGCTGACATCCATATTACCGAAAATCTTACCGCTTTCGCCAACAGTAGCGTCATCCTTAACTCTGAGCTTTAATGAGTAAATAGGTGTGGGCTCATCAAAGATTGGGAACTGAGATGCTGTAGCATCGATACCGTATGCTGCCTCAAAGAATGCATACTGCTCAAAGAGATTGGGATCCCATGTTTCTGAATATCTCTTGGGGTTGATTTTGTCTGCAGGGAGATCTACTCCATCAAAGCCGTAGCCGTATTCCCATCTGTCATAAGGGAAGAGGGGATGAAGAACAAGCTTGCCTTTGATTGCATCAGATGATTTAAGTGAATCAGGTACATATTCAAACTTTGTACGGTCATAAACAAAACCTGATGCCATAACCTGAAGGTAGAAGTTTGTTTTAAGTGAGAATGTTACTGTGAATTCATCACCAGGCTGAAGCTCGTCGCCTTCAACATCTGTTGAATAATAAATGTCTGCAACTGCCTTTGATTCATCACGGTTAACGTTGACATCCTGATCCTCTTCTGTGAAAGGATTGATGGTTGCTTCCCATGTGTAAGCTGTGTCAAAAGCTTCTTCGCAAAGAGCATAAGCTGCATCAATATCGCTCTGATTGCCTGATGCAAGTGCTGCATCTGCTGCATCTAATGCCTTGAGAATTACTGCTTCTGTTTCGTCGTTGTAGAAGTATGCATTATATCTTGTGGGGAGCTGGTCAACAAGAGCCTTGAGGTCAGCTGCGGAAGTAGCGGCTGAAGCTGCAATTGAGCCGATACCAAACACAAGAATAAGTGCAAGAACTACACTCAATACTTTCTTGGTCATAGAAAATCCTCCTATAAATATTATTTATCTTTAACCATTTCTTAGAATGGTTTAAAGCCTGCGTTATCCCCTGCATGATGCAGGGGATATGTTGTTTGTTTTATTAGAGTGTGGGGTCAACCTGATTGATTACCTTACCTGCGGCGGCGGCTGAGATAACAACTGCATCGCTTTCTGTTACACGGGCTACGCCGTCAACATTGCCTGCAAATCTCTGAGCTGCTGTGAGAGGTGAACCAACTGCTGCAAGCTGAGCTGTTGCTGTATCAGTTACATCAACGATACCGTTTCCGTCAAGGTCGCCATAGATAACGATTGTGTATGTTTCAACTTTTCCGTCAGGATATGTTACCTTGATTGTTGAGCCTGTACCGTAATATTTTGCTGATCTGCTTGCCTTTGTGAATGTAACCTCAACTCCGTCATAATCAAGGAACTGTTCCTTGAGCTCTTTAAGAGTAAGAGCTGTCTTAAGACCTGTGATGAAGTTTGTGCCGTCATTGATGATAGCTGTGCTGCCTTCTTTTACACCGAAGTATGCAGGTGCAACTGCCTCTTCAAGACCAGCGATAGCATCTCTGACTGCCTTAGTCCACTCGTCAACCTCTGACTGCTTGTCGATGTCAACTGTGTCCTCTTCCATCCACTCTTTTGCTGATGTATAAACAGCCTTCTTCTCTGAGAAGTTTGAGTAATCATCTTCGTTAAGACTTTCAAAGTCTGCAAGAGCCTTCTTGAGTTCTGAGTAATCAGCAGGAATCTTTGCAAGCTCATCAATTTTAACTTTGAGCTCTGCTACCATTTCGTCAAGCTCTGCCTGATTTCTGATGTCAACACCTGCGCTAAGGAACTCTTCAATTGCATTAACCTTATCTTCAACCGGCTTAACAGTTTCTGCTGTGTAGATTGAAAGGTCAGCGGGAATTGTGCCCTTTGCTGCAAGGTAAGCGGCTGTGTCAATATCTTTGAATTTGAGATCACCGATTGCATCGTTAATAGCCTTTGCCATTTTGTCAACATCTGCCTGCTTATCAATTGTGAGATCTCTTACAACTGCGGCAATTGCTGCCTCAACTGCGCTGAAATCTTTGTAAAGGTCTTTATTAACTGCAAGTGCATAAACTTCTTCAAGTGCTTTATCAACTGCGCTATAATCTGCAAGCTTCTTTTCAGGATCTGCAAGTGCATCGTTGATTTCGTCAATGAGTTTATCAAGTGCATCCTGATCTTTAATGCTTGCATCATCTTTATTTGCAATTTCTTCTGCCTCTGCAATCTTATCTTCAATAGCCTTGATTACATCCTCGTCATAGAGGTCTTTATCAAGTTCGTCAAACTTATCTTTTGCTTCATCAAGAGCTGAAGTGTCAAGAGGTTTGTATGTAAGAGCTGCAACTGCATCGTTAATTGCCTTTGCCATTGCGTCAACCTGAGCCTGCTTATCCTCTGTGAGGTCATAAACAACTGCGTCGATTGCGTCTGTAACAGCTTTTTTGGTTTCGTCTGTGTAATTATCTGCATCGCTTGAGTTAAGCTTTGCATTTGCAGCAGCCTTTGCAGATTCAACTGCTGAGTAATCTGCTGCTACGGGTTTGAGTTCAAGAGCGGCAATCTTTCCAACAAGATCTGCTACCATTGTATCAAGCTCGCCCTGCTTTGAAGCATCGGGGTTAGTTGCAAGGAATGAATCAATAGCTGCAACCTGATTGTTAACAGCGGCTACAGATTCGTCTGTATAAGCTGTGATGTTTGCAGGAATTGTCTTCTTTGCTGCCATGTAAGCTGATACATCGATGTCTTTCATTCTGAGAGCTACGATGCCTTCGTAAATTGCTGTTGCAAAACCATCAACCTGAGACTGCTTATCTGCTTTAAGGTTGGGGTTATATGAAAGAGCAGATGTAAGTGTAACCTTAGAAACATCTGTGTAAATGCTGAGGTCAGCGGGGATAGCTGCCTTTGCAGCTTCAACTGCTGTGTAATCAGCTGGGCCGACAACAAGAGCTGTAACTGCTGCATTGATTGCTGATGCGTAATTGTCAACAGTTCTCTGCTCTGAAATTGGAAGCTCATATACAACTGCGTCAATCTTTTCGTTAAGCTTTGCTATTGAATCAGCAGTGTAATAAGGTACTCCGTTATGAGCAGCTGCGAATGTTGTGCTCTTATTCTTTGCCTTATTAGCGTTTGTGATTGCACTTTCTACATTTGTGTAATCTGCCTTTTTAAATTCAAGGTGTATAATTGCATCGTTGATTGCTTTGTCAAATGCGTCAACATCTGCCTGCTGGCTAATCTTTTTGCCGTAATCAACTGCTGATACTGCGTCGAAGAGAGTACTGATTGATTCTTCTGTGTAAAGAGCTGAAACAGAGTCTTCAAAATATTTGTTAGCCTCTGCAACTGTCTTGTTAAGAGCTGTGTAGTCAGCCTCTCTCTCAGTAAGATTTACAACTGCATCGTTGATAGCTGTTGCGAAGCCGTCAACCTGAGCCTGATGAGTAATATCAAGGCCTCTTACAACGCTGTTAATTGCTGTTGTAACTGCATCCCAGTTCTTATAGAATGTTTCAGGACCGTAGCCGTATTCATTTGTAACCCTTGTGCTTTCTGCATTTGCGGCTAAAATTGCGCTGTCAACCTTTGCGTAGTCAGCGGGCTTCTTCTGAAGCTTTTCGATAGCTATGTTAAGCTTATTGGTGGCTGAATCAATCTTTGACTGACTTCTGGCATCAAGACCGTATGTGCCGAGAAGTTCCTGATACAATGAATCAACAGTTGAAAGGTCTGAATAAATGCTTCTGTCAAGTGAATTATAGCTTACCTTTGCTGCATCTGCTGCTGTGTAATCGGCAGGTCTGTATTCATAATTGTTAAGTGCTTCGTTAAGAGCATCTACTGCTGCATCGATATCACGCTGACGGTCGATTGTAAGTGCAGGTGAATACAGTGCGTAAAGATTCTGATATGCTTCCTCAATAGGAGCAAGTGTTTCAGATGTGATATAAGGAGCTGTTGTTGATTTGAATGAAGAATAAGCTGAGAAAGCTGCGCGTGTTTCGGTGTAATCTGCGCCTCTCTTTGTGAGCTTATCAATAGCTGTCTGAAGATTGAGGGGATAACCGTCAACTGTGGGCTGTTCTGACTTTTTCTTTGTTCTTGCAGGGTCAAGAACATATGCCTCTGAATCTGTATCGTAATAATAACCGCAGTTATCAAGTACTGTTGTTACTACATTCCAGTTTGTGTAGAACTCATCGGGAGTGAGGTCATAGTCATAGAGGATATCCTGCATAATGCCATTGATGATGTCAACCTTTTCGTCAACCTTTGTGTAGTCAGCGTCTGCAAATTTAAGATCATCAAGAGCTGTTCTAATTTCATCGCAGATAACATCAAGCTTTGGCTGATAAAGAGCACTGTAGCCTGTGTCATACTTTGCAAGTGCCTTTTCAAGTGCTGCCCATGTTGATGGGTCATAGATTGAAGAGTCAAGGCTCTGTGCATAATTATAATAGAAATCAATTGTGTCGTAATCAGCGGGAGCAAGAACAAGTCTGCTGTAAGCTGAATCAAGAGTATTTGTTGCTGTTGCGATTTCGCCAGCTGTTGCATTGGGTTTATTTACTATCTTCTGAGCTTCAGCGTATGCTGTTGCATACTCTGACCAACCCTCTGAATAGTACCATTCCTGAGGATTGTAACCCTTGCCTGAATAGCTGTCTGTAATATGGGGACCAGCAGGCTCATTGTTTACAACTGCAAGGAGCTTCTGACGAAGAGCACCCTTATTAACCTTATAGATTGTAAGAGTGTGTGAATGTCTTGTATAAACACCGCCCCAGTAACCGGGAGTCTGGAAGTTAAGAGCAACTGTGTAAATACCTGAATCAGCAGCAGGACCTGTTCCGTTGAAAGGAATTGTGAAGAAAGGACCAACTGTTTCAACGCCTTTGCTTGCTTCAGCTGTTTTGGTTACGCCAAGGTCTGCTGTGTTGCCTGAGATGCTCCAGCCTTCTGCTTCGCCATCCTTAAATGTCTGAACATTGCCAGTAACATCACGGATTTCATCAAGCTTGAGTGTTGTATGCTGATCCTCATCGTCATCGTTAGCTACCTGCTGAGGCATAAATGATGCAAAACGAAGATTCTGAGCTGCAAGAGTAGTGCCTCTGTCAGTATCAAAATAAACTACAGATGTAGGTCTGTTGTTATCTGCCTTAAAGCCAGAGTTTACAATCTTACCTGTACCCGATGTTGAGTTATACAGCATATTACCAAATGTTGTACCCTCTAATCCTGCACCAGTATTGGGGTCAAAAGCATCATGAACATTACTTGTTGCATAAACGCCTGAACCGAGGAGGTAAGAAGCAACATATGATCTGTTAACATTCTTTGAAGCTACAACATAGCTGATGTAAACTCGACGGTGTGAGAAAATACCAGCAGGTGAAAGAATTGACTCAACATATGAATAACCAGTTGTTGTGAATACCTTACCGCTATTATATGTTTTGCCTGTTGTTTCATCGTTGTAGGAATATTTGTATGAAACGGAGAATTTAAGAACCTCACCAACAGCGGCTGTTGCGCCATCCTTAACAGTCCATACATACACACCAGCTGAGGGTGATGTGGGACCTTCAAGAATAACTGAAGAGTTGCTGCATGAAATTGAGATACTTGAAGCATCAACATCTGCACCAGGTGCAAATTTGATGGTTGTGCTTACAGGTGTTTCACCTGCATAGAGGGCATCTGCAAAGGTGTAATTGTTCTTTGCAATACCTGAGGGAGTTGCTGCTACAATAACACCGCTATTACCTGAAGCTACCTGCCTGTTAAGCTCTGATGTTGAGTAGGCAACCCTTGTAACGGGCGATACTTCAACGGTAGCGTTCGGTCTGATAAGCTCATCGTTATGAAGCAAATTTCGGTCAGTATCTTCATCGCCGATTGAAACAGCGCTTGCAGAGAAGCCGAAAGTTGCCAACGGAGCCATCGTGAGAACCATAGACAATGCTAAAATAACACTGAGAACTTTCTTTAATCGCATAATCGTTCCTCCTTATAAAATTAAGATAAAGATATGGCAATACCATTTTCATTTATCTATACGATACTATGGTAACATTTAAAAAGAGAAAAGTCAACCGAAAAAAGGGGGATACCCTTAAAAAATAAGCACTTTTTTTAGGTAGATTTTACTAAAATCAAATATCTTTTCATTATAATTATATCAATTTTATTTGATTAAAGCGAGTATTTTTACAAAAGAGAAAAATGTCCGCTATTTTTCACACAAGAGCGGCAACAACTGAAACGACCTTGCCATTCTGAATATAAACTCTTGGCACTCTTTTATTGATGTCGCAGATAAGCTCATAATTGAATCTGCCTGAAATATCGCCGATTTCCTCTGCTGAAACGGTATTTTCGCCGTCTGTGCCCATAAGGATAACCGTATCTCCCCTCTTTGCGCCAAAGCCTGTAACATCAACCATAAACTGGTCCATGCACACTCTTCCTATTATATTGGCATATCTGCCGTTGATGATTACCCTGCCCTTATTTGAAAGAAGCCTCGGGTAGCCGTCTGCATAGCCAACGGGAATTGTTGCGATTTCCATATCTTTATCTGCAACAAATGTTGAGCCGTAGCTGACAGTGAAGCCCTTGCTGACTTTCTTTACAAATGAAATACGGCTCTTGATGCTCATAACAGGTGTGAGCTTTATGGAGTCTTTATTAACCTCTTCGGACGGGTAAAGTCCGTAGGCGATGATTCCGCAACGAACCATATCAAAAAGAGGCTTGTCAAATTCTATAATACCTGCTGAATTATAACAATGAACAAGAGGAATATTTACCCCTGCATTTTTAACGGAATTAACAAAAGAAGTGAAAATTTCAATCTGCTTATTAACGGACTCTTTATCTTTTGAATCTGCACAGGCAAAGTGAGTGAACATACCGTCAATTTTAATATTGGGAAGCTCTGCAATCTGCTTGATGATTTCAACACTTTCGGCTGTTGGCTGAAGCCCTAATCTGCCCATACCAGTATCAACTTTAATATGAGAAAGGACAGTTCTTCTCAATCGCTCTGCGTGCTTTTGAAGAAGAAGCGCAGTTTCCATATCAAAAAGGGTCAGGTCTATATTATTGATAATAAGCTCGTCAAAGCTATCCTCAAAAACATAACCTAATATAAGTATAGGCTCGGTTACGCCCTCACGGCGAAGTGTCAGTGCCTCCTCTGCTGTGGCAACGCTGAATGCGTAAACACCCATTCGGCTAAGCTCCTGCACTGTGCGAAGTGCACCATGACCATAGGCATCCGCCTTGATAACAGCCATAACCTTTGCAGGCTTAACCTTATTTATTATCTGGTTCATATTGGATTCCATTGCGTCAAGATCAATTTCAGCATATACTCTGCTTGGTAACATAATCTCTGCTCCTCTGAAAATCAAATTTTATTGCGTAACGGTTATTATATCATATAATAATTGGTAAAACAACTTTTAATGCAAAGTATTTTAGATTAGCGATAAATCAGTGAAATATACAAACATATTATTAAAGTTTCGCTGTTTTTATCTGCTTTTTATAAAAAAGTATTGTAAATGCCGTTGTTTTGTGCTAACATTTACTAAATTAAACATTTGGTTGTTTAAGTTTAATATCAAACGGAGGTAAATATTATGAGTTTCCCTGTTGCTGTTCAGCTTTACTCTGTAAGAGATGCTATGGCTGAAGACTTTGAAGGAACTATTAAAAAAGTAAAGGAAATGGGCTATGACGGCGTTGAGTTCGCTGGACTTTATGGCAAAAGCGCAAAAGAAGTTAAAGAAATCTGCGCTGAAAACGGACTTAACCCCATCTCTGCACATGTAAGCTTTGATGAAATTGCTGCTGACCCCGAAAAGGTTATCGGCGACTATGCTGAAATCGGCTGCAAATATATTGCTATCCCCTATGCTCCAGAGGACAGACGCCCTGGTGCTCCCCTCTTTGACGAAACAGTTGAGGGCATCCGTGAGTTTTCAAAAATCGCAAAGAAATATGGCATTACAATGCTTTATCACAACCACGATTTTGAATTTAAAAAGATTGACGGTGTTTACGGTCTTGATCTGCTTTATTCTCTTCTCACTCCCGATGAGCTTCAGACAGAGCTTGACACCTGCTGGGTAAATGTTGGCGGTGAGAACCCTGCTGAATATGTTAAAAAGTATGCAGGCAGAGCACCCGTTGTTCACCTTAAAGATTTTGTTATGAGCGGTAAGGATAAGCCTGCAAAGCTCTATGCACTTATTGGCATTGACGACGGCGCACAGGACGAGGAAGAGAGCGAAGCTTTCGCATTCAGACCCTGCGGTTACGGCGTTCAGGATATGCCCGCAATCCTTGACGCTTGCAAAGAAGCAGGTGCAAACTGGGTTGTTGTTGAGCAGGATCAGCCTTCAATGGGCAAAACTCCCCTTGAGAGCATCAAGATGAGCATTGACTTTCTTAAAACAATAAATAAATAATCGGAGGAATTTGAAATGTCAGATACAGTTCTCAGTCAGTTCACTCAGGCAGTGAAAGAAGAAAAAAAATCAACAGGCAAAAAATTTAAAGTAGGTATTATCGGCACAGGCTGGATTGCAGAGGCTCACATTGAGAGCTATCTTCAGATGGACGATGTTGAAATCGTTGCAGCTGCTGACCTTATCCCCGGTAAAGCTGAAAAATTCATGAAGGATTACGGCGTTGAGGGTGTTCATTTTTATCCCAGCCACAAAGAAATGCTCGATAACGAAGAGCTTGACGCAGTTAGCGTTTGCACATACAACAAAACTCACGCAGAATGCACAATCTATGCTCTTAAAAAGGGTGTTAACGTTCTTCTTGAGAAGCCCATGTGCGTTACAACAGAAGAAGCTGTTGAGATTATGAAAGCTGAAAAAGAAAGCGGCAAGATTCTTTCAATCGGTTTCCAGCCTCGTGGCGACGAAAACATGAAGATGATTAAGAAGATTGTTGAATCAGGCGTTCTCGGCAAGATTTATTACATTCAGACAGGCGGCGGCAGAAGACGTGGCGTGCCCAACAGCACATTCATTGAGCAGAAAACTGCTGGTATCGGCGCAATGGGCGACATTGGCTGTTACTCACTTGATATGGTTCTTAACGCAATCGGCTATCCGAAGCCCCTTACAGTAAGCGGTTACACATCAGCTTTCTTTGGCAACAACCCCAAATACAACAACCCTGCTGACGCTGCAAGATTTGATGTTGAAGATTTCGCAGCTGCATTTGTTCGCCTTGAGGGTGGCATCATCCTTGACTTCCGTATTGCATGGGCAATGCATCCCGACACTCCTGGTGATACAATCATCTTTGGTACAGAGGGCGCACTTCGTATCCCCTCAACAGAGTGCTGGAACGGCTCAACAGGCGGTCCTATGAAGATTTATCACGATGTTGCAGGCGAAAGAGTTGAAACAATCATCCCCGAAATCAAGCCTGACAAGAACGACAAGGGTCTTTTCTACAAGAAAGTTCGCTCATTCCTCGATGCTATCGCAGAGGGCGGCGAAGCTCCTGTTCCTTCAAAAGAAATTCTTTACAATCAGGCAATTATCGACCACATTGTTAAGTCATCAAAGCTTGGCAAGGAAATCGAAGTTGTTATCCCTGAAATCTGATTTCTGATTGAATAAATAACGAAAAGCTATGAGAATTGCGGTTCTCATAGCTTTTTTTGTGGTGGGAAAATTAAATCGGGTGTGGGTGTCCCGCCATCAATTATTCATTTAAAAATGTGGATTGCCATGCAAGCAGGTAGCCTTTACACGCAAAAATAAAAAGGTTGCAGGCGAAAAATCCTACAACCTTTTGTAAAGTAAAATGTCTTTACTTTGATATTGAATTGTAAAGCAATTTAACTTGTCATTATCTTCTGAAAAGCTTCATTACATATTTATGATATTTCACTTTATAATTGCGCTCAAAGAGCATAAGCGCACGGTCATAAATAAGAAATGCCACAAGTCCGCAGACAATAAGAAGCGGAAGTGTTACTTTTGTTATATCTTCCATAAGCTCCTGCGCTGAGGAGATAAAGAGCAGGTTTATCATCACATAATAAACCGCCAGAACATCCGCAACAAAGAAAACAGTCTTTAATATATATGAAAGAACCTTTGGAAGCTTATCAAAAAACGATTTTATTATGGGATAAACCCCGAAAAGAGCAATATACATACCCACAGCCTCTTTATTTGGCACAACGAAAACGCCCAGAAGTGATGTAGCGATATATGCTCCCAATGCCCACGGCTTATTAAGCTCCGCCTGAACAAAGAGGATAATTATTCCTGCGGCGGCTGGCACGGCATATTCAAAAAACGGCAGCATTGACGCAAGGAGCATAAACACTGTGCCGAGGGCGACAGCCATTCCGCTGAATGCGGTTTTAAACGAATTTTTCATATCAGCAGCACCTTATAAAATCGCCGCCGAAGCATTCACAGCAACAATCTGCGCAAAGCAGGCTTGAGCAGAGCTTGCAGGGTGAATTAAGGCAACCCGAATTTTCTTTGTAATCTGTTTTATGTGTGCCGAAGTTGCCACTTCTTGAACGGCTGATGTTTTCGTATGCGTTTCTGTATTCACCGTTGGAGGGGTCAAGCTGAGTTGCACGCTGGAAGCTCTCTGCTGCACTTTCGAGCCAACCTCTACGCTGCTGAATTGTGCCTTTCATAAAGAACCACTCGGCATTTCTTCTGCCAACGGGGATTCCGTCAAGGAGCGTTTCAGCATCATCAATTCTGCCGGCGTTGAGCCTTTCACGGATGTCGCTGAAATCATCATAAGCATAATAATTGCTGTTGTTGGTGGCACCGTTGCGGTGCAGATTCATAATAATTGTGTCATAGGCAATATCAAGGTCATTGAGCATAGCAATATCACCCGAATACTGCCTTGCTTTTTCTTTATACGCCCGTTTTATTTCTTCTTCAGAAGCGTACTGGTTGACACCCAAAACCTCATAAGGATTTAACATTTTCATTCCTCCCATCGGTTATTTCTTTTATTATTCTGTACATTCCCTCAAAAACTATATTTGAAAGAATTTCTTTAAAGCAATTGAATTCTATTTTTTCAAAGCAATCGGTCATTTCGCTGAGGGTGAGGTTCATTGCCTCCCCTGCCCTGTCCATAGCTTCCTCTTTAGTGTATGCAGAAAACGGATTGAACCCGCCCGATTTTTTATCGTCATCATAATCGTCTGCCGCATCTGCAAGATAGACCCATCTGCCTGTCATGTAGCCGAAGCGGTAAATTTCGCTGTTATCTTTGCCAAGCGAAAGGAGCTTGCCGAGGGCATCTGCCGAGGGGTGTGCCGCAGGGTCAATTGATGCACCGCTTTGCTCCGCCTGTGCCTGTTTTTCTGTCATTGTGGCGAGAATTTCGTCGGCTTCGGGGCAATTTGCCTTTGCTTTTTTGTGAAGTCTTTTAAAATACGGCGAAAGAAGCTTCAAAAAGAATCGCTTTGCGCCTTTGGTATCGTTGAGATTATCAACATATTTATAATAAACGGTCAGCATTGAAATATCTGCCGTAAGAGCCAGCTCTTTTTCGTCCTTGTTGCACCCGAGGCACTTTTTCATAGGGTTAAAAGAGCATCGGGACTGGTGAAATGGAGTACATTCATTTTTAAGTGCGAGCCTGAAAAGGGCAAAAAATGTGAAGTCATAAGAAAGGGTCGCACGGGCAATAAGTCCGTATCGCCTGCCGATTTCTTTGCAAAGGGAGCAATAAACGCCCTTGTAGATGTCGTACTGGGCAAAGGTCATATCTGGTTTGTAGGCTCTCACATATCCGAACATTTTATCACTCCTGTCCTGCTGACATATATTATACATATTACCACAAAAAATAAATTAACACAATGTAAATTTTTAAGAAATTTTTGTTAACGATTGTAATATTTAATGGAGCGGGTGTTGGGGTGGTGTTTATATGATGTTTAGCGTGAATAATATTCACGCTACAGGCACGGGGATGAACCCCGTGGGGGGCGATATGTGCCGTGAGAGTGGATTGCCACGGTTGCGGTGCAACCTCGCAATGACAATGCCGACAACTTTTTGCTCAAATTTGACTTTGTGCTAACATTCAAAACGGGATGTCGAGGACGCCATCCCCTACAGTGTGCCATCAACTTTTTCACTATTATCTACTTTCTATAATTCTCCCCCTCTGTCAAGGGGCGACAAAAAAGCTCGGTGCTGACTTGAAGTGTGGATTGCCACACCTCCTGCGGAGGTTCGCAATGACACAATTTTAGCACTGTATTGTTTCACTTCTTCACTATTCACTACAACTTATTACTTCAAGATACCCCTATCGTCAAAATCGAAGATTTTGCCACTTTCCCCGAGGGAAGCTTTTGTTTTTCTTTTTTGAATTTGTACTATCACTCAAGAAACAATCCCTCAGTCTTTTTGCTGTAGCAAAAATCCAGCTCCCTTTACACAAGGGAGCCGTTTTAGCGTGCAATTCAGGCGGATTTGTGCGATATTTTTTGATTTGATTCGGGAAGAGCAAGCCCTTCCCCTACGGTGTTATCGTGCCTTTTATGCTACGAGTTGAGCAAATATGTACAATATTTAAGAGTGGATTGCCACGGCTCTTTGAGCCTCGCAATGACATAACCTTTCACCTTTCACTTCTTCACTATTCACTACAACTTATTACTTCAAGATACCCCTATCGTCAAAATCGAAGATTTTGCCACTTTCCCCGAGGGAAGCCATTGTTTTGTACTTGCCGTGAGAGTAGATTGCCACGGTTGCAATGCAACCTCGCAATGACATAACCTTTCACCTTTCACTTCTTCACTATTCACTACAACTTATTACTTCAAATAGGTGCGGGTGTCCCGCCCGAAATTATTCATTATTCAATATTCGTTATTTATTTGAATTGTGGATTGCCACGCTACGCTTGCAATGAAAAATAAAAGGCAGGGTTTGTGTGCCCTGCCTTAATACTTTTTGCTTATTAGCCGAGGAATGCTTCGTGAACAGCTTCAACTGCTCTGTCGGCATCCTTGATGTCAATAAGAACTGAAATTTTGATTTCGCTTGTTGCAATCATCTGAATGTTGATGTCATTATTATAAAGTGCCTCAAACATTGTTGATGCTGTGCCTGGGTGTGTTTCCATACCTGCGCCAACAACTGATACCTTTGCAACATTTGTATCACACTTGATTTCGATGTCTTCACCAACGAAGGGAAGCTCACGGAGTGATTCGATTGTAGCATCTGCATTGTCCTTGCTTACTGTGAATGCGATGTCCTTTGTTTCGTTTCTGCCAACTGACTGAAGAATGATGTCAACATTGATATTCTTTGAAGCAAGCTTGCTGAAAATCTTGAATGCAACGCCCGGAATATCATCAAGACCGATAAGTGAAATACGGGCAACCTGTGTATCTTTTGTAACTCCTCTTACGAGCATTTTTTCCATTTTTGTAACCTCCTTGACGATTGTTCCCGGAATAGGATTAAGGCTTGAAATTACTTCAAGCTCAACATTATATTTCTTTGCCATCTCTACTGAACGGTTGTTAAGAACCTGTGCGCCCAGTGTTGCAAGCTCGAGCATTTCATCATATGTGATTTCCTTAAGCTTTTTGGCATTCTTTACTTTTCTTGGGTCTGCGGTGTAAACACCGTCAACATCTGTGAAAATCTGGCATTTATCAGCGTGAAGTGCGGCGGCAATTGCAACTGCGCTTGTGTCTGAACCACCTCTGCCGAGGGTTGTTATGTTATCCTTTGAGTTGATACCCTGGAAGCCTGCAACAACAACAATTTTACGCTCGCTAAGCTCTGTTTTAAGACGCTCTTTGTGGATTGTCTTGATTCTTGCGGCTGAATAAACTGAGTTTGTTGAGAAGCCTGCCTGCCAGCCTAAAAGTGAAACTGCGGGATAACCGAGGGACTGGATTGCCATTGCAAGAAGTGCAATTGAAATCTGCTCACCGCTTGAAAGGAGCATATCCATTTCTCTTTTGGAGCCGTTGGGGTTAATTTCTTTTGCTTTCGCAATAAGGTCATCTGTTGTATCGCCCTGAGCGGAAACAACAACAACCACATCGTTGCCCTGTTTATATGTGTCTGTAACGATTTTAGCAACGTTCATAACACGCTCGGCGTTGGCAACGGAGCTGCCGCCGAATTTCTGAACAATAAGACTCATAAATATTTTCCTCTTTTATTAGTAATCTACAATTCTGATTTTTGAAAGGATGTCAAGTGAACCGAGAGATGAAAGAATCTCTTCGATTTTGCCCTCTTTGAGAACGGGTGTAACAAAAGCGATTTCGTTTTTGTCAGCAGGCTCTTTCTCAATGAACTGAGCACCCTTGAAAGCTGCTGCTATGCATTCTTTTGCTGCATCTTTGTCATCTGCCTTAGCTCTGATAAACATAGCTGTTTCAATTTCATTATAGTCAACAACATAGCCTGTGGTTCCGCTTTCCCAGCCATAATCCTTGCGTTTTTCAAGGTGCTGTGCGCAATCAATAACGTCTGCAACAACTGCGCTGGCTGTGGGGAGCTTGCCTGCGCCTCTGCCATAGAAAACAACATCGCCAACTGCGTCGCCTCTTACAAGGATAGCGTTGAAAACATCGTTTGTGCTTGCGAGCTGACTGCCGTTTTTAACAAAAGCAGGTGAAACAAGAGCTGAGATTTTGCCGTCATCAAGCTTCTTGGCTCTGCCGATAAGCTTAATAACGCCGCCCCATGCCTTTGCATATTCAACATCTGTAAGGCTGACCTTTGTGATGCCCTGCATATAAATATCTTCGGGGAAAACATGCTTGCCAAAGCAGAGAGATGAAAGAATGCAGATTTTTCTGCCTGCGTCATGACCCTCAATGTCTGCTGTGGGGTCTTTCTCTGCATAGCCATTATCCTGTGCGAGCTTAAGAGCATCCTCAAAGCTCATATTTTTATCAATCATCATTGTGAGGATGAAGTTTGTTGTGCCGTTAAGAATGCCTGCAACCTCTGTGATTCTGTTTGCGGCAAGGCACTGACCGATTGGGCGAAGAACAGGGATTCCGCCACCAACACTGGCCTCAAAGAGGAAGTTTACATTGTTTTCTTCTGCAAGCTTAATGAGAATATCGCCCTTTGCGGCAACAAGCTCTTTGTTTGAGGTAACAACGCTCTTTCCCTTCTGAAGGCATGATGAAACGAACTCAAATGCGGGGTGAAGTCCGCCCATGGTTTCAACAACCACCTTAATGTCGTCATCTTCAAGAATTTTGCTGAAGTCTTTAATCATCAGCTTTTCGTTTACATCACCGGGGAAATCACGCAAATCAAGGATATACTTAATATCAATACTTTCCTGACCTGCACTTTTTGAGATGTTTGCCTGATTATTCATAATAACCTCTGCAACACCTGAGCCTACGGTGCCGTAACCCATAATAGCAATATACATTTTTTCACTTCCTTAATAGAAATATTAACAAGGTATTATATCATTGTTTTTGATGATAATAAAGAGTTTTATGCAAAAAAATCTAAAAATTTGCAAATTATTTTTTAATATATGCCTCTAATCTGTAAATTGGCATACCCATTGAGGCAAAACGGTTTTCATATTCTGTTACGATGTTGTCTTCCATGCCGCTGTTGTGCAGGTCAAGGGAGATATTTTTAAGGGCAAAGCCATTCTCTGTGAAAGACTGAATAGAAAACTCAAAAAAGTGCATATTATCGGTTTTCTGATGAATTTCTGCACCCTCTGCCATAAGAGGCTTATAAATATCAAGAAAACGCTTATGTGTCAGCCTGTGCGGGGCATACTTACCCTTGGGGAATGGACAGGAAAAGTTGAGATAAATGCGCTCAACTGCACCATCGGGGATATATTTTGGCAGATACTCTGCCATACCTTTTATAAAGTAAAGATTTTTTATTTCCTGCTCCAGTGCCTTTTCGCAAGCCTGCACAATAACATTGCCGTATTTTTCAACAGCGATTACATTATATTCGGGGTGTGCCTTTGCAAATTCGCAGGCAAACTGACCTTTACCACAACCTATTTCAAGAATTATTGGATTAGTGTTGCCGAAAATCTTTTCAAAATCAAGATATTCTTTCTTTTTGGCGGCTTCAACAAAGTTAAGCTCGTCAGAATAAATCGTGAAAAGGTTGCTCTTACATTCGTCAAGACGCTTTTCCAGATTCTTTTTTCTTCTCATTCTCATAATTTAAACCTCTAAAGTATTGAAAATTTATTATATCAATGATAAAATATATAAAAATTCGACCGAAATGTCAAGAGTCGGAGGCAAGAGAATGTTATTTTTTAAAGGCAAAGGCGTAAAAAAAACAGAAATACTTGAAAAAATCCCCGGTGTTGAGCCAGAATGTGCAGTAAGGCTCAAAGAGCTGGGCTACACAAACGTTAGCCAGCTTAAAAAGAAAGACGCTGAAGAGATGTATTATAAGGTGTGCATTGACAACGGCTCACCTGTTGATAAGACACTGCTTTATCAGTTCCGCTGTGCAATTTATTATGCAACGGTTAAGCAGGCTGACCCAAAAAAGCTTCACTGGTGGTACTGGAAAGATTCAAATGCCAACAACTCTGTTTTAAGCGACGAAGAGCTTATAAAGATTTATGAGGAAGTTTGATTTATGGAAAGGTTTGTTAAGCTTTTTAATAATATTGACGATGTGAAAGACATCTGGCAAAGCGTTTTCACAAGTGGCAGTGATATGACGGTTTTTCAGTCGTTTCAGTGGAACAAAAATCTTGCTGAATGTTTTAAGTCTGACATCATTTTGCGTATGAAATACGGCATAAGATATTTTGTGTGCTGCTGCGACGAAAAGCCAACTATTATCGCTCCATTGCTTCTGCCCAACAATAAACTTAACCCCGAAACATTTGTGCAGATTCTTGGTCAGGAAAGCGGTATTGGCAGCCTTAATTTTGTTTATGGCGATGATGTAACTGACGAAGATTTCAGCTTTTTAATTGGATTTATCACAAGCACATACGGCAGCACGCTTCGCATAGGCAGGCTCCAGAGCAACACAAAATTCAGCCGTTTTCTTTCTGAATTTGAGAGTGCTGAAAAGTCGGAAGAGAATGTGTGTGTAAGGTACAGGATTCCAGAAACGGCAGAGGAAAATTATAATAATCTTGAAGAAACCACAAAGAAAATTGCAGACAAAATTGAAAGCAATGAAATAAAGGCGAATGTTGAGATTTATTACAGCTACGATTTTGGTGAAGCCGAAAGAGAAACAATAAAAGCTCTCGGTGAAAGCACTGAGGAAGCTAAGGGCGCAAAGGCATTTTTTAAGAAAATCACATCACTTAAAAAGGTGAAAGACCCTGTGATGAATTTTTGTCGCAATGACGACTTTGTTTATGCAAAAATGGTGGTTGAGGGTGTCCTTGCAGGCTACATTTTTGGTGTGGCAGATGGCAAGGGCAATTGCAGCATTCTCACGCTGAAGGTGAATAAAGAATACAGCCAGTATCAGTTAGAGTGCATAATGGTTTATGAGCTTATAAAAAGTGCAATTGAAAATGAAAGCTTTGAAACGATTGATTTCAGCACAGACTTTGACGGATTTGAAATTGAGGATTTTGGCAAAGCGGAAGAGTTCAGATGTGTTGAATACAAAATCAAACCAATGGCAGACCAGCCAGAGGAGATAATTGAAAAGACAATAGAAGAAGAGTAAGAAATAAACCAAAATATGGGATACAGTCGGCACTGTATCCCATATTTTTTATTGTTTTTCAGTAATACTATACAAAAAATCCTCTACTTTGCCAATGCGCTCTTCGGTTGAAAAAGCAGACTTTCTTTTGCTTGCCTCCAGCTTAAAATGCTCAAGAATTTCAGGCTGGCTGAGCACCTTTTTCAGTGCTTCATAAAGCCCCTGCTCGCTGTTTTCGCAGATTATTCCACATTCGCTGTTGCCAAAAATCTCTCGCATACCCGAACAATCTGTTGTGATAACAGGTTTTCCAAGAAGCACCGCTTCGGCAACAACTGTACTATAGCCCTCTGCATAAGACGAGCAGACAAATGCGTCTGAATTTTTCATATATTTATGAGGGTTAGGCTGATACTCCATAATGGTAACTCTATCTCTCACATCGTATTCGTCAATGAGCTTTTCAATATTATCACGCTCACGGCCTGAACCCATAATCAAAACACCAAAATTAAAGCCATCTTTTTTAAGCATTGAAGCCACGCTAACCATTCTATCGTAGCCTTTTACCTTTCTGAATCTGCCACAAAGCATAAACAGCGGATGGTTTGCATTGTTCAACTCAACAGGCTCGGTGGAATTTTCAATTATTTTTTCTGAATCCATCACATTATATATGATATGCGTTTTCTCTGCCATACCGTATTTTTTCACGAATGAATCTCTTATAGTTTCAGAAACGCAGACAATTGCATCAAAATTTTCGTAACACTTTTTTTCTGCTTCACTGCCACCAAAAATCTCTTCGCTCCACGGATTATTTATAACATCAGTGTGAATCCATGCAACTTTTTTTGTGTTTTTCATTTTTGCGTTGCCGATAAGCTTTGTTGCATAGCCCTCACAGAAAGCCACGCAGACATCAAATCTTTTTCTGAAAAAGAGCTTGAAAACAACGGTTTCAGGTGCAATCAGCATAAACTTGGATTTAATCTTTTTTATAAGAAGCGGCAGGCGTTTTGTTGGATTCCTTTTTAAAAAGAATTTATGCGGTGCTTTGCATATGGGACTTTCCTCAATAGAATACAAAACGGAACTGAACTTTTTCTGAGGTATTTTGACCATCAATGTTTCCAGAATTTTCTCTGCACCACCGCCATCAAGCGATTCCATAAAAAACATTACTGATTTCATTTGGACTATTCCTCATTTCAAATTTTGTGCAAGAAGTGAAAGAACGACAGTTGCCAGCTTTCCATATGCTTCTCTGAACGGCTCTTTATCATTTTTATTAAAGAGCATCATAGCATCAGATTTTTTTATGCATTTCACCCACTCTAACGGTGAAATATTTTTATCTTTGACATTGTTAAGGTCATCTCTTTCACACATAAAAGTAACCTCTTTAAAATCAATGTCTTCAACTTCTTTTCCAGTTTTCAGGCAATACCACACATAAGGAATATTAAACCCTGCCACTGTCATAGCATATGAAAGAGCACCGTTTCTGAAGTTTGTTTCAAGAAAATACGGTACACCGTCAACAATTTTAATGTCAAAATCAAATATGCCATCATAATCAACAATATCTAAAAACTTTTTTAACACAGCCTCATCAACATATGTAATGTCTTTTTTTATTGTGGCATAGCTTGTGCTTCCTCTGCCCAAGGGATATTCACGGATTTTTTTCAATTCGCCGAAAATATAAACATTACCCTTATCATCACGGCAGCCGCAATAGCCTGTCATAGAATTCTCTTTGCCATTCACAAAGTGCTCAACAAGAACCTCTTCATAGCCACTTTCAATAGAACGAAGCCACTGGACGGTTTCATTATAATCCTGTTCATTATAGCAAATTCTTATATCCGCCTTAAGTCCGTCAACGCTTCTTAAAGGCTTGACAATATATGGGAACGGATATTCCGAAAGCTTTTTGAAGCCATCCTCATTGACCTGCATAACAAAGCCCTCAGGGATATGAAAGCCTGCTTCCTTAGCGTAATTGCACATATTGTATTTATTCATATAATGAAGCATATTGCCCTTGAATCCAGAACAAATGCACTTATCTTTGAGAAGATTATAAGAATTATCAATAAACATTGCGGCACTGTCTGACCCAGGGAAAAGGACAGGGCATCCGTTGAAATCCTCTGCCGATTGAAGTATTGCATCAATAACTTCTTTTTCGGTTTTTGCGTGATATGTTTTTTTAGTGTATTTGCTTGACTCGGCATAGCCAAAATCTGACATATTGATATAGACAACAGGAATGCCTCTTTCACCAAGACTTCTGACCATTCCAAGTGTGTTGAAATGCCAGTCTCCAATAACAGCTGCAAAATAATTTATATCTTTCTTTTTATTATCCATAACAATCTCCTCAGATTCAATCGTTTAAACTTTATATCGACAATTTCAATTTTACTGCTTCGGGCGTAGGTGTGGATTCCCTGCGCCTGCTTTTTTTCGTCAGTAATAATCTGCTGTGGCTTAACAGAAGAGAAAAGCTCCTCGCTATAGCCATTTTCATCACACTGAGTGATTTTATTAAAGAAAAGTCCGCCGCCGTAATTGCCGTTTTCACAATTTTGCGCAGGGCGGATACGCATATTTTTATAAGTAAAGGTCTGCCCTGCTCCCCTTTTATCAAGTCTTGAAAAGTAAACGGGGCTGAACGGTGCTTCAATGCCGTTTTTATCAAAAATGCTCAGGTCAACGGACATATCGTTACTTTCGCAAATGGTGGAAGCGAGGTAAAATCCGTTTTCTATAACTGTATCAACTGCATTGACATTTTTTACGATAACCTCGGACTTTTTCCATTCATCGGGGAAATTCACAGCCTCATAAAGCTGAATACAGGAGTCCTCGTGGGTTTCGGGCATCATATAGATTTTGCCGTTTTTTTCAAAAACATAAGGGTATGAAAGGTGAAAATTCTCTGCAATAACAGGCTTCGGCTCAGTGAAAACGCCATTCTCAAACCTGCTGACACCAAGAACACCAACCTCTGTTTTATTATCAAACATTTCAACAAAAAGGAATGTTTCACCGTTTCTTTCAAAAAGGAACGGGTCGGCATACCAATAACGGCTGTTGGCTTTAAGCTGGCTGAAGCTTTTCTGGCTTCCGTCAACAACTGTGTCGTCATCATTATAAAAGCGGTAGCCGATATTCCAGTATTCTTCAATAATCAAATCCTTTAAGGGGCGCATAAATACCCTCCCGAAAACATATTTTTTTAAGTATAGCATACTTAAAGTGCAATCGTCAATGTTGGGAATAAAAAAAGCCCCTCCGCTTTCACGGAGGGACCGAAAAATTCAATTAAATGGCAAAACCGTTTTAATTAGCAATAGCCACCGTCTGATGGTCCAAAGATAGAGCTAATAAGTTTATTGAAGAAATATTTAACTATATCCCAGAATGTGTAAGATACTGTTACCTTTGTATCCTTGCTGATGTCGGTGCCTTCAACTGTTGAAGTAACTGTGCAAGTACCCTTACCAACTGCTGTTACATTACCGTTTTCATCAACTGTTGCTACTGATTCATCGCTTGAAGAGTAAACAACCTTATCTGTTGTGCTTTCTGCACCAAGATTCTTTGTTTCTTTGTAACCAAGAGTCATTTCGTCAGCTGGCTCTGTGAAGCCCTCTTCCTTAGTCTGATTGTCGATATTGTCAATAGCTTCTTCTTTTGCTTTTTCAACATCATCAATGTTTGTTGCATCATCGATTGCATCTTCGCCCTCGTCAATGAGATCCTGCATTTCATCTGAAGGATCTTCGCCAGCGGCTTCTTCAACCTCTTCTTTAGCTGCTTCTTTTGCTTCTTCAAGAGCTTTTTCAGCTGCTTCTGCATCGTCAAGGCCTTTCTGCTTTGCTTCTTCGACAGCGGGGATGCTTGTAGCTTCATCTACTGCTTCGATTGCATCATCAAGAGCTGTCTTTGCATCGTCTGCAATTGCTTTTTCTTTTGCTTCTTCAAGCTCTTCTTTAGCTGCTTCTTTTGCATCTTCAAGAGCTTCGTCTGCTGCCTTTGCATTGTCAAGACCGTTCTTCTTTGCTTCCTCAACAGCAGGGATGTTTGTAGCTTCATCTACTGCATTCTTTGCTTCGTCAAGAGCGTCTTTAGCTTCGTCTGACTTAGCGTTTTCTTTTGCTTCGTCAAGCTCTGCCTTTGCTGCTTCTTTTGCATCTGCAAGAGCTTCGTCTGCTGCATCTGCATTGTCAAGACCAGCCTGCTTTGCATCCTCAACAGCAGGAATGCTTGTAGCTTCATCTACTGCATCTTTTGCTTCGTCAAGAGCTGCTTTTGCTTCGTCTGATGTTGCGTTTTCTTTTGCTTCATCAAGCTCTGCCTTTGCATCTTCTTTAGCATCTGCAAGAGCTTCGTCTGCTGCGTCTGCATTGTCAAGACCAGCCTGCTTTGCATCCTCAACTG
The DNA here is from genome assembly GCA_045598085.1 of Acutalibacteraceae bacterium. Lineage (GTDB taxonomy): Bacteria > Bacillota > Clostridia > Oscillospirales > Acutalibacteraceae > CAG-488. The sequence goes on from JAZLLI010000040.1 coordinate 51,468, forward strand.
CGGGGAGGCTTGTTGCGTTGTCAACTGCATCCTTTGCTTCGTCAAGAGCTTCTTTTGCTTCGTCTGATACTACATCTGCCTTTGCTTCTTCAAGAGCTTCTTTTGCGGCTTCCTGAGCTGCTTCAAGAGCTGCATCTGCTGCTTTTGCGGCTTCAAGACCGTCATTCTTTGCCTGCTCAATCTCTTCTGCAGTTTTTGCTTCGCTAACTGCCTCAAGTGCTTCGTCAAGTGCATCTTTTGCTTCATCTGATTTTGAAGCGTCTTTAGCCTTTTTAAGCTTTTTGATTGCTGGATCTCTATCAAATATGAGTTCGAAATCAAGCATTGAAGCATCTCGCATAGCATTTATCTTTAAACTTAAGATGTCATTAAGAGTCATTGCCTGATCAATCATTTCCTTTGCTTCGTCAAGCACATCCTTGGCTACTTTTGAAAGCAAATTTTCTTTTGCATTATCAAGATCTGCCTTTGCCTCTTCTTTTGCCTCTGCAACAGCCTTAATTTCAATTACTGTTGCGTCTGCAAAAGCTTTTTCTTTTGCCGCATCAACGGCAGGAACGTTGGTTGCTTCGTTTACAGCATCCTTTGCTTGCTCAAGACAATCTATGGCTTCATCTGACTCTACCTGTTTTTTTGCATCGTCAAGAGCCATTATTGCAAGCATTTTTGCATCTTTAAGCTCATTTTCTGCAATTCCGGCAGCTAAAAGACCACTGATTTTTGCATTCTCAACATCTTCAGCTGTTGTTGCCTCGTCAACTGCAGCTTTTGCATTTTCAAGAATTTCTTTTGCACTGTCTGCTACTACATCATTCTTTGCATTTTCGAGAGCTTCCTTTGCAGCTGTCTTTGCATCTTCAAGGGTTTCATTTTGAGCAGGAGCTTTAAAAACAACCTTTTCCGCAGCAGAAGCGTTGATTCCAACAGCAGAAATGCATGAAAAAGCCATGAGCATTGCAAGAAGAACACTGAGAAGTTTTTTTGCTGTTTTCATAAAAATTATCCTTTCTATGTAATATTTTGCTGGCAAAGAGCAAATCACAATTTCTTTCAATCAACAAAACTGTAAGCTACCTTTTGCCTTTTATAATATTACCATATAATTCCAAATTGTCAACGCTTTGTCAATGCTTCTTCAACATTTTTTTGCGTTTTTGAACAAAAGAAATGCTTTTGTTTTTATTTTTTAAGCATAAACCACACAGATATAATATAAAAAGACTCCCCGCCTTTGCACGGAGCAAAAGTGGAGAGTCCAAAAAATTTTAGTTTATATTGGCAAAGCCGTTTTAATTAGCAATAGCCACCCTCTGAGGGTCCAAAGATTGAGTTAAAGAGTTTCTTGAAGAAATACTTAACCATATCCCAGAATGTGTAAGATACTGTTACTTTTGTATCCTTGCTGATGTCGGTGCCGTCAACTGTTGAAGTAATTGTACAAGTACCCTTACCAACTGCTGTTACATTACCGTTTTCATCAACTGTTGCAACAGATTCATCACTTGACTTGTAAACAACCTTATCTGTTGTGCTTTCTGCACCAAGGTTCTTTGTTTCTTTGTAACCAAGAGTCATTTCGTCAGCTGGCTCTGTGAAGCCCTCTTCCTTTGTCTGATGGTCAATTTCATCAAGTGCTTCTTCTTTTGCAGCGTCAACATCGTCAGCATTTGTTGCGTTGTTGATTGCTTCTGTGCCCTCGTCAATGAGCTTCTGCATCTCTTCTGAGGGTTCTTCGCCTGCTGCTTCTTTAAGCTCTTCAATAGCTGCTTCTTTTGCATCTGCAAGAGCTTTCTCTGCTGCTTCTGCGTTGTCAAGACCAGCCTGCTTTGCATCTGCTACATCATCAAGATTTGTTGCGTTGTCAACTGCTTCTTTTGCGTTTTCAAGAGCTTCTTTTGCATCGTCTGCTGTTGCGTTTGCAATAGCATCGTCAAGCTCTTTCTTTGCATCTTCCTTAGCCTGTGCAAGTGCTTCGTCTGCTGCGTCTGCGTTGTCAAGACCAGCCTGTTTTGCATCTGCTACATCGTTAAGATTTGTTGCGTTGTCAACTGCTTCTTTTGCTTCGTCAAGAGCTTCTTTTGCTTCGTCTGATGTTGCGTTTTCTTTTGCTTCATCAAGCTCTGCTTTTGCATCTTCCTTAGCCTGTGCAAGTGCTTCGTCTGCTGCGTCTGCATTGTCAAGACCAGCCTGCTTTGCATCTGCTACATCGTCAAGGTTTGTGGCGTTGTCAACTGCTTCTTTTGCTTCGTCAAGAGCTTCTTTTGCTTCGTCAGATGTTACATTTGCTTTCTCGTCTTCGAGTGCTTTCTTTGCATCTTCCTTAGCCTGTGCAAGTGCTTCGTCTGCTGCATCTGCGTTGTCAAGACCGTTGTTCTTTTCAGCTTCTACTGCATCAAGATTTGTTGCGTTGTCAACTGCTTCTTTTGCTTCGTCAAGAGCTTCTTTAGCTTCGTCAGATGTTACATTTGCCTTCTCGTCTTCGAGTGCTTTCTTTGCATCTTCCTTAGCCTGTGCAAGTGCTTCGTCTGCTGCCTTTGCGTTGTCAAGACCGTCATTCTTTGCAGCTTCTACTGCATCAAGGCTTGTTGCGTTGTCAACAGCTTCTTTAGCATCATCAAGAGCATCTTTAGCTTCGTCAGAAGTTACATTTGCTTTCTCGTCTTCGAGTGCTTTCTTTGCTTCTTCCATTGCATCATCAAGTGCTTTGTCTGCTGCTTTTGCTGCTTCCATAGCATCATTTGCATTGTTTACAGTGGGAACATAAAATTCACCGTTCTCAACTGCTTCTTTTGCATCTTCAAGGATTTTTTTAGCTTCGTCTGACTTTGCGTCTGCAAGTGCTTCGTCAAGCTTTTTCTGTAAAGCAGCTTTTGCTTTAGCAAGCATATCGTCATTATCGTCTGCCTGTTTAAGAGCATTCTGCTTTATTTCGTTAATATCGTCAACTGTTTCTGCGTTTGCAATATCAGTTTTAGCGTTGTTAAGGTTTGTTCTTGCTTCGCCTGATGTTGCGCTTGCAAGTCTTTCATCAAGCTCTGCGATTGCTTTGTCTGCTTCTTCTTTAAGAGCATTATCTGCCGCATTCGCTCTGTTAATAAGATCCTGCTTTACATTATCAACCTCTTCAGCTGTTGGTAATGAATCAATCATATCCTTAGCGTTTGCAAGTGCTTCTTTTGCATCCTTTGACTTTGCATTTTTGAGTGCTTCGTCAAGTTCTGCCTTTGCGGCATCTTTTACAGTGTTAAGATCATCCTCTGCATCTTTAGCTTTCTGAAGTGCCTCGTCCTTAGCTTCATCAACACTATTAACTGACTTTGCATCGTCAACTGCTTTGATTGCATCGTCAAGTGCCTTTATAGCATCAGCTGATTTGTAATCTGCCTTAGCATCTTCAAGGGCTTTCTTTGCATCTTCTTTAGCCTGTGTAAGATCATCGTCTGCTGCTTTTGCATTGTCAAGACCAGCCTGCTTTGCATCTGCTACAGCTTCGGGTGCTGTTGCATTTGCTACAGCTTCTTTAGCATCTTCAAGTGCTTTTTTTGCCTCGTCAGATGTTGCGTTTGCAATTGCTTCGTCAAGAGCTTTATTTGCTTTGTCCTTAGCGTTTTCAAGAGCTTTATCAGCTGATCTGGCGTTCTCAAGACCTTCGTTCATTGCCTGCTCAGCTGCATCAGGATTTGTTGCGTTTGCAACAGCTTCTTTGGCTTCATCGATAGCATTCTTTGCTTCGTCTGATGTGTAATTTGCTTTCTCTGTTTCAAGTTTATCAATTGCTTTTAATTTTGCAGAGTTAAGGTCTGCATCAGCTTCGTCTGCAGCTGCATAAGCTGCTTCTTTTGCTGCTTTTAATTCAGCAAAACTATTTGCGTTGTTGATGTCTTTTTTAGCATCTTCAAGGGCTTTCTTTGCATCGTCTGATTTGTAATTTGCTTTTGCATTTTCAAGCTCTGCTTTTGCATCATCAATTGCATTTTCAAGAGCCATTTCTTCAGCCTGTTTAGCGTTTTCAAGACCAGCATTCTTCGCTGAAAGTGCCTGTGCACAGCTTGTTGCTTTGTCAATTGCTTCCTTAGCATCATCAAGAGCTTTTTTAGCTTCGTCTGACTGGTAATTTGCTTTTGCATTTTCAAGTTCTTCCTTGAAATATTCTTTTTCGTCATTAAAGTATATCTCTGACGCATCCGCATCGTCAATACCGTTCTGCTTTGCTGTTGCTACTTGGTCAAGGCTTGTTGCACTGTCAACATCTTTCTTTGCATCTTCAAGAGCTTTTATTGCTTCTTCTGATGTGTAATTTGCTTTTGCATCATCAAGAGCTTTCTTTGCTTCATCTTTTGCATTTTTAAGAGTACTGTCAGCCTGATCTGCAAGACCAGTTCCTTTTGTTACAGCACCGTCAACAAGGTTTTTATTTGTTGCACTGTCAACATCTTTCTTTGCATCTTCAAGAGCTTTTATTGCTTCTTCTGATGTGTAATTTGCTTTTGCATCATCAAGAGTTTTCTTTGCATCATCTTTTGCGTCTGCAAGAGAATCATCTGCTGACATTGCATCGCTGATAGCTTTATTCTTAGTATTATTGATTGCATCAATATCTGTCTGACTATCCATTGATGCAATTGCTGTATCAAGAATTGCCTTTGCTTCGTCAGAAACTACTTCTGCTTTCTTTGCTTCAAGAGCTTTCTTTGCTTCATCTATTGCATCACCAACTAACTTTTGGTCAGCTTCTGAAGCTCTATTGTAAGCATCATCTACATATTCATCAACAGCGAGTGTAGATGTCATTGAATCTAATTCTTTGATAGCATCATCAAGGATTTTTTTGCCCTCTTCTGACTTGATGTTTGCCTTGGCATTTTCAAGTAAATCTTTGCGCTCTTGGATATAATCTGCAAGAGTCTTGTCAGCCTCATTAGCCTTGTTAATAGCATTATCAACTATTGACTTAATACTATCAACATCGCAATTCTGAATATCAGCTTTAGCTTTTTCAAGAACTTTTTTTGCTTCGTCTGACACTGCACTTGCAAGAGCAATATCAAGAGCCTCCATAGCATCTGCTCTTAAGTCTTCATCAGCAAGGAACTTGTATGTACCATTTCTTTCAGTTTTAATCATACCTGATATTTCAACCTGCTCAATTGTGCCCTTATCATTGAGAGTGAAAATATAGGTTGATGTATTTCCATTGCCATCGGTGAAAGTTCCCTGATACTTATTATTACCAAGGTCAATTATCTTTGTATTCGCTCTGAACTGAGTATACGAAGTCTTGTTGAATTTGAGCAAAACGCTATTAGTGCTTTCCTGATAGCCGATAGAGAACTCTACGTTATTATCATTCACATATTTACCATTGCCTAATGCATCAAGCATATCTTTCCATGTTAAAGCTTGTTTTTGAACTTTGTATGTACCGTTTCTTTCAGTATTAACCATACCTGATATTTCAATCTGCTCAATTTTGCCCTCATCATTGAGAGTGAAAATAAAGGTTGATACATCTCCATTGCCATTGGTAATAGTTTCTTGATACTTATTATTACCGAGGTCAAGTAACTTATCATTTTTACTAACTCCAATGAATGAAGAGTCATTGAAATTAATTAAAACAGTAGTATCAGAGCGCTCAGAATATTCAACTGTGAATTTTACAGATTTATCATTCACATAGTTATCATTGCCTAATGCATCACATATATCTCCCCATGTGCATGATTTTGGCTCTTTAAGACCGCAACCTGTGCAAGTGCCGTTTACATAGGAATGTTCATGCTCAATGAAATTTATGCTGTCCACATCCACACCGACAAGTGAACTCATTTTTGCCTTGAGAATTTCAACATCACTTTCGGGAGTGTAATAAACTTCGCTAATGTTTGTTCCAGCAAATGCATACATATCGATTTCTGCATCACTGCTCAACAAAATGCTTGTCAAATTCCAGCAGTTACCAAATGCTGCTTCGCCAATATAGGTAGCTTTTGGCATTGCTGCATATCGAAGGTTTCCGCTATAGCTGAAAGCATCGCCACCAATTGATGTAACATTTGGCATTATGATACTTGTAATGTCATTATTGTCCTGTCCGCAAGCACCATAACCAACTGCTGTTACTTCATCTGGTAACACAACATCGCCAGAAGCAGTGCACTTTGTCAATGTGTTGCCTTCAATCCTGAGGCCATCGACAGCCGCAGCTGTTATGCCTGCAAAGGGTACCGCTCCCAGTATCATTATCAAGGCAAGAATGATACTGAGAAATTTGTTTGTTTTCTTCATTTTTTCGACCTGTCCTTTCGATTATATTTTTTAGGGCATTTACTATTATACCACATGAAAGTGGAATAATATTGGAATAATTTGCCTCTTTTTCAAAAAAAATTAGATAAACATTTTCTGTTTTTTTGTTACATTTGTCCAATTTTTAAAAATACGCAGTTGAATTTTAACAAATGTCTGCCTTGTGTCTATTTTTTCAACAAAGAGAATGGCAAAGATTTGTAAAAAATAAGAATTTACTTTATACATATAAATATGTTAAAATATAGGCGAATAAATTTTGCGGAGGGATTTTTTTGAATTCGTCATTTTTACACAAGCTCTTTGGCACAACCCCCAACAAGGGCGTTCAGCCAAAAGAAGCAATCGCATACAGCATAACGGGCTTTGGTCAGAATCTTATCTGCACCATTATCGGCTCTTATCTGACGGTTTTCCTCACTGACGCACTTCTTTTTGGTGCGGACGGGGTTAAAATCGGCGCAATTTCGGGCACAATGGCTGTTGCATATCTGATGCTCGGCACTCGTGTTTTTGACGCAATGAACGACCCGATTATGGGCAGTATTGTTGACAAAACACGAACCAAATGGGGCAAATGCCGACCTTTCCTTAAATGGATGGCTGTTCCCATTGCTCTTATTACAATCGCCTGCTTCTGCCCGTTTCTTCCTGAAAAGGCAACATCATCTTTCATTGCTGTTTCTGTTATTTATGTTCTTTGGAGCATGATTTACACTGTTGCCGATGTTCCTTACTGGGGACTTTCCACCTGCCTGACAAACGACACAACTGTTAGAGGAAACATCCTCACAGTTGCAAGGCTTGTTTGCACACTTGGCGCAGGTCTTGTTACAATTCTTGTGCCTATTATCACTGACGGCGTTACAAGAAAATACAAGATGCCCGACCCCCTTGATTCCACAAAGCTGGTGCTTGACCCGCAGTATATTTCACAGAACGCAAGCACACTTAAATGGACTTATTTCATCTGCGCTGTTGTTTGCTGTGTTGTTGCACTGCCCATGTTCTTCTATGGATTCAAAAACACAAAAGAGCGTTTCACCTCAACAGACAAAGCACCATCACTTGGTCATAATCTGAAGCTCCTTTTCAAGAATAAACAGCTTCTTCTTATTGTGCTTTCAGGTGTTCTTGGCGGTGCAAGAATGGTTTATACATACACAGGCGGTCTTTATTTTGCAAAGTATGTTCTCAAAAACGAGGGCTTGTTTGCACTTATCACAATGCTTGTTGTTCCAGGCGGACTTGTGGCATCACTGCTTGTTCCGTGGCTTTCAAAGAAATTCACCAAAAAGTGGACCTACATTATCGTTCATCTCTTTGGCGGTGTTGTAATGGCAATTATGTATTTTGTTGGCTATGACGCACCTTGGAAATTGGCTGTTGCGGCTATCGGTCTTGTGCTTCTCGGTATTCCTCAGGGTGTAAACAACATTATCACCTACGCTATGATTGGCGACACTGTTGACTACCTTGAATGGAAAACCGGTGAGCGTGGCGAGGGTATCTGCTTCGCAATGCAGACACTTATTAACAAAATCGGTATGGCTCTCGGCGCATTCATCGGTGTATTCTCATACTCTTGGGCAAAGATTAACCCTGCGGCTGCTGACGGTGTTTACATCACACCTGCAAACGAGCAGTTGCTGTGGAACATCCTTATTCTTTCGGGTGTTATCAGTATGTTTGCCTGCGCCGTGCCCATGTTCTTCTATAACATCACAGAGAAGCGACAGAGAGAAATGGTTGCAGAGATTGAAGCAAGAAAAGCAGAAAAAGAATAAGAATAAAAAGTTTTCGTCAGCTCCCTAACGGGGGCTGATTTTTTTGGGGATGCGCTTGTGTAAAGGAGGGTGGCGAACGCAGTGAGTCGGGAGGATTGTTTCGTTTAAATTAGGCAAGTATTTTACTTTTTAAAGACAATCCCTCAGTCTTTGGCTTCGCCAAATCCAGCTCCCTTTACACAAGGGAGCCGTTTTATCGTGCGATTTAGGCGAATTTGTATGGTATTTAAGAGTAATTCGCCTTGATTTATGCTGGCGAACACAGTTCGCCCCTACGGTGTTTACGATACAAATCAAGCAAATTTGTGCGGAATTTAAGAGTGGATTGCCACGGCTCTTTGAGCCTCGCAATGACATAACCTTTCACTTCTTCACTATTCACTACAACCTATTACTTCAAATGGGTGTCCCGCCCAAAATTATTCATTATTCGTTATTCAATATTCATTCAAATCGTGGATTGCCACGGTTGCAATGTAACATCGTAAGAACATACAAAAGAACACGGACGGAAGTTGCCTTTCGCCCGTGCTTTTGTTACCCGCCCAATTTACAGCTGATGCGTGGTAGTAATAAAATATTTTAATTTACGCGTGTTATTTTGCTGGGCGTACGCTGTAAGTTGTGAAATCTGCCCTGATTTCTCCTAAAGCCAGCACATTCTCTGCTGGAAGAGATGCATCCACTCTGTAAATATCCCACCCACGAGTTTATTTCAATTCAGTTGTCCAGTTCAACTCCTGAATTTTTTCGTCAACATTTCTTAGCTCTTTTGAAAGGCTGTCAACTGTTTTCTGAATGTCTGCAACAGGCACTGTGCTGATAATTTTAATTTCAGTGCGTGTCATTCTGTTTACTCGGTCGCTGGCACAATCAAGAAAATTTCGCATAACATCAATTTTCTTTTTAAGGCAATCCCTGCGTGAAAGCAAGGCGGTGATTGATTTGCCGTCATAAAGAGTTGTGCTGTTTGTGAGGTTGATGCGTGTCATCAACTCTTCAAGTCGCTCTGTGAGGCTGTCAAGCTCTTTCATCAATTCATATGGATTTTCAGCAGGAGCATCGCCATCCTGCACCTTGGCATTATTATTAAGTCTTATTGAAATTTCGCTGATTTTGCTCTGAATATCAGAGCGTTCTGATAAAGCGGTTGCAAGTTTCATATGTTAATCCTCCAAAATCAAATATATTAAAAGATGCCTATGAATGTGCCTCATAAGCATCTTTTGGTGTTTAGTTTATTCGCAAACAACAACCTTAACTGCCTTGATAACAATCGGGTTTTTACCGTAAGTTTCGCAATTGTATGTAACCTTGAGAAGCTGACCAAACTGAAGATCGTCCTCGCTCATAAGCTCGCCTGTTTTGGCATTATAAAGCTCTTTTTTGCCAAAGAAAGTAACAACTGTGTCGCTGTCTTTATCATAAAAAATGTCTTTTTCTTCATCATAAACATCGTCTGGCAGATGAACAAAAATCTTATCGTCTTTTCTGTCCTCATTCTGAACGCTGTAATAGCAGTGAAATTCGCCAAGCTTGCCCTCGTCAACCTTTTCGACAATCTCTTCATCAGTGATGTCTTTATAAGGGTTTGCACCTTTGCATGATGAAAGGCAGAAAATCATAACAATAACAAGCAATGCTGAAATAATTTTTTTCATAAAAATCTCTCCTTTAGTTAAATTATAATGTGAGCTTCATCTATTGTCAAGAATTATTTCCAAGTGAGATAAACTGTGTTGCCCTCAACCCAGTATGTGCCTTTGAGCCTTGTGGCAGATGTGCCGTTGCCCTCTTCAAAAGAATATCTTCGCTCGCCCGGGTTAATGAGCAAGTTATTTGAAACGGCAAAGGCATAGTCAACATTATTAAATATGTATGTAACATTCTTTAGTCCCTCAACAAAAGCCTCGGTCATTTCTTCATCTTTGAGGGTGATGGTAATTTTTGCCGTAAGGAGCTGTGTGAGAAGTGAGCCGACACCTGCGCCAACACCCAACTGACCAGGCACAAAGCCTGTCATCCACCATGAATCCTGCGGTTTTCTTGTGAAAAGCTTTCGTCCTTTATCATAAAGTGAAAGTGAAATTTCAAGCCTTTCGTTATCCTTTGCGCAGTTATAGAATGTTCCTACCTTAACGCCCTCGGGTCTGTTATAAACGCCAACCTCTGCACCCTCAAGCACAAAGCCATACTGACCTTTCCACAGCTGAACCATCCAGTCCTTGCCTTTATAATTGAAATAAATCCTCAGTGTGTCATAGCTGATAACCATAAGCTCTGACACTTTATCATAAAGCTTTGTGTAGCCAAAATTTCTCTGCCACGCATTGCCCGTTGCATAAAAGCAATTCTCTGTGAAGCTGTAGCCGAAGCCGAGCACGCCTTTATCGCCCTCGGTGGTGAGGTAGCCGTCCTTATCAACATACCATTTTAAAAGTCGCTTGTCCCTGTTGTTATTCATGTATTGCTGGAGCTCATCAGCACTGTCAAAAAAGCTCACAAAATCGTATTCCTCTGTGTGCTTTTCGGTTGTGGCTTTTGGAGCATTGGTAGATTTTTGAGCTTTAGCGGTTGTGCTTACCCTTGTTGTGGCTCTTTCTGTGGCAGATTTTGCCGTTTTTGCCACTGGCATCTGACGCTGACGAACGATTGTCTGCAACTGGGTGGTGGTTTCTTCGGGTGCTTCTTCTTTTTTATTAAATACACACCCCGAAAAAACGAAGCTGACAGTGAGGGTAAAAATGCACAAAAATGCGGTGCATCTTTTGGATGCTGATTTTATTATATCTTTCATAAAACTGTTTTCCTTGATTTTTTTCTGATTATATCATATCGGAATTTTTATTTCAACAAATTCGTTGACTAATCACATAAATTTGTTGACTAATACCGTTTTCAATTGTATAATTATCTAAATAAATATTTTTAGGGGAGAAAAAGCAATGGACGATAAAATTAAAGAAATTATCGAAGCCTTTCCCTTTGAGGGGGAACTTGTTGAGATAACACCCATAAACGAGGGTCTTATTAACACAACTCTTAAGGCTGAGTTTACAGAAAAGTCCTACATTATACAAAAAATCAACACAAATGTTTTTAAGAATCCTGATGAGCTTATGGCAAACATCAGCGCAGTTACAAGCTTTGTCAGCGAAAAGTTAAAGTCTGACGGCAAGGATGCTGAAAGAGGAACACTCAACTTTTTAAAGACTAAAAATGGTGAGCCCTATTTCAAAAACTCTGCTGGCGAAAGCTGGCGCAGTTATGCTTATATTGACGACTGCTACACAATCAGCGGCAAATGCACCAATGCAGAAATCCGTGAAGCTGCAAGAGGATTTGGCGAGTTTCAGCATTATCTTAAAGATTTTGACGGCTCAACTCTTTTTGAAACAATCAAAGATTTTCACCTGACACCCCAGAGGTATCAGAACCTTTGCAACGCAGTTGAAAAAGATATTGTTGGCAGAGCCGCTGAGGTTAAGGAAGAAATCGACTTTCTCCTCAACTTAAAAGATGAATCTTCAATTGTTGCAGACCTGTTGAAATCTGGCGAGCTTCCTGTAAGAGTTACTCATAACGACACTAAATATAACAATGTTCTTTTTGATAACGAAAGCAAAAAGGCAATCTGCGTTATTGACCTTGATACAATTATGCCCGGCTCTGCTCTTTATGATTTTGGCGACGGTGTGCGCACAAGTGCTGCCACAACTGTTGAGGATGACCCCGACACATCAAAAATGGGTATTGACGAGGATGTTTACACCGCATATGTTGAGGGCTTCCTTGAGGGTACAGACGGTTCACTTACAAAAAAAGAAATTGAGCTTCTTCCGTTCTCTGTTAAGCTTCTCACAGCAGAGGTTGCAATGCGCTTTTTAACAGACTATCTTGAGGGCGACACATACTTTAAAATCAGCAACCCACAGCATAATCTTCAGCGCACAAGGGCACAGATTCAGCTGATAAAAGACATCGATAAAAAGATGGAAAAATTACAGCAGATAACCGCCAGTGCGGCAGGGAGTGAAATCCTTTGAAAATAAAAGAAAAAGGTGAAAAGCTTTTAAAAAACAAAAAGCTTATGGCGATAATTGCCGCCTGCCTTGTGGTCTTGATTGTTGCGGTCTACCTTATTGTGCATGGCATTCGTTCGTCTGTGTATGAGAAAAAAATCAACAGCTATCTTGACAGCCCTTTTGAAACATACGGCGAGATGAATATTATTGCAGACTCTGCCGATATTGACAGCGGCAAAAATTCACTTGCAGGCATCAAAGAGGCTCACCGACTTGGTGCAGACACGGTTACCCTTGACCTGTGCTTCAACTCAAATGATGTGCCTGTTATCACAGATGATTATGACAGTATCAGCAAAAGCACCTTGAAATTAGAGGATGTTTTTAAGCTTTTAACAGACAGCAAGTATTCATCACTGAGAGTGAATTTAAGAATAAGGCAGTTAGGCTCACTTAAAAAATTCAACGAGCTTTTTTCAAAATATGATGTTAGCGGAAGAGTTATGCTTTCGGGTATCGACAAAGACCGCTACACTCTCATTTCGGGCGAAAACACACCTGCGGCACTTTTCTTTGATTACACCCCAAAGGGTGATGCCAAAAAATCACTGAATGAAATTCTTTCGCTTCAGAAAGAGTATGGAATTTCGGGTGTTATTATCAAATTAAAAGATATGAACACCGAGCTTTCAGAGAAGCTTAATCAAAGAGGAATAATCTACATTGTCAGCGGTGCAGATGAAGAAATGGAAATGTATTCCGTTCTTGGCTCTGGTGCTTCTAACATTGAAACAGCCCACCCCGACCAGCTTAAAGAGGTGTGCTTTAAATGGAAAGAAAGCACAAGAGAGAATATGGATAAATCAATTCTTAACGAATTGAACAATAAAAAATCAGACAGAAATTGAGGAGAATTATTATGGCAAATGAAGCAAAAAAAGATTATAGCAAGCTTGTAAAAGCTATGCAGATTGTAACAGGCATTTTGCTTGTTGTTTTCGTAATTATCGGCGTGTATCTTATTAACAAATACAACATTAAAGTAAGCAATATCAAGAATTTAAGTCAGATGATTCAGGGCGGCGCACTTATGGTTTCACTTATCATTATTGGCGTTTCTGTTGTTAAGTCATTTGCGCTTGTTTTCCCACCAGCGGTTATTATGTCAATCTGCGGATATATGCTCCCCAACCTGCCCCTTGCAATTGCAGTTAATGTTGTTTCAGTTTTCCTCAGCCTTTCAATTCCTTATTTTCTCGGCAAATTCACAGGCGCAGGAATGGTTGACACGCTTTCAAAAAAATTCAAAGCAATCAAAAAGATTGATGACTTTGCAGGCACAAACGAAGTTAAGCTGACAGCCGTTTTCAAGTTTGCAGGCATTCTCCCAGGCGACCTTTCAAGCCTCCTTTTTGGTGCAATGAATATTTCATACAAAAATTATATGATCGGCGCAAACCTTGGTAATCTTCCACTTGTAATTGCATATTCACTCTTTGGTTATGTGCTTAAAAATGTTGGCGAGAAGCCTTGGGTTGTTGCAATTCCAATTGTAATTATCATTGTGTTCCTTGTTATCGCAAGCCTTATCACAAAAAAGATGATTTCTGATAACAAAAAGAATACAGAGCAGGCAAAAGAAGAAGTTGCCGAATAATTAAAATTTTTGCCCTCCGCACGGAGGGCATTTTTTATGCTTTGATTATGATTTCACTGAGTGTATAGGCACAACTTTCACCTCTAACACGGGGCTGAACCCCGTGGGGCGGGCGGGTTAAGTGTTTGCAGTAAGAATGGATTGCCACTAATTTGTGCTGACATTCAGAACGGGATGTCGAGAACACTGTCCCCTACAATTATATATTAAAAATGGCTACGAGATTGCTCTCATAGCCATTCTTTTATTCAACTGATTTCAATGCGGACACGGTATCCATTTCTTTTAAATGTCTGTGGACAAGGAAGCAGACGGCGGCGGAAAATGCGGCTGTGATTACAACTGCAAGCAGGTAGCTCCACCAATAAATATCTCTGCCAAACATTGCGATATTTACCTCGGCAATGTCAATAACAACTTTATGAAGAATGGTTCCGCCAAGAACACCCACCAGTATGCCCACGATAGTGAGGAACATATTCTCACGGTAAACATACGATGTAACCTCGGCATCTGTGAAGCCCAGCACCTTGATTGTGGCAATTTCTCTTAATCTTTCCTGCACGGTGATATTGGTAAGATTATAGAGAATTATCAGCGCAAGAAGTCCTGCGGAAACAATGAAAATTATAATAACAACATCAAGTCGGTCAATAACACCGTTGAACGACCTTATCATAACATCTGTTGACGAAACACCTGTAACATCGTTATATGCCAGCAGGTCATCTGCAAGATTCTGCTCATCGCCTGAGGCTGTGAAATTCTCAAGAGAGAGAAGAATGTTTTTATACTGCGGTTTTTCACCAAACACCTTTGTGTAATAATTTGGCGAAATATAAATGTAATGGTCAAGATAATTCTCGGTGATTGCAGAAACTGTGATTTTATGCTTTTCGCCAGAATTATTTTCAAGAGTCAGTGTACCGCCAGCCTGTATGCCAGTATCTTTTGCAAGCTTCTCTGAAACAACTGCGCCGTTATCGGTGAGAAGAATTTTTTCTTTCTCCCCTCTTGTGCGAAGCTCAAAGAAGTCTGAAACATTATTTGGCTTTTCGGGTATCATAATATGAGCCGCAACAGCAGTTGTATCTGCCTTTGAGGATGAGGCTGTCATTGTTTTGGTGATGAAAAGCATTGCGTTTTTAACACGGATGTCATTCTTCATCGCCTCTAATGTTTCGCTCTCGTTGGGAATCTGCTCCTCGTCAAGAGTTACTGCAAGGTCATAGCCTGTTACGCCATCCTCGCCATACTGAGCGGAGATAATTTTATCAACAGAGTTGCTAAGACCGAATGCTGAAAGAATCAGCGTTGTGCAGCAGGCAACACCGACGATTGTCATTATCATTCTGCGTTTGTTTCTGAACATATTTCTTGCAGTAACAACTCCGCCGAATGAAAGTGTATTCCATATTGTTGTGAATCGCTCGATGAAAATTCGTTTGCCTGGTGGCGGTGCTTTTGGTCGCATAAGCTGAGCCGCCTGAACTTTCAATTCGCTTCGGCAGGCTGCGGCAGTTGCGACAGTTGTAACCGCAAATGAGAACACTGCTCCCAAAATAATATAGAACCAATCGGGCGTAACCTTAACAGGTGGAAGCGAATACATCATTCCGTAGGCTTTATCAATTGCTTTTGGGAAAATCATTGTGCCAGCAACCGCACCGATTACTGAGCCTGAAAGGCAGGCAAGTGAAGCGTAGGCATAATATTTAGAAAGGATTTTTGCACTGCCGAAGCCAAGAGCTTTCAGCGTACCTAACTGCATTCGTTCCTCCTGCACCATTCTTGTCATGGTGGCAAGGCACATAAATGCGGCAATTACAAAGAAGAAAACGGGGAAAACATTTGCGATTGCGTTGATATTTTCAAGGCTCTGACCGTAGCTTTCATGACCCGGAAGTTCCGTCTGATACTGAACCTCCCACGAAGAATCGTTAAGTTCATCAAGGAAAAGCTGATTTCTGTCAATATCGCCCTGCACAGCGTTGAGTTTTATTGTAATATCATGCTCAATAGCGGAGTAGTTTTTGTTGGCAGTTTCAAGCCTTGTTTTGGCTGATTTCAAGTCTGCTTCTCTTGATGTGATTTCCTGATTTCCTCTGCTCTTTTCATAATAAACTCTCAGCTGAGATTCAGTGATTGCAATTTTTGATGCAAGCAATGCATTAGCAGACTGCTGAAGCTGACCCTTGAAAATTGTAAGA
The DNA here is from genome assembly GCA_045598085.1 of Acutalibacteraceae bacterium. Lineage (GTDB taxonomy): Bacteria > Bacillota > Clostridia > Oscillospirales > Acutalibacteraceae > CAG-488. Next base: position 67,456 of record JAZLLI010000040.1, read on the forward strand.
GCCTGCTCCCCTTTTTTTATTCTCTCAATGTCTTCTGCATAGTCCATAAGAACCTGAAGATTCTTTTCGTAGTTAATCTCTCTGCTTTCGATAGTTGCATCGAGTTTTTTTCTTTCTTCTGAAAGGCTGTTATATTTTTCTTTTGCAGTGCTGCGTGCTTTGTCTGCTTCATCACGCTTTGTTTTTTCTTCATTAAGACTTCTTTCAAGGCGGTTGCATTTGGCAGTGGCACTGCGGACATTCGCTTTTATAACTTCAAGTGAAGTGCCGGATTCTTCTGTCCACTCCGCCTGCTGTTTATTATATTTTTCAAGGTCTGCCTGTGCAGATTTCAGCTCATTCTCTGCGGCAGATACAGCAGAAGCAGCGGACTGATATGCACTCTCTGCCTTATCAACCTCTGCCTTTGCAGAGTTGCATTTTTCGTTTAAAGCTGAAAGATTTTCTCTGAGCTTGTCAATCTCTTTTCTGTCTGCCTTTTGCTTATTGTAATAATCGTTATAAATCTGCTTTGCCTTTGCAGAGCCGTCATACTGATTGCCTTTATCTCTTGCATCCTCTTTATCAAGCTCGTAAACAGTTTTGTTATAATCATACTGCTTTTTGCTTGCTTTAAGCTGAGCTTCGGCAGCTTCAACCTTATCGGCAAGGCTCTGGCGTGCTTTGCTGATTTTTTCACCGCCAGTGTCAATATAAAGCTGAATATCGTCAATCTCTTTAAGGGCAGCTTCAAGCTCTTTATTTGTTTCTGCTTTCAGCTTTTTATAGCTCTCTTCGCCCTCTTTGATTTTGTTTTTATATTCATTCTTAACATCAGAAATTCTTGATGTGATTATGGGCTGAGAAATTGCTTCAATTTTTTTGCCTGTTTCTTTGATTGCACTGCGATATTCTGATGAATAAACATCATAATCGCCTTTATTTTCAACAGTTACATAAACGCTTGTGTAATTTGGGTTCACAAAGCAACTGTCGTTAACATAAAGGAACATTCCGACTGTGCCGGAGGAAACATCGGTTGTGCCACGCTCAAATGAAACATACATTGGCGTGGAAACTGCGCCGACAATTTTGAAATCAACAGTGTTAAGAGCGTCATCAAGTGTTACGCCATCACCGCTTAAAGTGATAACACTGTCAACTGCAAGCTGAGGATAATTTTTTGATACATTATAGTCAACAAGACATTCATTTTTTTCTTTTGGGTATCTGCCCTCAACAAGATTAACTCTGTTGATATATGTATCATCTGCCTCCCCTGCTTCAGAAAACTGCTGAGCTTTTTTGAAATCAAGGCTCATAACACGGCAAGCCATGGCGGCACCGTTGGAGGCATTGATAATGCCGTTTTCGCCAGAGAAAACGATAGTATCAACAGACTTGACCCCCACCGCTGAATGAACGCCATCAACAGCGGAGACCTGCTTTATCTCTTCACTTGTGAACCCGATTGATGAAAAAACCTGAATATCCATAAGATTATTCTCAACAAAATAATCGTTGGCTGTTTTTTTCATATCGGGAGAAGCGGATTTCATTCCAACAAAAAAGCTGATGCCCAGTGCAATTATTGCAACGATTGAAATAAATCGGGTCAGACTTTTTTTAATGGAACGGAATAAATCCTTTCTCATTGTTCCGTTCATAAGTTACCATTCAATCCTTTCAACTGGTACGGGTGTTTCGTTAATTTCGATTCTGTGTATTTTGCCGCTTCGCATGGTTATAACTCTGTTTGCCATGGGGGTTATTGACTGGTTATGGGTGATGATTATAACTGTCATACCGATTACCTTGCTGGCATCCTGCAAAAGCTTCAATATCTGAATACCTGTTTCGTAATCAAGTGCGCCTGTAGGCTCATCGCAAAGAAGCACCTTTGGCCTTTTAACAAGAGCACGGGCAATTGAGATTCGCTGCTGCTCACCGCCTGAAAGCTGAGCGGGGAAGTTGCCTGCTCTGTCTTCAAGTCCCACAAGCTCAAGCATCTTCATGCTGTCAAGTGGATTATCGCTGAGCTTTGCCACAAGCTCGATATTTTCAAAAGCGGTGAGATTAGGCACAAGATTATAAAACTGAAAAACGAAGCCCACATCGTGGCGGCGATAAAGAATAATATCACGCTTATCAAGGGTGGAAATAACCCTGTCATCAACAACAACATTGCCCTTATCAAGCTTATCCATACCGCCAAGAATATTAAGCACAGTTGTTTTGCCTGCGCCGCTGGGACCTACGATTGTGCAGATTTCGCCTCTTTCAATGTCAAAGCTCACATTTGAAAGAGCCTCGAAAGCAATCTCGCCCGATTTATAGCTTTTTGAAACATTATGAAACTCTATAAATGCCATTAAAACACCCCATAAGGAAGCTGTAAATTTTTGAAAATTCAAGACAGAAAAGATGCAGAAAGCCGAAAAATGGCTGATTTTTAATCTATGCACCCATACTATCTCTAATTATGACGATTATAACACAAAGATAATAATAATTCAAGTGGAGTTAGTGTGCGACAGTCCATTTTTAAGAGGAATTTTTGCCAAATTCTGGCAGATGAAGTTATAATTATTCAAAACGGGAGGAAGTGAGAAAAAAACGAAAAGAAATATGTTAAAAATTATGCAATTTTCTATTCCATTTTTGCAAATTCGTGTTATAATGTATATGTTATGGAAGATTTATTCTGAAATCTTTAAACAATTTTCAGGAGGTAAATTATGGATCAGAAATTACAACCTTTATTTACGCCGTGGAAAATCGGCAATTGCGAAATCAAAAACCGTATAGTTTTAACAAGTATGGGTGGTACAGACCTTTTTGGCTGGATGGAGAAAAACCATTTTGACAAAGACGGTGCTAAGTTCATCCTTGAAGTTGCTAAAAATAACTGCGGTCTTGTTCTCCCCGGCTGTCAGCCTGTTTACAACCCCATGTTTGGTCAGTGGCTTCACAAGAATAAAAAAATGTATGCAGACCTTAAAAAGTGGATGCCCGAATTCCACAAGACTGGTGCTAAGCTCTTCGTTCAGCTTACAGCAGGTTTCGGCCGTTCATTCACAGTAAGCAGCATGATGGAAATGCTTTACACTAACCCTGCACTTCGTGTTGTTAGTAAGCCTTTCATGGACCTTGACAAAATCACTGCTTCTGCTTCACCCTCTCCCAACCGTTGGTCAGACAAAGTTCCTTCAAGAGAAATGACCAAGGAAGAGATTCAGGAGTTCATTGATTCATTTGCAAAGAGCTCAAAGATGCTCAAAGATGCTGGTGTTGACGGCGTTGAGGTTCACGCTGTTCATGAGGGTTATCTTCTTGACCAGTTCACACTTAAATATGTTAATAAGCGTACAGACGAATACGGCGGAAGCTTTGAGAACCGCTATCGTTTCGCTGTTGAAATCGTTAAGGCTATCAAAAAAGAATGCGGCGACGATTTCCCTGTTTCACTTCGTTACAGTGTTCTTTCAAAGACAAAGGGCTTCCGTCAGGGCGCTATCCCCGGTGAGGATTATGTAGAAGCTGGCCGTGATATGGAAGAGAGCGAAAAGGCTATCAAATATCTTTCAGACGCAGGTTATGATATGTTCAACTGCGATAACGGTACATATGACGCATGGTACTGGGCACATCCCCCTGTGTATATGCCTGAAAACTGCAACCTTGCAGATGTTGAGCACATCAAGAATTTCACAGACAAGCCCGTTGTTTGCGCTGGTCGTCTTGACCCAAGAGTTGCTGCTGAATCAATCGCAGCTGGCAAGCTTGACGGTGCTGGCTTTGCTCGTCCTTTCCTTGCTGACCAGGAGTGGGTTACAAAGCTTATGAACGACAAGGAAGAGGACATCCGTCCCTGCATCCTTTGCCACAACGGCTGCTTCAATATGTGCCACTACAAGGGTGTTCCCAACGATCAGGAGCTTTCTGATTCACTTCACCTTGCTCGCTGTGCAGTTAACGCTGAAACAATGCAGTGGAACAAGCACTACATTAAAAAGACAAACAGCCCCAAGGTTGTTCACATCATCGGCGGCGGTATCGGCGGTATGGAAGCTGCCCGTGTTCTTAAAGAGCGTGGACACAAACCCGTTATCCATGAAAAGAGCGGTGTTCTCGGCGGTACATTCATCCCTGCAAGTGCAGAGAGCTACAAGGGCAAGCTCCGTGAGCTTCTCGAGTGGTATCGTCTTCAGATGAAGAAGCTTAACATTGAAGTTAAGCTCAATGACGAAGTTAAAGACATTGCACAGTTTGGCGATGCTCCCGTTATTATCGCAACAGGTTCTAACCCCATCAACCTTACAGGCAAGCTTCCCGGATTTGAAAAAACAGTTGAGGGTTGTGAATTCCTTAACGGCACAAAAGAAGTTGGCGAAACAGTTGCTATCATCGGCGGCGGTCTTACAGGCTGCGAGATCCCTTATGAAATCGCACTTCAGGGCAAGAAGCCTCTTATCGTTGAGATGAAAGACGACCTTGTAAGCCAGAAGGGTGTTTGCCTTGCTAACTCTTCATATCTCCGTGAGTGGTTCGCACTTAACGAAGTTCCTGTATATCTTGAAACAAGACTTACAGAGGTTAAGGATGACGGCATCGTTTGCGTTGACAAGAACGGCAAAACTCTTGAAATCCCCTGCGATTCAGTTATCAGCTGCATGGGTTACAGACCCAATCCTCTTGCTCCCAAGGATAAGAACGTATATCTTGTTGGCGACTGCCTTGCAATCGGCAACCTTCGTTCAGTAATCTGGAGAGCATTTGATGTTGCAATGAGCATCTGATGAAATAATCTTCACAGGCTACTGTTTTCAACAAAATATTTAAACTTAATCCCTTACTATAACGGTAAGGGATTATTTTTTTGTGCTTTTTGATTGGAGGAATTTTATGAGTGTAAAAATTGTAACTTCACAGCAAAAAATGACGGCTTATCTTGACGGTGAAATCGACCACCACACATCCTCTGCTATTCGTGAGGAAATCGACAGGGAGATAATGCTCCGCAAGCCTGATGTTTTGAAAATCGACTTTGACAATGTAACATTTATGGACTCATCGGGCATTGGACTTGTTATGGGCAGATACAGAACCCTTGCCCTCAGCGGTGGCAGGCTGATTGTATCCAACCTTTCGGCGCAGTTTTATAAAATCATGAAGCTGTCGGGTCTTGAAAAAATTGCAACAATTAACAAAAGGGAGAAAACTTATGAAAGCAAAAAATGAATTCAGAATGACAGTGGACAGCCGAAGCGTAAACGAGGGATTTGTGAGAAGTGCGGTAGCGGCTTTTGCGGCTCAGCTTGACCCCACAATTGAAGAAATTGCCGACATAAAAACTGCCGTCAGCGAAGCGATTACAAACTGCATTGTGCATGCCTATGCGGAAAGCTTAGGCAGAATTTACATACACGCCGCCATTTTTGAGGATGGCAAAATCAAAATTGCTATCAAAGACAGAGGGTGCGGAATTGAGGACATTTCAAAAGCAAGGGAGCCACTTTTCACTACTCTTGGGGGTGAAAGAGCGGGTCTTGGCTTCGCTGTTATGGAAAGCTTCACGGACAAGCTGACGGTGCGCTCCACCCTCGGCAAAGGCACAACTGTAACGATGATTAAGAAAATCGGCGGAAGAGAATCAGAATGAAAAGAGATGAGATGATAGAGGAAAATCTCGGTCTTGTTCACGCCTGCGCACGAAGATTCACAAGCAGAGGTGCGGAATATGACGACCTTGTGCAGGCAGGGTGCGTGGGGCTTATCAAGGCGGTGGACAACTTTGACGAAAGCCGTGGATTTTCTTTTTCAACATATGCGGTACCCGTGATTCTTGGTGAAATCAAGCGGATTTTCAGAGATGACGGCACGGTGAAAATCAGCCGTATCATTAAAGAGCGAAGCAGAAAGGTTGCGGTTTTCACAGAGAATTTCTCTGAAAAGAACGGCAGAGAGCCAAATTTGAGCGAAATCGCAAAGGCTCTTGAAATCAGCGAAGAGGATGTGGCGCAGGCAATCAATGCGGCACTGCCTGTTTTTTCGCTGACGGACGATGATTCGCAAAAGGATTTTGATGTGCCTGTGGAATCCTACGACACAGAAATTGCGGACAGAATTGCGCTGAATCAAACGCTGAAATCACTTGACGAAAAGGACAGGCAGTTAATTGAGCTGCGATATTTCAAGGGTTTGACGCAGACGAAAACGGCGGAAAAGCTTTCTATGACGCAGGTGCAGGTCAGCAGAAAGGAAAAAGCTCTTCTCTCAACATTGAGGAAGAGCTTGGGTTAGACAGCTTCGAGGTTGGATACATTCTGACACCAAAACGACATTTTAGGCGACAACGAGTTCTGACGGCTCATTTTGAGTCGTTTCTGTTTGCTTCCAATTTGCTTTTATCCCCAATATTTTTCAAGGAGGTACGGCTATGAAAAGCACAAGGCAGAATCAGAAAGTCAAGCTCACCACAGAAAAATGCGACCTCGCTAACGCTCTGGTGGGGAGCGGTCAGGTTTTCAACAATCCCACATTTAAGATTGAAATGAAATCTCCCCTGCCCCATCACAGGCAAAAAATCTTTAGCAGATACGGCGACACGGGTTTTGCAGGGCTGTTAATTATTGCCGTAATCGTGATTTCGCTCACCATTGTGGCGGTAAAAACAGACAGGCGGACTTTTTCCAACATAGCGTCGTTTCTGAATCAACTGACGGATTTTATGGCTTTGCTGTAAGCAAAGGCGTGGCGTTGTAAAAATTGAATAGTGTCGGGCGGCAAGTCAGAATGTTACGCAACCGAAAAAGCACGGGCTTCGCAATGCGAAGCCCGTGTGGTGGTTTTAGTCTTACCTTATATTGGAATTAAACAACTTCCGCAACAAAATTATCTTTTTTATCTTTATGCTTACTATATAGGTTTTCATTTGTAATGTTTTCAAAAACTAAATGTTTATTCTTTCTAAGATTATCGAAGCCTTCTCTACCATACAGATTAACAAGATTTTTAATATATGAGCCTATAGCATTTGGGTTGTGATAATGAATTACTATTTCATCAGCTAAATCGAATAATTCTTTTATAATGTCTTCGTCTGTAACATCAAGAGAATGACCGACTACAGTGAGTAAAACCTTTTCTGTACCATACTCACTTTTTTTCGCCTTAATTTCATCAATGGCTTTCAGATAATCAACATCGGTGTTGTAACGCACACGCTGAAAATACTTTTTAAAATTAAGGAAAAGTGTATCAACAGAATCAACGCTATCATCTTCATCTGAATTTATACCAAGTACTATACTATCTTCAAAATTAACATCCGAACCATGTATATGCTTCACAGATTCCTTACCATATATGTTTTTAACTGTTTGGGTATAGTTAAAAGAAATTATGTGGTCTGCGTTTTTCAGATTTTCAAATGCTGTGGATATTATATTACTGTCAAAAATTGATTCAACAAAAGTCCAAAGATAAAGACATAAAATGAATGTAAAATCTCTTAATGATGAATAAAGGTCATATGCTATTTCTTCATTTTTTATTACCATATCATATGTTCTTTTTAGAAGATATTCTTTTTTTATTATTCCAATATTTGAATTTTGATCTTTTGTATAAAAGAAATCAAAAGACTCTATAATGTGCCTTTGTTCTGAATTTAATATTAAAAAAAAGAAAAAAAGTGAATCTGTACTTATTCTAAAAGCATTATGTTTTCTTTCTTTAGCTGAATAATCTTTTTTGTCCAAAAATTCTTCAAAATTATTCAAAAAATCTTTAAATTCATCCACAACATTGGAAATTTCTTTTTCAAAATCTATCCATCCCAAATCTTTGTTGAAGCTTTTAATGAAGTATTTAAGCCAGTAATTTGATTTGAAATCAAGTTCTCTCAACTCTAAAGAGTTATACCAAATATCCATTGTGCTTTTATTATATGCCTCTGAATACTTTTCATAGCTATCTTTAATAAACGGGTCTTTATCTTGTAACTCTTTATTACCGAATATTTCACCAATTGTATTAAACTTTTCACCATCATGGTTAATCAAAAACTCCATTGTATGTATGAAATTTTCGTATTTGGTGGGAAGCGTGTGGGCTAAATCGAAGCCGTTGCCGAGGAGCCAGATATTCATATTATCCCCCTTTCGCTGTGTGCGACTGTTTCTGACATATTATACCATTTTTATGCTTATTTTGCAACTTGAATACAAATTATTTGCATTCACAGGCTGGCGGTGGTATAATCAGACCGAAAGGGTGATTTTATGAAAAAGCTGTTTCTTATTGGCGATTCTATCCGCATGGGATATTGTGAATATGTGAAAGCCGCTCTTATGGGCAAGGCGGAGGTTTACTGGCACGAAGAAAACGCTCGATTTGCCGAATATGTGCTTTACTCTATTGGCGATTGGGAGCACAAAATGCGCATTGGCAGTGATGTTGCGTGCATTCACTGGAATGTGGGGCTTCACGATGTGGTGAGAACCGCTGGCGAAGAGCCGTTGACACCGCCCGAGATTTACGGCTATTTCATTGACCGAATCTGCAAAAGGCTCAAAAACTACTATCCGCAGGCGAAGATGATTTTTGCCACCTCTACCCCTGTGCAGGAGGAGCTTTATGATTTTTGGTTTGCAAGAAAAAATTCTGATATTGACGAAATCAATGCCGTTGCGGTGGAAAAGGTCAAGGCGCACGGCGTGGAAATCAACGACCTAAACGCACTTTTGAGGGACAAGGGCAGTGAGTATTACTCCGATAAAACTCATTTTAACACTCCCCTCGCCCGTGAGATTATCACAAAAGCGGTGCTGAAAGCTGTCTGCCCCGCCCTTTCGGTTGATTATGACAGCCTCCAGATGCCCGATTTCACAAAAGAAATTGTGGCAGGAGAAGAAATTTTGAAATAAATTTAAAAAATTTTGAAAAAACTGTTGACAAATGGCAAGAGTTCTGATATAATCACTGATGTTGTCAGCAAGGCAACAAACACTTTGCGAGAGTGGCGGAATCGGCAGACGCGCACGTTTGAGGGGCGTGTGTAGCAGTACGTACGGGTTCAAGTCCCGTCTCTCGCACCATCTAAGAAACCTCTTTTGTCTACCAAGGCAAAAGAGGTTTTTTCATGCTTTTTTGGGGTAAAAATAGCAAAAATCAGTGAAATCAGGGCTTCGGAATGGCCATCGCGGCTGTCCCGAAGCCTTTTTTCTGTTTTCGGCGGTCAAAATAGCCCGAAAGCGCTGGTGTACTAATTGTGTTTCTTTGCACCTGCAAAGAAATTGTCAAACGCGGACATGAGAGGATTTGAACATGAAAAACTAAGGTGTTATGAGCTTTACCGGAACATTACTGAAATTCAACGTATTCTCGCTTTTATATTGTGCAACAGATGTGATTTGAAGCAGATCACACAACGTGACCATAAACTTGTACTTATGTTTTTTATTGCTAACATATAGGTTGACTTTATGCCTGTATTGCGCTACAATATATATGTATTTTTGCAACCATTTGAATGAGAGGTATTGCTATGGCTGTAAGTTATAAAAAGCTTTGGAAACTCCTGATAGATAAAGACTTAAAGAAAAAAGATTTAGAACAGATGGCGCATATCAGCCACTATACGATGAACAAGCTCACTCGCGGTGACAATGTCACCATCGACATGCTTGGACGAATTTGTCAGGTGCTTAACTGTGGTGTAGACGATATCATGGAATTCATCCCTGACGAGCAAGACTGATATATTATCTGTCAAACTATAAGGGAGGTATGGCTAATGAGCGCAAAAGAAGCAAAAGCTCGCATAAAAATAAATAAGATGCTTGAAGACGCCGGCTGGAGATTTTTTGATAGTGAAGAAGGTCCTGCAAATATCCAACTTGAAGTGAATGTCAAGCTGACAAAAAAGCAGATAGATGACTGCGGGGAAAACTTTGAAAAGATCAAGAATGGATTTGTTGATTTTTTGCTTTTGGATGAAAACGGGAAACCGTTTATCGTCCTTGAAGCGAAATCCGAGGACCATGATCCACTGGTAGGTAAAGAGCAGGCTCGTAATTACGCTAAGTCCCAATTCGTCAAATATGTAATTCTGTCCAACGGCAATATTCACTATTTCTGGAACATTTACAAGGGAAATCCACAGGTGATTGTTTCTTTCCCCTCCTGCGAGAGCGTCAAGGGTAGTAAGGCACTTAATGCCGATCCTGCCCGCCTTTATAACGAGGAAATAAACGCTGATTATATTGCTGTGGTACGTGAGCCACGATATGCAGAGGCACCAGAGTATCAAAAACCGGAGACTCGCTCACAGTATTTGAAAGATCGCGGTATCCGCATGATGCGCAAGTATCAGGTCAACGCGCTGAAAGCATTGCAGAAATCTGTTATAGAAGGAAATCAGCGTTTCAGCCTGTGGTACTGCTGGCTTTTTGATTAGTGCGTATAACTTCATACGCAAATCAAATCAGGATGAAAAGGGCGTATCCACTCTTACGCCCGATGATCGTACACGACTGACAGAGAATTTTGCCGGATATGATATTTCCCCGGATATGGTGCGTCTGTCCCGTGTGAATATGTATCTGCACCGTTTTACTACGCCCAACATTAGCGAATACGACACGCTTACCAGCTTAGAGAAGTGGGATGACAACTACGATGTCATTCTTGCAAATCCTCCTTTTATGACTCCTAAAGGTGGAATTGTGCCCCATAACCGCTACCGTGTTTCAGCAAAGCGTGCAGAAGTTCTATTCGTCGATTATATTGCAGAACATTTGAATACAAACGGTCGTGCGGCTATCGTTGTGCCGGAAGGCATTGTGTTCCAGTCGCAGACTGCCTATAAAAACCTGCGCAAATTCCTTGTGGATGATAGTTACCTTTACGGCGTAATTTCTCTGCCCGCCGGTGTATTCAATCCGTACAGCGGTGTAAAAACCAGCATTCTGCTGATTGACCGGACGCTGGCAAAGGCAAAAGACAACATCCTATTTGTTAAGCTCAATAATGACGGTTTTGATCTGGGCGCACAGCGCCGCGAAATCAAGGGCAGTGAGATTCCGGATGTTATCAATACTTTTAAGGATTATCAGATAGGCAAAGATGTTGCCGACCGTGAAAATGTTGTTATTGCAAAGAAAACGGATATTGCGGGACAAGACTATATTCTTGTAGGAGAAAGATATGTCCGTGCAGAAACATCGACAGGGATATGGCCTAAGGCAAAAATAGGAGACATTTGTTCTGAGATAAAACCCGGCTTTCCTTGTGGTAACTCTGCAAAAGATATTGAAGGTGTCTTGCATATTAGACCCATGAATATTACACCTACCGGTAGTTTTACGCTCGATGGATCAAAGTTTATTGCTGCAAATGATTTGCCAGAAGATTATAAAATCCATGCTGGAGATGTTCTTTTCAACAACACAAATAGCAAAGAACTTGTCGGAAAAACTTGTTTTGTTGGTGATGATATTCTCGCAGGGTATTCCAACCATATTACACGCATTCGAACTGGAGAGCATATGCTACCGCAGTATTTAGCATATGTTCTGCAGCACATGTATGAAAGCGGAGTGTTTTTACGGCTTTGTAATAAATGGGTAGGACAAGCAGCAATCAATGCGAAAACTCTTGCGGCGCAGGAAATTCCTCTCCCTCCGCTAACCGTTCAGGAAGAAATCGGTGCGGAAATAGAGAGCTATCAGCGTATTATCGACGGCGCCCGTCAGGTAGTGGATAACTATAAGCCGATGATTAATGTAAGCCAAGAATGGAAAAAGTATTCTATTGGAGATATCTGTGATGTGTTAAATGGGTCTACACCGCCAAAAACAGAAGAAGAGTATTGGAATAGTAACGATATTCCGTGGTTTACAGTGGACGACATACACGAACAAGGAAGACGTATCTATAAAACATCGAAATATATATCAAAGAAAGCTTTGGAAGAAACCAGTGTAAAACTTCTTCCCACAAAAACAGTACTGCTGTGTTGCACTGCTTCTGTTGGTGAATATGCAATTACAGAAATACCGCTCACCACAAATCAGCAATTTAATGGTTTGATTATTAAGGATGCATTCAAAGACACCATCTTACCTGATTATTTGTTTTATTATGCAAGGACTTTTGGCTCTTCCATGTCTCGTTTAGGAGGGAGCACTGCATTTAAGTTCGTATCCGTCAGGGAAGTAAAAACAATACCAATATATGTTCCTTCTGTTGATATTCAACGTACAATCGTGGATAAGCTAAATTGTGAAGTGTCCATTGTTGAGCAGAACAAGCGCCTGATAGCGATTTTCCAGCAGAAGATAAAAGATAAGATTGCCGAAGTCTGGGGTGAGTGAGATGGGTAATCTGGCAAACGGGAAACAAGCGATTGAAGATATTCTTGAGCGCACTGGCGAAACGCCAATAAAGGAATTACCCGCCGAGACCATTAGGATCGGTGAAAGAGTGGTGGACAGCGTTCTCGAAACACATGGAAGAACACCTGTAAAAACGCTAAGTGGTCCTACATTCAAGGATGAACTTATTGAAGCTTTCCCAGTGTTTGACGATGAAATAGATACGTCATTTCTTATTGAATTGCTGTACTACTTTCCGATTGAAAAAACCTTTATTTCAACTGGATCCTATGACCAATACTTATATGATCTTGAGAAGACAGTAATAGATAACTATGAAAGCGGAAACTATCAGGTTTCATATTTCTACGCACACCTTATTTTTATGAGCTATGTTTATTACTGTGTTGAAAAGGCATACCAGTTTGAACCTGATAGAATGAAAGATATATTTTATCCGATCAATTCTTACAGGGGCAGAGATGATAAGCCGGATATTGAGAACTTTGGAAGTGTGTATGAATTCAGTAAAATTCCGGAGAAAGACATTTTTAAGGTATTTCGAGTCCTGGGAATGGAAGATACAGTTATCAGAGAGTTTTCAAGTTACATAAGTAGCCGTGATGATTATGCTCACGCAACTGGGCATGGAAACCTCTCTGAAGTAGAATTTCAGCGGAATATCAAGACAGTCGTAGGTAATATGTCAACGCTGCATGAAATATTTTTGCCGCACTTAAAGAAACTCTACATCGATTTTATGTTAGAACGTTTGGATTGTTCGTATGACGTAGTTACAGATAATTTCAATGACTTTGTATTTGATAACGCACTATCACTCAATGATATTGATTATCTGTGCCATTTGGGAGTACGGAAACTACAAGATAGCAACGAAACCCTAAAGTCTGAATACCAAGCAACCAGGAATATCCACTGTGCATTTATAGAATACTGCATGGAAAACGATGGTATCCAGCCGCCCGATGGCTACCCGTCTTTGCGAAATGATAAGTATCTATTTTATCGTTATAGAGATCATGCGGACGATTATGTCGAAAATGAACTCGGCATTAGCGCATATCGTTGCGGTAAAGAAGGTGGAGAGTTTCCGGTATATGAGTGCCCTGATTGCGGCGAAAAGCAACTTGCACACGATGTGGACGGTCAGAGATACCATTGCTTCGCATGTGATGAGAACTTCAGCGATGAGGAACTGTCGTTTTGCACTGAGTGTAGCAAAATTATGAAAACCAATGAGGTTGACCTTTGCCCGGAGTGCATCGCATACAAAATGGAGAAAGACTGAAAAAGCGGAGGTGGAGAAAATGACAGTAAGTGAAGAATACCGCGCAATATTTGATAAAGAGATTCTGCAAAAAAGCAAAGGTATCATCTTCTCTTATTCTCCAATAGATGACATATATAAGTATCAGCCATACAGCCATGCTGCTGGGGATAATTCCGTTGAGAATCTTGCAACGCTTATGCGGCAAAATCTACTGTTTTACACTTTCGGAGAAGATGAGGTCGTAAACTTCTATAATAAGGATGCCTTTTCATCCTTGGAGCAAGCAGCAAAATATGCTTATGCGCAGCGACTGCCCCAAAGAGCAGATACAAACGATGGCCTCCCCAGCGAGGTTCTGCTTGATCTGCTTGTGCAGTTATATGATCCCAACGCATATAAGCTTGCGGTGAGAACCCTTTTTCGTCAGAACGATAATAACGAGATAAAAGGCTATGACCTTACATACTTTTCAAAAAATAGCGATGAAATAACCATTTGGCTGGGACAGGCAAAATTAGGCCAAAAAGAGTATTGTAAATCCAGCATAGATAAGGATCTTGTGGAAAAATATAGTCAGATATACCTTTCAAAACAGCTCTTTTTCGTATGCGACAAACGGATACATATCACAGAAGCCGCAGCGAACATTTTGGAACTGATCGATGAGATAAACATTCAGATGATAGAAGAAATCTCGGAAAAACGTGCGAAAAAACTTCTGTCGCTTTTTAAAGAAAAGAATGTAAAAATAAGAATTCCGTGCCTGCTGGCATATGGTTCAAACGAAACATATCAAGATGTAGAGCAGCTTTTTACACGGATAGAAACAGAAGTATCCTCTATTCGAGACTACTATCGAAAGAAATCCTATGATTTTTCAGGCTTTAAACCGGAAATAGTTTTTTATGTCTTTCCTATAGAAAGTATCGAGCGGATCCGAGATAAGGAGAAAGGATTCTATGCAGGATTATACCAGTCAACTATTAGCAGCAATTAACCAGTATGACCCCGCCAATAGCCAGACAAGAGATCATCTTAGGGACTTGGTTTGTTGGGTATCCGATAACGCCGAGTTAAAAAATGATCCTATCATTGCAAATTTGCTATACATAGCCTCTCAAAAAATGCGTGTTTTCGGATATAACAAGCTAAATGGATATATCGATAATCCAGACACGTCCGTTGGTATGATGGGCGTTATCAGAGACCAGGCAATAAATGAGCTATATAAATCCGATACAGATCGCGATATTACCCTGGATCAATCTCAGAAAGAGGTGATCGACCTCTTTCAACAGATTTCTCCGCGTCGCCTACTGGTAAGCGCCCCTACCTCATATGGAAAGACATTTCTGATGAGAGAAATCGTATTTCGTAACAGAGACCGTTACAAAAATATTTTGTTGGTGTTTCCAACAGTAGCGCTTCTGTTGGAGAATGCAGGCGTAATGTCCTGGTTTGTTAAAAAGAACAATCTAAATTATCGAATTATAAAAACGGTAGATGCGGTTTGCGACGATGGTGAAAACAAAATTTTTGTATTTACACCAGAACGAGCTTTACAGCTATTAGCTACGTTCCCGGATTTAAAAATTGACTTTTTCTTCTTTGATGAGATATATAAAATAGACGAGGACTATTGTAACGATGACGCAGAAGAAAACGATGATAAACAGGCTCCTGGAAGCAACGCACAAAAACACATAAAAAATCAGACGACATTTCCCGACGAAGACAGGGGGAAGACGTTCCGTATTGCACTTTACCTGCTGTCAAAACAGGTAGAAGAGTACTATCTTGCAGGCCCAAATCTGAGTCCGGATCATTTTGGCACTGGAATGCTTCGGTTTCTGGAACTTAACCATATTACAGTAAGAGAAATCTCATTTGAACCTACACTCAGAATATCAGTAAATGCCTATAACACAAAAATTGAAGAAAATCTTCCGGATTCGCTTCAATTACCAACAAATGCACTGGTTCCGTTGAATTCTAAGGTCAACGAAAAAATTAAGGATGTTGTGTCATACATAGATACACGCGAATATGGACAGACATTGCTTTATTGTTCGTCCCCGGCAAAGGCGATAGAGTATTCTAATAAGCTGTCAAAAAATATAGGAAATACAAACTATTTTGACAGTTACCCTGATGAATTTAAACGGTTCATTGATCATATCCGGAAAGAATATGATATTGATAACTCAGTCAATGAATGGAGCCTTATAAAGGTATTAGAAAATGGATTTGGCATCCATCATGGTCAGCTTCCCAAATATATTCAGCGTGAAATACTGGATCAGTTCAACAAATGTGTGTTCCCGCTACTTTTTTGCACCTCAACCATTGTCGAGGGCGTAAATACTGATGCCAAGAATATGATCATTCTGAATGCGTCAAAGGGGAGAAAGCCGCTTTCTGCTTTTGACATTAAAAATATCAAGGGACGCGCCGGCAGATATCACCATTGTTTTGTCGGAAGAGTATATTATGTAAACAAAAAGCTTGCTAGACTGGAAGAGTCGGATACAATGCTTCTTGATTTTGCGACATACTCAGATACACCTCTTGGCCCGATTGATCTAGATAATGCAGAATATGATGATCTTACACCAGGTAATTCCGACAGAAAGACGGTACGTGATAAGGTGACAGCAAATTATATGCTGCCATATGATGTGTTTATCAAGAACCGCACAATTTCTAAAGAAAATCAAGAGAAACTTCTCGTTGCGCTAATGAATGATGAATATGAAGTTTTTAAGCCATTAGCGACTCATAGCATTGATGTTGAAAACTTTCTGAAATACGCATGGACGAAAAAGATATTGGAATTGTTTTATAAGGCCGGATTAATTGACGAACGTACGAGTAAAAAGTATTCTGCGGTGTCTTATAGTTATTACACGGAAGGTTTTAAAGGAATACTTGGCTATGAAATTGGCTTATTCAAAAAAGGGAAAATAAGCTCCATTGATAAAGCGTACACAGAAGCATTCAAGAGCTTACGTGGTACTTTAGAGCACAGAATCCCCAAAATCCTTTCCCTGTTTGAAAGCATTTTTGTTTTTGCATCACAACAAAAGGGAGATAATCTTAGCAATTTCTCATTATCCCGCGTATGCAGGTATTATGAAACCGGTGTAAAAAGCACATTGGGAGAGTCTCTTGCTGAATATGGATTCCCAACAGATGCAATTAGAGTTCTCGAGGAAAAATATACAGAATTGTTGCACCTGGGATTACCGGAAGCAAAGCAATACTGTCGTGATCACTATGGAGCAATCCAACTGTTGCTTGACGCATATGAAAATGAACTGTTTATTAAAGCAATGAAATCATTTTGATCCAGTATCGTGTTTTTGAATAAGGAGTTAATATGCTCAACTTACGATCCTACTATTCCGCTTCGATAGAGGATTTTCTGCAGCAGTCCGACCGGGAAATTCTGGGCATTATCCATGCCAACGATATTTCGGCAGAGACGACAATTCAACAGAGCAATACATGGGAAGCGGAAATCGCCATTCTCAAGGATCAGCTACGCTCTTTTGCAGAGGGCAGGATTATCTTTGAGTATACCATCCCGCGGATGGGAAAACGCGTCGATACGGTGGTGCTCTACAAAAATATCGTGTTCCTTTTGGAATTCAAGTGCGGCGACACGGAATACCGTGACAGCACTTACGATCAGGTGTATGATTACGCTCTGGACCTGCGTAACTTCCAAAAGGAGAGCCACGACAAGCTGCTGGTTCCCATCATGATTCCGAGCCGTGCACCGCGGTATCAGAATACACTTACGGTACATAACCGCATTGTGGAGCCGATCCGCTGCAACGGCAACAACATCGGCGTTGCTATTGAGCACATTGCCGGTCAGTTTACGGAGCCTGCCTTTGACTATGTTCAATGGGAAAATTCAGAGTATCTGCCCACACCGACCATCGTGGAGGCGGCGCAGGCACTTTACCGTGGCCACAACGTGCACGATATTACCCGCAGTGATGCTGGCGCAGAAAACCTGACGGTCACGACTACAGAGATCAACCGAATTATCGACCATAGCAAGGCAAATCACAGAAAATCCATCTGTTTTGTGACGGGTGTGCCCGGAGCGGGTAAAACACTGGTGGGCTTAAATCTAGCAATTCAACGTTCGGATGCTGCTGCCGGTGAGCATGCGGTTTTCCTCTCGGGTAATTTTCCGCTGGTGACTGTGTTGCAGGAAGCGCTGGCACGTGACAAGGTTTCACAGGAGAAGGAAGCGGGTCGACGTCTCACAAAGCAGGATGCACTGCGTAGTACATCTGCTTTTATCCAGATCATCCATAAGTACCGTGATTCCTTCGTGGGCAACAACCATGTGCCTCTGGAGCGGGTTGTCATCTTTGACGAAGCCCAGCGTGCATGGACAAAAGCCATGATTGCTAAGTTCATGCAGACGAAAAAGGGCGTTTCGAATTTTGAGTACAGCGAGCCCGAATTCCTGATCAGCACTATGGACAGGCATCAGGACTGGGCAGTTATTGTATGTTTGGTCGGCGGTGGTCAGGAGATCAACACCGGCGAGGCTGGACTTCCGGAATGGTTTGATTCCCTGCGCCGGAAATTCCCGGAATGGGATGTGTATATCACGCCGCAGCTCAACGATGAAGAATACCGCCGAGATTATGCATGGAACGATATGATTGCAGATTTGCGCATCTACGAACGCGAGGAACTGCACCTTGCAACGTCAGTGCGCTCTTTCCGCACTCCGGATTTGGCTGCATTTGTAAAGGCGGTTTTGGATGTCGATACCGACAACGCGAAAGCGCTTTACGAACAAATCAAGGACAAGTATCCCATTCGGATCACCCGTGATTTGAACAAGGCAAAAGCGTGGGTGCGTAGCCAGTGCCAAGGTACCACCCGCTATGGTCTGCTGGCCAGCAGTGGTGCACTGCGGCTGAAGCCAGAGGGCATCTTTGTGAAAAACGAGGTGTCCGTGACCAACTGGTTCCTGAATGGCAAGGACAATGTACGCTCCAGCTATTACTTGGAGGACGTGGTTTCTGAATTTGACGTGCAGGGCTTGGAACTGGATTATTCCTTGGTCGCATGGGATGCAGACTTCCGGTTCGATGGTGAAAAATGGACATACAACAATTTCTCTGGATGCCGTTGGATGAACGTCGCCGCCGAAGATCGGAAACTGTATTTGAAGAACGCATACCGTGTGCTGTTGACCCGCGCACGCCAGGGAATGGTGATATTCATTCCTGCCGGAAGCGATGCAGATGACACAAGAAAATGCGAATATTATGATAGAACATATGCGTATCTGACTGACTTAGGGCTACAATGCCTTTGATGCAGAAGAGTCAACTTATAGAAAACGAGGCGGATATATGGCACGAGGAAAAAGCGTCAATGTATTCCTAATGGATGGTTCCACCAACGGTAGATTCAAGGCAACCGTTGCCAACTGGACAGGAATCGCATACAAGATCCCTCGCACCGCTCTGGATCTGCGCAAAGACCGCGCAGATTTGAAGCAAAGCGGTGTATATTTTCTGTTTGGCGTAGATGATCATACCGGCGAGCAGGTTGTATATATTGGACAAGCTGGTGCGCGTAAAAACGGCGAAGGAATCCTGAATCGCCTGATGGAACACAAGCGTAATCCAGATAAGGACTATTGGACAGAGGCAGTTGTTTTTACGACCTCCAATAATTCCTTTGGCGCTACTGAGATTAGCTACCTTGAAAACCGTTTCTGCAATCTGGCCCTGGCTGCTAAACGGTACAATGTGAAAAATGGAAACGATCCCACGCCCGGAAATGTCACGGAAGAAAAAAGTGAGCTGGAAGAGTTTACGGAATATGCCAGCCTGATCATGGGCGTTTTTGGTCACAAGGTATTCGAGCCGCTGGTGAAAGAGGCGCCGGCAGCTCCAGTGGAGGAAGCCGCCCCCGAAGAACCAACGCTCTTTTTCGAGACATCAAAGGTCAAGGCCTCCGGTCGCCGTGTGCCGGATGGCTTCGTAGTATTCGAGGGAAGCAGGATTGATGGTACGATCAGCAAAAGCTGCCCGGAAAATGTTGCAAAGATTCGCGTACAGAACGCAGAACATATCGTGAACAATGAATTGCAACGTGACTTCCTGTTATCCAGCCCTTCGGACGCAGCATCCTTTATCAGTGGATCTGCTTGGAATGGAAATGTTACATGGAAAACTGTTGGGAGCGTATTGCTGAAAGCAATAGAAGAAATGTGACATAATGAGTGACGAAAGACCTGCCATGTGAGAAAATATCGAAGAATGGATTGCCACGGTGATTTACTGGGGCTCTGTGCCAAACTGTGGCTGTTTTTGCAGCTGCGGTGATTCGCTGAGGCACTTATGCTGGCTGAATCCGTTTCGTATTTCTTTTCTATATATTTTTATACGCGCGATCTTTTATAAAATAAAATCAGTATAGATAAGTTCCTCAGTTTTATTTGCAAGGCGCTTTGCGCCTTGCATTTTTTATATCCCTTTTCAGGGAGCATGGTATAATAGCCACGAAAGGCGGCGATGCGTATTGAAAGTCGTATAACTCTTTGGAAGCAAAACAAAAGAAGGAGGTAAAACGACATGGTTTCCAAAGAACAGTTTTTAGAAATAAAGCGATGCCGGGCAAGAGGCATGAAGGCAGCAGAGATTGCCAGTAAAGTCGGCATATCGGCACCCAGCGTCCGGAAATGGTGGGATATAGAAGAAAAGACCTTCGATGAACGAATCAAAGGTAATATCGCTTATCTGGACAATTATAGGGAGTTCATTCTGAATATCCTGCGCCTGTGCCCGCAAACACGGGAAACGAACATCTACTATCGTCTGCAGGAAGAATTCCCGGATTTCCACTGCCACAAAAAACTTTTACAAGTACATGAAAATGCTGCGAGAGAAGACCGGCTTTGCGCAGTTCAACCACCGCAATACGTCTCCGCAGGAGGAATCGCCGCCTGGTTACGAAGGGCAAGTGGATTTCGGTCAATTTTGAATGAAGGATATGTATGGCAAGACGGTGCGAGTGTATTTCTTCTACATGGTACTGGCATATAGCCGAATGCACTTCTTGTACTTTAGCTGAGAGCCATTCACCACCATAACCGCCATCCGTACCCACGAATACGCCTTCCGCTATTTCGGCGGCAGACCGCAGACACTGCTGTACGACCAAGACCGCGTGTTTGTGGTAGACGAAAACTTCGGC
Organism: Acutalibacteraceae bacterium; assembly: GCA_045598085.1. Lineage (GTDB taxonomy): Bacteria > Bacillota > Clostridia > Oscillospirales > Acutalibacteraceae > CAG-488. The sequence goes on from JAZLLI010000040.1 coordinate 88,351, forward strand.
AATATTGTGCTGGTGCCTGCCTTTGAGGCATTTGCCAGAGCAGCCGGTTTTAGTGTCCGCCTTTGCCGACCACACGATCCGCAGAGCAAAGGGAAAGTAGAGAGCTTTGTGCGGTATGTGAAGGAGAGTTCCTAACCGGCAGAATTTACACCGGGATTGACAATCTGAACAGCGTCGCACTGCGTTGGTTGGATAACGAAGGAAACGGAACATCCAACATACGAACACTGAAACCGCCGCGAGAGTTGTTTGCGGAAGAAGCAAGGTACTTGGAGCGATATGTTCCGGTGCAACTGGGTACAACAATGATCCGAAGTGTGTCGGATAAGTTCCTTGTAACCGTCGGTTGGAGCGTATATGAGCTGCCCCATCACAAGGTGCGGCATTACGATCAGATCCGGATCGAGGAACAAGACGGGATGTTGCTGTTTTATAAGGCGGATAATGGAGAACTGATCCACAAATGTCCCAAACACGATTCCGAGGGTGGTGTGTCGATTTATGCGCCGCAGGAGCCACAAACAGACTTTGTTGCAAGCAACTCCATCCGGTACAGGTTTGCTGCCTGTGACGCCATTGACGTCTTTGTAGACAGAATTGCCGAAAGCCAACCGCGCTACAAAAATGCACAGTGTAACCGGGTGCTATCTCTTGCGAATATGTACTCCATCGACCAAGTTGCAGAGGGAATTGAATATTGTGTCCGGGTGAATATTTGTAACGTGAATGAGCTGACCGCATTTTTGATCTTTCGGTATGGCGACACCTATGCAAAGAAGCATCTATCCAAGAATGCGTATTACAACAATCGCAAACGAGCTGAAGAAATAAGGAGGGAACAAGATGGCAGATATATCTGAGCTACGCTACCTAGCTGGCCGGCTGGGGCTGACTAACATTGCAAATGGCACCGTCAATTTGCAGAATGAATCCCTGTCCAATATGGATTACCTAAAATCTGTGCTGGAGGCAGAGCTGGCAGCCGTTGAAAGTGCATCACTCCAGAAGCGCCGCACCGCAGGACAGTTACCACGTCGAACATTTTCCATAGACAGGCTAAACAAAGGTGTCGCATGGGAAATCGAGCAGCTCGAAAAGTTGGATTGGATCGAAAGCGCAGAGGATCTCGTAATCATTGGCAAATGTGATACCGGCAAAACATCGCTGGCAGTTCATCTGGCAGAGAAGGCGTTGCAGAACGGCGACCGTGTGTTCTATGCTGACATTGACACCTTTCTGGAGATCATGCGCAACAAAGACCACGTGGACAAATACCACCGTAAGTTTCGCTATATGTTAAGTTGCAACCTTATTATCATTGACGAGATTATGTACGTAACCATTTCCGAGCAAGACCTGCCGCTCTTTTATCGGGCGGTCAACTTTCTGAAGGAAGAGAGAAGCATTATCTTTATCACCAACCGTGAATTGTCAGAGTGGCCGCAGGTGGCGGCAGACCATCACCTGATGAAGACCCTGGCAGAAAAGCTCATGAGCACAAGTCAGCTCATTCGAATGACTAAAAAAAGAGAGGCAACGCAAAGTGTTCGTTGACCTATCAAATTTGATTTAGAAAATAACCGAATGATTTGGTTTATATATACCTTTCCCGGGTTGCGAAATAATTCTCCAGAATTTTTCAAAAAACGAAAGAAACGGTGAAAAATTACTACCCCCTAGGGGGATCGCGATCTCTGGCGGTTTTTCGCGTGCAACGGGCGTGGGGTCACGCGCGAAAAATCGGGAAATCAAGTGGGGCTGTGCAGCAAGGATCAAAGAAGGCCGGACGGTGTGCGATAGCCACCATGTGAACGAAGACACGATGGAGCGGACTTACCTCGCGGCGGTCAAGCAGATGGCTGATAACGCCGATGCGGTAATCGAGGTAGTACGCGGAGGTGCTCTCCTGACCATGGAGCCGGAAAACAATGAAAAGTTGGCGGCGGCGGAACAGGCTATCATTCAGATGCAGGAGCGGGTGCTTGACCTGCACCAACAGAAGGTCGCCCACAAAATCACCGATGCACAGTACAACGCAGCCATTCAGAAATGCAGCCAGCAGATGCAGCAGCTCGAAGCCCAGCAGGCGGAGCTCCAGACGGTAGCTATCCGGTACGCAGAAGTGCGTGGCTGGCTGGACACCTTCGAGACCAACATCCGCACCGGCGAAATTATGTCTGCCAATGACACCATTAAGAAGGGCAGCGACGAAAAAAACGACAAATGTTGTTTCTTGCCTGCTATTTACGACGTTTGGTCGCTCTTTCGCATTACGAGTGCCCATAACGGTTTCAGGTTATCGACACTCGTATTTTTTAAGATATGTATTGAGCAGGCGTGAACCTGCTCTTTTTTCATGCCGTCTTTTTCTCGTTGAGGTACTCAACGGCAACACCTTGTCTTGTGTCGGCTTTGTAGCTTGTTTTGGATGTTTCGGGTATTTCAAGATAACCGACGAATCTGTAATAAATAACAATCCGCTGTGTCTTGTTCTTGCCTGTACCTTCAGCTTCATAAACATCAATGTGGTCAATAAGCTCTTTAACAAGCGGTGCAGTGAGCGTTTTCATCTGCATGAACTTGCGTATTGCGTTTATGAAGGTTTCTTTTCCAATCTGCAGATTTTCAAGCTCGGATAATCTGACTCTGATGTCGGCAACTTTTTCTTTGAGCTGAAGCCTTTCGGTTTCGTACTTGTGAGAAAGAGCCATAAACATTTCATCAGTAACTTTTCCTATTGAATTTTTTTCAAATAGTTCTTCGTACATCTGCAATACAGTTTCGTTTCTTGACATACAACGCTTCATTTTGCCTTCAAGACTCTTCTTTTCTTTCAGAATATCGCTGTTTGTTTTGTCGGCAAGTATTTCGGTAAAAGCTTCTTCGTCATCAATGAGAAAACCTGCAAGTTTCTGCAGCTCAAGCATAACAATCTGTTCAATCGTATCAGCTCTGATATAGTGCCTGCTTCACAAGTACCACGATAATCTTTCTTGTAGTTTGAACAACTGAAGAAATGAATATCTTTGTTCCTTGTGTTGACATGTGACCAAAGCTTGCTGTGACAATCGGCACAAAAAAGCAAATCGCAAAAGATGCTTTTCTCTCCGTTTTCGGGCTTTGGAGCACGGCATTTTGTTGTAGAAATCTTCTTCTGAACAAATTCAAAAGTTTCACGGTCAATAATTGGTTCGTGAACATCTTTAAAGATTACCCAATTTTCAGGATCATTATCAAGACGCTTTTTTGTTTTTGTAGCTTTTTGAATAGGTTCTGAAATTTACTACATCACCGCAATATTCCTGTTGAGACAGTATGCGGTTTACTGTTGACGGTACCCATTTATACGGATTGTCATAAATTTTCTTTCCGCCTCTTCGCATACCTTTGCTTTGCCAGTATGCGTTTGGCAAAAGAACCTTGTTTTCCTGAAGTGTGTGTGCTATAGTTTCATTCCCTTTCCCTTCAAGGCACATCTTAAATATGCTTTTGACTACCATTGCCGCTTCTGTATCAACAACCCACTTTTTCTTATCTTGCGGATCTTCAATATATCCGTATGGTGGCCTTGAAAGTGGTTCGCCTGAATTACCACGAATACGATAAGCCGAGCGGACTTTCTTTGAAATATCCCTCGCATACATTTCATTGAGAATGTTTTTAAATGGTGCTATTTCACTTTCACCTTCATCGCTGTCAATGCTGTCATTAACAGCAATAAATCTTACATTTCTGTCAGGGAAGTAACTGTCTGTATAATTACCTACCGAAACATAATCACGACCAAGTCTGGATAAGTCTTTGACAATTACCGTTTTGACATAGCCCATTTCAATATCTTCAAGCATCTGCTGAAAGCCGGGGCGATTAAAGTTTGTACCTGTATAACCGCCATCAACATAATATTTTGTATTTGACAGCTTTAAACTCTTTGCTTTCTCTGCAAGGAGTTTCTTTTGATTTATAATTGAATTACTTTCACACTCTTTGCCGTCATCACGGGAGAGACGGCAATAGAGAGCAGTAATACCAATATTATCTTTTTTATTCGACTTCATTTATCCTCCTTTCCGACAGTCGAACATACATAATCATCAGTAAGTGTATTTAAGTCATCTATGTTTGTCAAATCTGCGAAGTCGCTGCAAATAAATTTTTCGATTTTCTTTGTAAAAGTTTCCTTACATGTTGGTGGTTCAAATCTTGAGGAAACGATATACTTTACACCATTTATCACATATTCACTTTCTTTTGGTGCTAGACCGACAATAAATCTGTCCATATATATCACCTCGCATCCCTGTTTTTTCTGACGAGTAAGGTGTTTAGAATAATAGTCACAAGCTTTGATGATGAAGTCTTCTGCCTGCTTTTGTGAGGTGTCGGGATTTATGAACCTTTCAAGCTTTTCGGATTGTATTCTATACACAGGTTTCTGATTAGTTTTATCAACAGAAAGCATTTCTTTCATGCTTTCTTCGGTAAGCGTTCCGGCAATGAAATCCTTGTGCATACGACGGCGTATGGTCAAGTTCTTCTATCAGGTCGGTGAGAATACATTGCATATCCATATCAAGATACGAAATCTCAACACCAACCGAAAATGCTATTTTTCCTTCATCTAATAAATCAAGTAACTTTGGTATTAGATTAGTTAATCTGATATATCGCTGAACAGTTGCTCTACTTTCACCCGATTCTGTTGCAATTTCCTCATCAGTTCCCACCTTCGTCTCATTTTGAGACAAAGTTAAATCATTTCTGATTCCCTGTCTTTTCATAGTTTCATATTTCATCTTGTACGAAAAGGCCTTTTCACTGGGCAGAATATGCTCACGATGAAGGTTACTGTCAACAACCATAATTGCCGCTTCATCACGACTGATGAAATGAATGCATGCCGGAACAGATGAAATTCTATCTTCTTTGTAGCGAACAATCCTCTGTGACCTGAGATAAGCTCAAAGCGATTAGGATCATCTTCAAAGCCTCTTAATACAAGAGGAGATAAGATTCCTCTTTCTTCAATACTTTTTACAAGCTCGTCCATTTCTTCGTTGTCAATTACTTTGTATGGATTTTCTGAGAATGACAGAATGTTATCCACACATATCATTTTTACTGTTTCGTTAGAATTTTTAGTTTTAATCATTTAAAGACCTCTTTCGTTTAAAATTATTTGGCGGTGATTATTACCGTGCACTGCCGTCACGGGTTTTGAGTTTTTCTTCTTCGGCTCGTTTTGAAATCAAGCCTTTCAGTTTGTCGGCAAAGCTCTTGACGAGTTCCGGGAAATGCTCAAGCGCATACAGAAAAGACTTACACTTCTCTTTCAGCTCTTCATACCGATAGCGAAGCCTTGCGTATGCGTAGCGTTCAGAATTTAATCGTCTTTGAACATCATGTGCTGATTCATATCTGACTTCTTCAGCTGTGCTTCCTTTGACTCCACGCTCAAGATCTGTATATCCTTTGCTGTGGAGAAACTCAAATATTTTATCCTGCAGTATGCTGTATGAACGGACGAATGATACTTTGCCGTTTTTACGCATAATCTCATTTCCGCTTTCATCAAGTTCGGGCGTAAGTGAAGGCCATTTCTTTGAATGACTTATCTGGTGTATTACTTCTTTGACTTTGCCACGAAGTTCTTCATCCTTACACCTTTTTGACCAGCGGATTTCTTTTTCGACTACCGGGATAGCTACAACATGAAGATGGTAGTGATAACAAGGAGTGCCTTTTTCTTCGGTCAGTCCCTTATTGAGTTCATCGGCGTGCATAACGGCAGAGACAACATATTCTTCGCCATACTTTTCACAAGCAAATTCATAGCAGTGTGAAAAGAACTCTTTTGCATAATCATATCCACCGTGGACATCGAAATATTTTGTGTTTACATCAAATATCATCTCATCGAAAAGAGTAGCATCTTCTCTCAGACCTCTTTCGGAAACCTTACCTTCAGCTTCCATTTCACGAAGAATTTGAAGATATGATTTTCCTTCGGGGTCTTTGAAATGAACATTCAGATGTGTTCTTTCAAGATTGACATCATCATTACTGTAGTTTTCATTCTTGCGTTCATTGTGCCGTTCTGAATTACCTACTGTTTTTGCTGTATGCTGTTCAATACGAACAAAGCTGTAATCTGCTTTTTGTTTTGACATAGGTTTTTCACCTCCAATCTTTTTAGATTTAATTTTCTCTCTGACGGTATGCCTTAACTTTACTTGAAAGTGTATAACCCACTATGACACTTTCACCGAGTGCAAAGATGTCGTGGGCTCTGCGAGGCGGTTAAGGGCTTTACCCTGCCAACTGCGGTTGGCTACCCAATGCTCAACACTCTTTGAAAAGAGTAGCCGCATGGCTTACAGAAACTTCAATGATTTCGCACACAACCGATTTATGCAGTCCCTTCATTCTGCTCTGGATTTGGTTGTATGCTATGTAAAAATCGACAATGGTGCTACCAGTATTCTTTATACAAAACGGGGGTATTTTTGATAGGGTGGCTGTAGTATCCTTTATGCAATGAAAGCCAACACAAAAACAAAAAAGCCGTCACACGGACAGCACAAATAGTGGGAGGCCTTTTCAACCTCTCGCATGTCGTACTGAACATGTAACGGCTTTGTAATTTCAAAGCTCATCAGAATACAAATCGGGCACCGAACTGTGGAACCGTAATGTATCACATTACGCTAACCCCGACTGTCAATGATTATCAGCTCATTGAAGCATTCACAACAAAAATATTAATGTACATTTTCGTGGCAAAAAGTTGTCGTATTACTGCGATTTTTAATAATTCTTAATCTCTCTTGAATGATTTAAGGCAAAAAGAAGGATGTAATAATTCAGAGTCACCCTGAATTATTACATCCTTGAATTGTTGAATTTCACATTACTGTAAATTCTCAACTTAAATTCAATACCCATATTTTGGAGTTAAAAATATCGATCTTGAACTTCGTAATTTAAGATTCAGATGATGGATTTTTGTGTAATGATGAGTTATCGGTAGGTAATTTTACGAAAGTTTTTTGTTCTTGTAGGATTGCATAATTACGCTATGCTGTTTTCGCTAAATATTGCATTTGACTCGTAGATTTGATCATTATTACTTTTACTATTCTCGTAAATATCCATCCTTATAGAGTTTATTTTGCACATCATTGGCTATCTTTATCTATTTGAGTATTCTACCAGTTAATATATCTTTCTTATTCTCCATCTGAATCCACTGTGAAAAATAGTCCTCAACACCGGAAGTGTGGTCTATGACTATGAGTGTATGTTCTTTTTCTCTAATTCTATCCAGATACCTTGCAACTGCATCAATTTCTATATTGCTCAATCCCTTAAAAGGTTCGTCAACTCCTATCACTTTAGCAGTTGACTTTGACGCTTTCATTATTTTTATACGAATGTTTTCTCCACCTGATAATGTGCTGGTAGGTTGTCCGATACGCAAATGTCCAAGCATAATTTCAGAAGCTGTCGAGCATGTTTTTGAAATACTCTTATCGGTATCTTCAAAGAAAACCACCGCTTCATCTAACGTCATATTCCACACATCAAATATTGAAGCACCTTTTATTTTATACTTCTTCAAAATCTTATTAAAGCCTGTGCCCTCGCACTCTTGACATTCAATTCTTGCACTTTTAAGATAGTCATCACCATATTCTATATATCCTGCTCCGAAACAAACTGGACACATTCCATCATTTCCTGTTAGACTTGAGAAGAACTTTTTATCCTTTTTATGCTTCCTAGCATATAGTTCAGAAATCTTATTTGAAATATTTAGTACTGTTGCCACGCATGAATTTTTATTTCCCAACAATGGCTTCTGGTTAATATATAAATAACTTTCAAAATATTGTGGCAAGTATTCTCTCAACAGTGTCGATTTACCAACTCCTGAATATCCAGTTATAAGGTTCATACAATTTTCAGCAAAAGAAACCTTAACTCCTTTATATTTATATATGGAGCTGTTCAATTTAACAACTGTTTGTGCACTAACTTTAGGCGGCTCAAATTTTTTTATTTTATTATGTTTCTTTAAAAATGCTTCTACATCTATTAATTTACCGCCAGAACTTCCACCGTTTTCGCCCAGAGCGATAATCTTGTTCGCAGCCTTATAGAAAATATCACCATGATCAACTAATACCACTGTATGTTTTTTTGCCAGCGATACTACATTGTCGAAAATTGACTTCTTTTCCTGACTTGACAATCCAGCAAGTGGCTCATCCAAAACTATTAGAAGATCCGAAAGCTGTGTCGTGAACACTTTCACCATTCTTAATCTCTGAAGTTCTCCTCCTGACAAAGTCGGAATTGCTCTATGAAAACATAAATGGCCCAAGTTCAACTCTACAGCCTTGTCAATAAAAGCCTTTAAATTCTTAATTGTAAATGTCAGTCTATCATCAGATATCTCTTTTGAGATCTTATCAACCACCATTTGCAAGGAAGCAAAATCAACAGTCATAAACTCTCCAATAGAAAGTCCTTGCACTTTATATTCATCAAACTGCTTCCCGTATTTTTTGCCACGACAACAATCACATTCAAATTCAGAATAAAATGATTTGCCAATGCCACAATTTGGAAGCATTGGTGTTCCTGTAAGAACCCCATAAAATTTAGATTTTCTTCTTGAGAAAGCATTTGTTTTTTTATATCTGACTGAATACTTTTCTGTACTCTCACCATATAATAGTAACTTTTTTTCCTTATCAGATAATTCTCTAAAAGTTTTTTCGCTATCGATTTTATGATCCTTACAGTAATTTACAATCATCTGTGCAAAGAAGTCTTTATATCTATTCCAACATCTAAAAGGAACATTCTTAAGAGAAATATTAAAATCAACGATTTTGTTATAATCTAGCTGACTAACATATCCTAATCCATGACAATTCTCACACAAATTACTCTCTTTATTTAACACAAAGAAGTCCTGGGGAAGACCTAACATAACCGCATAGATTAATCCGATACTTCTGTTCAGACCAAAATAGGTACCTATTGTTGATCTCATATTATTATTGTGATTTGACTGCTTAATAGGAACTGTAGCCACCATATTTGAAAATGATCTTACTTTATAAGAGGGTTCACTTACTTCATCCGCAAACATTGCCATAAATTCATGTTGCCCAATTTGCGCAATGGTGTCGTAAGCCAGAGATGATTTTCCACTGCCTGAAGGTCCAATAATTAAATTGACGCCTTTTTTTACAATATTAACATCAATGTTTTTTAAGTTATTTGTTTCTATGCCTTCAATAACAATGTTATCACTCATTAATCACCCCTCCTTTATTATTCTATATAAATCCTTAATTAAGAAATCCAATGTAAGTTTTGAATGAGTACAAAAACGCTCATCTAAATCGTGAATTGTATTTTCTTTCTTCAAATGCATAGCATTGATTGGACAACCACCACCACAAATGCCAAGAGCTGGACAATCCTGACATTCATCTTTATTAATAGGCGTTAACTGTGACCACTCAATAAAATCTTTATGCTTTGTCGCATCAAACTCGGCATCATCAATATTTGAAACGAAATACTGCTTATTATGTAAGCAACCATGACAGATTCCTACCTGTCCACTTGGAGCAATAACAATCTGTCCACCACTAGTAGCAGCACAATCTGAGAAATAAACTTGTGATTTTGAGAACGATTTAAGCTTTCTCATAATACGATCTTCGTATATTCCACGTTTTCTCAATTCAATAAACTCATCAATAATAAACTGTGATGCCTTTTCATTATACACTTGAGGAACGACAAAATTCTCATCAGACATCATAATATTAAATCCAAATGATTTTACTCCGTAGTTATCTACAAGTTTTAAGATGTCCTTAGTATCCTTAATTGTCTCCTCACTTAGTGTAACAGATAACGAAACTTCAACACCGATTCTCTTACACATATCAAGAGTTTTAAGAATCTTATTAAACACATTATTTCCTGCCACATCAACTCTCATACTATTAGCTACTTCGTTGAACCCATCAACTGAGATTGCAATTGAAACTCCTAATTCTTTAAGTTTCAACGCTCTTTCTTCCGTAAGAAGTAACCCATTAGTAACCATAGACATTTCAAGGTTTTTTAAGCATTTTTCGACGGTTCTAAGGCTATTAACCTTTTCTGCTATATGCACTAAAACATCATAATTAACAAGTGGTTCTCCCCCATAAAAAATAATCGCAGGTTTATTATCTTCAAAATCCATACCGGATAGTTTGATCTGCTTTATAAAGAAATTAACAGCTTTATCTGCGGTTTCAGTTGACATATTTTCCAATGAAAAATTACTTCTCTTACATGCATCATTATTTCCAAGAAAGCAATATTTACAAGCAAGATTACACTGTTCACTTGTTATCATATAACAAACATTGATTGCAGGTCCAGGAACTCTGCTCCTAACAAACTGCAGAACTTTATCATCATCTTCTTCAGAGCGATTAAGTATTTTAAATTTAACTAATTCATTCACTTCATTTTTGATGTTATCCGGAGCATCATCATAATCATTGCAAAAAGGACTTGCAAGCCACGCCTGCAAGTCCTCATAGGCCTTATTATTCAAATACACTGGTTTCATTCTAAGTGAATGATATAATGCAACATCGTCGCCCAAATCAAAAGTATGAGCATAACGAGAGAATCGTACCATTCTATCTCCTCCATTGTATTTATGTCTCGGCAAATTCGGTAGCAATCATGCCAAACTTTTTCAAATAATCTGTATTATTTGCTGCCATACATGCCTCTGACAAAAGTAATTGTAAAAGCTGTATCACAACTTTCTTATAAAGCTAATTTAAGGTGAATATTATTCCCAATCAAGTTCGTCTAAATCTGGAACAATACGACATGAGCATGCACATGTACATGAATTACATGCTACACAAGCACATCTAGCCATAACAACAGTTTCATCACAAATAGCACCGAACATTTTAGCGTATTCTGTATTGTTTGCACTCATTTTATATTTCCTCCCAATCTACATCTGCAGTAATACCACCTGAACAAGAACAACGGCAATTGCACATACAACCTGTACACTGCGAAATGCAAGAAGCGGCGCTATGTATTGTCTCTTCATTAATGTTACCAAGCATCTTACCATAAGAATCTACATTGTAATTAATCATTGTAATTACCTCCTCGTTTTTTCTTAGTGCTATACCATGAAATGATAGAAAAGTCAATACATACAAATTATACGGCTTATACGTAAATTGCAATAAATCTAAAAAATACGCAACATGTCGTGTACGGGATATAATGCAGCCTATATGTGGAGTCATTTCTTATCTTAACCCAGAAAAGTATTTTTTATAAGATTTTCTCAAAATCCCAGTAAACACAAGGCTTTTGGGCTCTTTTGTATAATTGGTATAGTTCGTATATTTTTTACACATTAAGATTTGTGTATGTTAATGAACACTTTTAGCTATTCTCAAGAGTTAATCATCTGATATGGTGATGCGATGGTAATTATGTATGTCCGCTGTCAGAAAACTAATAGTAATTTGAATCCGTTATTAACACTCGCACCAAAAACCGTTGATACATTTGTATCGACGCTATTTTTTATGTTAGGGACTTGAAGCCTATGAGGGTGAGCAGCGTAAAAAACAATCCAGTGAATTGTTTTTAGCTGCGAAGTCTGAGGCGGGTACTGTTGCCCTGCAACGGTCGCCGAGGATGCAGGATTTGCGCAGCAAAGCCGTGTCCCGTCTCTCGCACCAAAAATCATTGATACATTTGTATCAGCGGTTTTTATTTTTTCACTGGGTCTGTTATGAGAATGGATTGCCACGGTTGCAAAGCAACCTCGCAATGACAAAACAATAAATTTCTGCGGAATTTAAAGATAACCTCTATCGTCAAAATCAAAAATGCTTCCCCCAAGGGAAGCATTTTTGATTTTGTGATGGCAATAACGGGATGTCGAGGACGCTATTCCTTGCAATTTTTGAAGTACATTTCCCCTCTTATGCAAAAAGCACCACAGATGTGGCGCTTTTTTACAGATTCAAGAATACCAAAGCGATTACGCCGATGGCGACACCGACGATTTGGCGTTTCAAATATTTTTCTTTAAACAATATTGTAGCGGACAAAAACGAAACAACTATTTTCATTCCTGAGAAGAGGGGCGAAACAATCGAAAGGGGCAACAGGTTGTTCACGGCAATAGTCAGCAGGTTATTAACTCCGTTGGCAACACCTGCTGAGCCAGCGTAAGGGATGCCGTAGCGCATAATTTCTTTCAGCTGTTTGCGGTCTTTGATTACACCTCCTATGAGCAACGCTGCCGCTGAAACGGCAAGACCAACAATCATAAATTCGTTATTACATTCGTTATTGAATTTAATCTGCTGTATCTTTTGAATAATCGCAAGCAAGCCGTTGCCTAATGTAACAATTATAATTGAAACCAGCCATTTTACAGAAAATTTTGTTTCTTTTTCGTCTTTATTTTCCCTTACAAAAAAGAGCGAAACCATCAGCAAAACAAAGCCGATACAGGTGAGAGCTGAAACGGATTCGTGGAGAAAAATAATGCCGTATAATATGGGGAAAACCAGTGAATAGGAAATAATCAGCATGGACAGTGTAAACGAACCGCACGCAAGGGCGACAAATGTTAAAAAATATGAAATGCAATAAATTAAGCCAAATGCAATGGCATAGGGAAACATTGCGGTTGGGAAATTGAACCCGTTTTTATCTGAAACCAAAAAGAAAGCCAAGGCGAAAAGTGAAAGTATGCCTGTGAAAAACATACCGCCTGCGGAATGCTTTTCGTTGTATTTTTTTATCAAAACGCTTTCGCCGATATTTGCAAATGTTTTCAGAACAATTAAAAGATAACCCATAGTAATATAAACTCCCAGAAATTCAATATAATCAGAATAAACGCTACCGATGATTATACCACATTATTTTTTTACATTCAATGGCTGAAGCCTGTGATTTTTAACGAATCACAGGTAAACGAATCACAGGTCTTTTTTGAGCACTGTTAACTGAAAAATTTTCAGAATGTTTAAAAATTCTTATTATTTTTCTTATGGATTTATAAATAGATTTATGGTATTATAAGCAAAACTTATAATTAAAACCGAAAGGAAATCAAATGAAAATTAAAACGATAGATTTACCATACGATGAGGTAATCAAAAAGAAACCTCATAAGCATAAGCATCCTGTTGCTCCTGCGCTGCCGATTCGTATGCTGTTAAAAATGATTAGTAAGTCTGAGTTAAAAGAAACGCAGTTTTCCTGTAAAAAAACGGGTATGGAAAAGCTCCCCGCAGACCAGCCCGCATTGTTTCTTATGAACCATTCGTGCTTTATCGACCTTAAAATAGCCTTTTCAGAGCTTTATCCGAGAAAGTTCAATATTGTATGCACTTCTGACGGATTTGTTGGAAAAGAGGGCATTATGAGAATGGCAGGATGTATTCCAACAAAAAAATTTATTACAGATGTAACACTTGTGAAAGACATTCTCTATGCTGTAAATAAGCTTCATAATTCAATTCTTATGTATCCTGAAGCCAGCTACAGCTTTGACGGAACGGCTACCACATTGCCGGATTCACTGGGTCAGCTTGTAAAAAAGCTTAAAATACCCGTTGTTATGATTAAAACAGAAGGAGCGTTTGCAAGAGACCCGCTGTATAATATGCTTCAGTTGCGAAAAGTTAAAATAAGTGCTGAAATGAAATATCTTCTTTCTCCAGAAGAAATCAGCAATAAATCGGTAAGTGAACTCAATGATATAATCAAAGAACAGTTTACCTTTGACAATTTCAGATGGCAGATTGAAAATGATGTTAAAATAACCGAGGATTTTCGTGCGGACGGACTTAACAGGGTTCTATATAAGTGCCCGTGCTGCAAAAAAGAGGGAAAGATGCTCGGAAAAGGCACCACAATCACATGTACGGAATGTAACGAAAAATGGGAATTAAACGAGAACGGCTCCCTTTCAGGAAAAGTATTTGACCATGTACCTGACTGGTATCAGTGGGAGCGGGAATGTGTCAGAGAAGAGATTGACAACGGCACATATTCTCTCGATATTCCTGTGGATATTAAAATGCTGGTTGATTACAAAGCCCTTTATTCTGTAGGTAGCGGCAGACTTACTCACAGCAAAGATGGTTTTCATCTCACAGGATGTAAAGGAAAGCTTGACTACACACATACACCTGCAAAATCATATAGCCTTTATGCGGATTATTACTGGTATGAAATCGGCGATATGATATGTATTGGTGATACAAAAGCTCTTTATTACTGTTTCCCAAAAGCAGAGGGCGATATTGTAGCGAAAACAAGACTTGCCAGTGAAGAAATTTTTAAAAAGATAAAGCGTTCTTAACCCGATTGAAATGATATATATATTGATTTCAATTTTCACAAAAGCCTCGACAGTTTGATTTCTGCCGAGGCTTTTCATTTATTCTTCAACAAGCTCAGACATTGTTTTCATGGCATCTGCGGTGGCTATCATGCAGTTTATCCAGAAATTCTCGCCTTTCAGAACCTCTTCATTATGCCAGTGAGTTGGAACAAATCCGCTTTCGTGCTGAACTCTTGTTATTGTATCTGCAAGAGCCTTTGCCTTTGCAAGATAAAGCTCGCCTCTGCCTGCCTTATACATGGCAACAAATGTATTGATAACATTTGCGGCACTGGCATCAATAGGCACATACCAGTTATACTGCTCAAGGGCGCATGGAGTTGGCCACATAGATGTATCGGCGCTGTCCTTATTCCACGGAGCAGGTCTGTTCCACACAACAAACTGGTCTTCAATATATCTTACAAGCTCTTCTGCAATTTTCATTTTGTTTTCGTCATCAGAATAATGCTTTGCATAATGCCTTGCCAACGCTGATGGACCATAATGAGTAAGGTTTGAATAATTTTCGCTAAGTCCGCTATCCTCAAACTGACCCTCCCAGTTATAGGTTGCAAGGGTGTTTTTCTCAACAAATGCAATTGCATTATCGGCAAGTGTTTTCCATTTCTCTTCACCTGTGCGCTCATAAAGCTTCATAATAAAGGGCAAAATGTTTGTCAGCGGGTCGCAGGGATTATTGCTGATTGTTTCGCCTGTTTTGCCGTCTAATATAATGTTCCAAGTGCCGTCTTCACGAACATTTTTAAGATAAAATTCACCGATTTTTATTGCGGCATCAAAATATTTCTGCTCTTTTGTTTTTTCTTCAAGGAGCAAATATGACCTGCCCACATATGAGGGATAAAGCATCATAACAGTGTGTCTGCGCTTGCCGATAAGTGTGCCGTCATAACGATTTTTTTCTGTATTGCAGTAATCCAGCTGATATGTAGGAGGAACACCGTCCATAGAACCGTTATCGTGCGGAGTGATTTCATAAAGATAATCTGCGCAGTTCTTTGCAATTTTCAGCGCATCATCAGCCTTTTCGGGGCAGAATGTTGCATAATTAAGCATAACATTCATCACTGCGGTGTGCATTTTGCTTGGGTAGCCGTTTAAAAGATAGTCGGGGTCTGGCTTACCGTTAATAAGCCAGTAGCGGATAAAATCAAGATTCATAATATACTCATAAGCACGGGATGCACATTCTTTATAAGAGCATTTGGCTTTGGGTAAATCTGTATTGAATGGAGAGAGCTTAAAGAAAGTCCTTGCGCCGACTAAATAGCCCTCGCTGTTATCTTCATTCACTGTTCTGACCGTTAGCTCAACAATGCCCTCGGGGATTTCGCCCCAAATATCTGTAAGCAAGGCTGTCGGCTTATCTGCATCAAAGGAGTGGATGTTTCCATTTTCATCCTTTGCAGTGAATCTGTATTTTTTGCATCCTGATATAGGCTGGAACTGAAAAGACGGAACATACATAAACTGAAAAGATTGCACATTCCAGAATGGTTTGCCGTCCTCTCCGCCATGATGTGCGGTGGTTTCTGCACTGCAACACTCTCTTTTAGCCTGTTCATTTAATTCTTTGTTTGTCATAAAATCACCTCAAAAATTAACTCTTTATTTAAGATATGTGTCGATACATTCAAAAAACAGCTGCATAATTTTGTGTATCGACTCCTTATCCTCACATTCATGATTTGAATTGGGGAAAGGGATAAATGTATGCTCAACATTAAACTCTGTAAGCTTTTTGTCAAGGTCAAGTGAATTTTGATAAGGCACAATATCATCAATTTCGCCCTGACCGAATATGGTCGGAACAGTGTTTTCATCAACATAGTTTATGGGCGAATATTTTTTCATTGCTTCACGGGCAGCGTCAAAATTATCAAGGTCAATGTTGAAGCCAATGCCGTTGCTTATAATATTGCGGAAATATTCTACACCAACACGGTTTTCAACAGAATAGAAAAACGAATTTTCTAAATCGGTTGGACCGCAAAGCTCAACAACACAAACAGGCTCCACAGGGGCAACATCTTTTTTGGTGTAAGCATAAAGCAAAGAGAGATGACCGCCTGCTGAAATGCCGTTTAAAAGAACCTTGTCAATATTCACGCCGTATTCAGCACCCTTTGCCTTAATTGCTGAAAGTGCAGATGTAATATCATCAAGAATATCGTCATAGCTGACATCGGGGGCGGCATAGCGATAGTTTATGCAAGCGGCGGCAACGCCTTTCTCTTCGCTGACCTGAAAGAGATTTTTGGTGTATTCGTCCTTACTGCCTGCAACCCAGCCACCGCCGTGAATACAAAGCACAAGACCAAGGTCGCCTTTGGCGTTCTTTGGGAAAACAAGGTCATAGCTTTGCCTTTCGTCTTTTCTGTCGGTGTAATACTGATTAAGGAAAATGCGGTTATCGTGATAATACCTTATATACCCTGCAAAAAGGATATTGAAAAAAGATATGATTGCCATAAAAAATGCACTGATTTTTGTGAACATAAGAGGAACTCCTTTTATTGGTTTATAACTTATAGTGTAGTATATCACACTTGCAAAGTCAAGGGAAATTGCAACACAAAGTGTTTACTTTTTCTTTATAATGTGATATGCTCAAGCTAAATTCAAAGAGGGCAAAGGAGAAAAAATGAACATTACTTTAATGGAAAATGTTGCCTACGGCAATCACAAGCGTCATATTTTTGATTTATATATACCAAAAACACCAAAGACGGAATCGGGTCTGATTCTGTTTATTCACGGCGGTGGCTGGACATCCTGCGACAAAACCGCCCACACCAAGGATTGCAGATACTGGAGCGAAAAAGGCTACATCTGCGCAACAATGAACTACCGCTATGTTGACAGCGAGCTGACAGTTTTTGACGAGCTTGATGATGTAACGCTGGCGATGAAAAAGATAAAATCAATCTGTGCAGAGCGTGGATATAATCTTAATAAAGCCTTGCTTTCTGGCGGGTCAGCAGGTGCGCACCTTTCGCTGATGTATGCTTACACAAGAGCTGAGTGCGCCCCTGTTCGCCCCGTGGCTGTGTTCTGCCACTGTCCGCCAACTCATTGCCATAAGGCAGATTTTCTTTTGGGCATCAACGGCGAATTTGAAGATTGGAAATACGGTGTGCTTTCGTGCTGCTGCGGAGCGACAGTTAACAAAGAAAATTTGCAGAATGCGGATGTTCAACTGAGCCTTAAAAAAATGTCGCCAGTTACATACATCACACCGAATGTTGTGCCAACAGGCGTTTGCCATGGTGTTAAAGACGAGCTTGTGCCGTATGAACACACCCTGCTGTTTTTGAAAGCTCTGGAGCAAAACGGCATACCGCACGATTTGCTGACTTATCCAAAATCGGGTCATGCAATGGATAAAGACCCCGAGCTTGACACGCAGACTAAAAATTTGATGGAAAAATATTTAGAAAAATATTTGGTGGAACAATAATTTTATGAAATGAGGTGCGGGGATGTTCTTGAAATCTACTCCCGAAAGCGTGGGAATTTCTTCACAACAGATTTTAAAATATCTTAAAATAATAAATTCACGGGGACTTGCCTCCCATTCGGTGCTGATTGCAAGGGGCGATAAGCTTATCTGTGAAGCCTACTGGAAACCATTTAACCGCTCTGTGAAGCACAGAATGTATTCGCAGACAAAGAGCTATGTTGGCATAGCTGTCCGCCTGCTTGCAGATGACGGCAAAATTTCGCTTGACGATAAAATAATTTCATATTTCCCCGATAAATTGCCCCAAAAAATTCATCCCTATCTTGAAAAGCTCACAATCCGCAATATGCTGATGATGCGCACCTGCTTTGACGAATATGATGTAAGCTGGTTCAGAAGCGGAACAGACGACCGTGTGAAGTTTTATTTTTCTCAAAAGCCTGCGGTTTACCCCGGTACGCAATATCGCTACGATTCCAACGGCTCATTTGTCCTCGGCGCACTTGTGGAAAGGGTCAGCGGTAAGTGCTTCCTTGATTATCTGCGTGAAAAGTGCCTTGATGAAATCGGTTTTTCAAAATCGGCATACTGCCTTAAATGCCCCGGCGGTCATTCGTGGGCGGATTCTGCGCTTATCTGCACACCGATTGATATGCTGTCTTTCGGTCGCCTTGTGGGTTGCTTCGGAAAATGGAACGGCAGGCAGATTATCCCCGAGCATATAATCCGTGATGCACTTGAGGATGAATCTGACTGCATGACAAACGGCTACCACTCATTTGACAACTGCGGTTATATGAGCCAGCTTTGGCGATTTTACGGCAACGCATTCGGCTTTAACGGAATGCACGATCAGCTGACATTTTATGACCCCGATACAGACATCACATTCACTTGCACATCGGGTAATTACCGCACACCGTCCTCCCGTGAAATTCTTGTTTCTTATGCTTTTTCAGAGATTGTTGAAACCGCAGGCGAACCTTTAAAAGAGGACGAATGTGCATACGCAGAGCTTGAAAGTTACATAAACAATCTTACTCTTGTAACAGCTTTCGGAGCAGAAAAATCTCCCCTTGAAAAAGAGATAAACGGCAAGCTTTTCATTGCCGAAGAAAACAAAATGGGCATAAGCGAGTTTTCATTCAGCTTTGGCGATGAATGTCAGTTTAAATACAAAAATGCTCAGGGCGAAAAGACAATCAGCTTCGGTCGAAAAGAAAACATCTTTCAGCCCTTTCCGCAAACAGGCTATTCTGACAAAATCGGCGGTCAGAGCTGTGAGGGGCATACATATGAATGTGCCTGCTCCGCTGCGTGGGGTACAGAGAATCAGCTGAAAATCCTTGTTCAGATAATTGATGTTTATATTGGCACGCTTTATATAAATTTTTCATACAAGGATGGGCATGGCAGAATTAAAATGATTGGCGATGCCGAAAACTTCCTCGGTGAATATAACGGCACAATTAACGCACAGATTTCTGACACTTCTAAATAAAAAGGCACAAAAATATCAACAAATAAAGTGGCATATCTTTGTAAATCAAGTTAATTGAAACCAAAAAATATATATGGTAAAATTTAATCATTGAAAAAATAGGAGCTGATGAAATGAAAAAAATACTTTCAATCCTGCTTGCACTTTGCATGATTTTGCTAACCGCTCAATGTGCCTTTGCCGTTGACGGTGAATCAAACGAAATAGCAATTGACGGTTCGTGGTCAATTCTTATGCCCGAAACCTGCTCCCAGCAGGAAAACTATGCTATTGACACACTTTACAACAAGCTTTATGAAGTGCTTGGCTGTTATCTTCCCAAAAAAACAACAGCAAACGAAAAATTTATTGCCATAGACATCCCTTATGACGGCATAGCTGATATTGAGGATAACGGCTACGCAATAAAAGCTGACGAAAACAAAATTTATATTAACGGCACAGGTGTCCGTGGAACGCTCTACGGTGTTAACCGCTTCCTTGAGGATTTCTGCGGTTATAAGGTTTATACTTCAACTCTGACAGTGCTTCCAAAGGCTGACTGCATCAAAGTCCCTGCGGATACCAACATCGTTTACGCTCCGTTCTTTGAATACACAGAAACCGACTGGCGAAGCCCCCGTGATTGGAATTACTCCGTTGCTAACGGACTTACTGGCGGTTCATATCGTCAGCTGCCTGCAAATATGGGTGGCACTGTAAATTACCTTGGCGGTCTTTGCCATACTTTTACAAGCACATTCTGCAACGCAGATAAGTATTTTGGCGAGCATCCCGAATATTTCGCTTTCCGTGATGGTGAGCGAATTAAAGACCAGCTTTGCCTTACTAACCCCGACACTCTCGAGGTTGTAAAGAACGAGGTTCTCGACCTCCTTAAAGCACAGCACGACCCCAACGCATCGCTTCAGATTATTTCGCTCACACAGGCAGATAATCAGAAATATTGCCAGTGCGATAATTGCAAAGCCTTTGAAAAGGCGCATGGCGGTGTGCAGTCAGCCACTATGATTAACTTTGTGAATCAGGTTGCCGATGTTGTTAAGGCGGCAGGCTATGATAATGTTGCTATTGATACATTCGCTTATCAGTACACACGCAAAGCGCCCACAGGTATTGCGCCCCGTGATAATATGATTGTCCGCCTTTGCACAATTGAGTGTTGCTTCTCACACACCCTTGATGACCCCAAGTGCAAAGAAAATGTTGACCTTATGAAAGACCTTGAGGATTGGTCAAAAATCTGCAACAGAATTTATGTGTGGGATTACACAACCAACTATGCCCATACTTGTTGCCTTTTCCCCGATTTCGGTGTAATTCAAAAGAATGTTCAGCTTTTCTATGAGCATAATGTTAAGGGCGTTTATGAAGAGGGCAATTACTATATTGATGCCTGCGATGCCGAGTTTGGCGAGCTTCGTGCATATATGCTCTCAAAATGTATGCAGAATCCATATTGTGATATTGATAAAGAGGTTGACGGCTTCCTTAATGCCTATTACGGCAACGGCGGCAGATATATCCGCAATATCATTGACATCTGCACCGAAAACGCAGGCGATATTTCGGGACATCTTAAAATCTATCAGGATTCAAAAATTAATATCACCCTTAAACCATATCAGGTTGCGCAGATAGATAAATATTGGGAAGCCGCAAAGAAATCCACCGAGGATGAAACACAGCTTCAAAATATAGAGCGTTCAGAGCTTTCGTGGAGATATTGGAAAGCATCTGGCAACAGAGGCGAATTTTGCCTTGTGAATACAGAACGCTTTGACGAGCTTGAAAAGCTCCATAAGGATGTTGTTGCAAGCGGAGTAAAAATGCTCAGCGAAGGTCAGCAGTGGGGCGATTATCTTGACTGCGGACTTACAAGATACGCAAAGCCCGATAAATGGCATTTCTATGAGGTTGACGAGTACGGCACAAAAGAGCTTAACGATTTAGGAAAAATCTGGGAGGTTGCCACTAAAGTGCTGACAGCGTTTGGCGGATTTTATAAAATTTTCCGAGCATTCCAGTCCATCAACCCCAAAATCATTGACCCACAGTAAAGATAAAAATATAAGGCGGTTATGGAAACATAGCCGTCTTTTTTTGTTGACTGCCCGCCCGTATGTATGATAGAATATTATCAGAATATTCCGATTAAAGGAGAATATGTTATGTCCGATTATGGTTTTGTACATATAACATTGAGTGAACTTTGGGATGATTTTAAATCAAAGGCAGATGAAGAATTTGTCGATGCCGTGGGAGAGGTGTGCCGTTTTGGCATTTCAAAGAACGCAAATCGCAATCCGCTTGTTCATCTTGTGCAGGCAGATACAATAACCCACATTTGCGATATGCTGGCGAACCTTAAAAAATTAGTAGATTATACTAAAATCACTTTGACTGCCGAGCATCTTGCCTGCCTGCTGATGGCTGCCTGTTGCTATGAAATCGGCATAAACCTTACCAAAGAGGAAACGAAAGAAAATTACAGCAATTATGATTCAAACGAATGGAAAGAATTTTTCAAAAATCACACAAAAGTCAGTGATTATTATGCCGCCAATAAAAAGGTAACGGACGCAGACCGCAGACTTTTCCTCGCACAAAATCAAAGCAAAACTATGCAAACAATCTTTAAAGATTTTAAATGGAATAAAACTCTCAACAGGTCATGGATTTACAAAGAAACCATTTTTTATCTTTGCGGAAACCTCCAGTTAAATGAGTCTGTTTTAAATAAAATTACGCAGGGTGATCTTAAAGAGGATGACCTCAAGCGTTGTGCGGCATTGCTTCGTTTTGCAGACTTAATGACCCTTAACGCAAACCGTATGTCAGAGCACGAAATCCGCAAAATGCAGAAAATTTATGATGATTTCTGGGGCAAAAAGCTGGAAGATTACAACTGGGACATAGATAAAGACGGTATTATTCAGGTTGGAGCTGTCTGTCAGACAATGCAGGTTGAGCACGAATTAAGAACATTTCTTGATTGGGCAGGCAGAGAGTTGAGGCAACTCAACAAAGCTTTCAAAGAATTGCCATTTGTCATCAATTCGTTTATCGAGCCACAGGGCTATACATCGGGCAAATTCTGCATAACTATGGAGCAGGACCGCATACTTGAACTGCTTGTAGGCGATAACCTTTATGAGGATAGCTATGTGTTTATCCGTGAGCTTTTGCAAAATGCCATTGATGCTGTTCATGCAAGGGTTGAGTTTGATAAAGACTTTTCAGAGGCGGACGGCAAGGTTTCAATGTATTCATGGCAGGACAAAAAGGGTTATACATGGTTCAGAATTGAGGATAACGGAATCGGTATGACAGAGGATATAGTCAAAAACTATTTTCTTAAGGTTGGCTCGTCTTATTACAGCTCCGAGCATTTTGAAGCCGAAAAATTAAAATATAATGCAAATAGCAATTATAACCCAATCAGCAGGTTTGGTATCGGCATTCTTTCCTGCTTTATGGGCGATAGAGATAACACCATCCTTGAGGTTTCCACAAGGCATTTTTCAAAAGAACATCCTGCCATAAGGTTGGATGTTACAGGGCTTCACGGCTATTATTACCTTGCCACTGAAGATGAATTTGACGAAAGCGATTTTCGCCCCATGCACAAAATGCGTGAAAGTGAAGAACAAAAACAGGATATAGGCACATCCATAAGTATTCGCATGGGTATGGGCATCAGAGAAGAACTGTTTAGTGTCAGAGAAATTGTTGAAAAATATGTTCATTTCCCTGCTGTAAATGTCAGCTTTCAGGATGAAAAAGGAACACGAAATTTCACCACAAAGCAGGAGCTTATGGAAAAGGTTCATGCCCTCAACCCTGACGGAAGAGATAAACCTTTAAAGCAATATTTTTTCCCGCTCCCCGAAAAAACAAAAGCTGAAATGGAAGTGGAACTACCTGATTGGTATGAATGGCAGGAGGAGTCGGGAATAGCAATTTCTTTCAGACCTTTAGATTGGTTTTCACCAACAGGGGAAATCACAGGTGTGCAGATTATATTTGAACTGGTGAAGGGCAAAATTAAGCCCATTAAAGAGAGAGAGTTCACCTTTGAGCCGAGGATAAATTATTCTTTCAATGGTAGGTTTGAATTTGAGATAGAATCTGTTGGCGGAATATTAAGAAATAAAAAGGATTTGTCTAAAGAACAAAAGGAGAAATTTTTAAGGCTGAACAGAGAGCTTGAAAAAAATGAAAGTAAGTTTGAAAGACTATGGGACTATTCAGTAATTATTCCAAATGATTATCTTTCAGAATGTGTCCGCTCATGCTTTGATATTAAAGAGCTTCCGCAGATAAAGGATGGAAAATTCTTCACAACGTCCTTTGACGGTGTTGTTGCAGACAGAGAAGCGTTGTGGGGAGGCCAAGATGGAGCTATCGGCACATTCCTGCTCCTTTCAGGTAATATGCGTCCTGTGGTGGATATTTCAAGAGGCGGTATTCAGTCCTTTGATTTAAAAGCTCTCTGCTGCCTTAAATCTGTTATAAAAGAAACAGGTGGGGATAGTTGTTACAGTATAAGATCAGCATTATATTCTGAAAACGGCATCTATGCCACGGAGCGTGAGCTGTTTAAGATTCTTGAAGATTACCCACTTCTTGAAAAGCGTCTGGAGTCAGAATTAAAAAATTCTGAATATTATGTAAAAATATCAGAGAATGTTGAAAAGGTTTGTATTGAATATGGTCGAAGACTGTGGCGTTCACTGAAAATCGCCTGTGCCAAAAAAAAAGGTGAGCTTGTCAAGGGTAAGTGGGTCGATAGAATTACACACAAATGGTTTATATTCCATGGACAGCAGGATGAAAGTACCCGTGATTTCCCTGCAGAGATGTTCTGCACATTTAAATACAGTGATGCTTTTTGTTCAGAACATTTTGAAATCTGTAACAAAAATCATCCCCTTTCTCAATGGCTCATTAAAAATCAAAAAGGCTTAATAGAAAAAGTTCCCCGTCTTTATAATAACCTTATTCATACAATTATGAGTGAAGTTTATTATGTTGACAAAGTCAACAAAATCCTTAAGCAGATAAATACTGTTACATCCAACGCCTTTGACTTCACAGATGACCTGTATCTGACAGAGGATGATATTAAGCCTTAATACAATACCCCCATAACCAAAAGCACCTTGCTGTTTTTCAGCAGGGTGCTTTTATAATTTTTTCAACATTTTGCTTTGTGTTTCGGCTTTTCGGCGGGCGGCTTTTGCTTCATCTTCAATGCGCTGCTCCCGAATAAATTTGCACCGAGTTAAATATCCCCATTGCGAGCGAAGCGTGGCAATACACATAAAAAAACCGTCGATACAAATGTATCAACGGTTTTGGTGCGAGAGACGGGACTTGAACCCGTACGTACTGCTACACACGCCCCTCAAACGTGCGCGTCTGCCGATTCCGCCACTCTCGCAAAATCGTTGTCAGCTCTTGACAACACTGGAATTATATCACATATAGTTCTGCTTGTCAACACTATTTTTTGATTTTTTTAATATTTTTATAAATATTATTCAATAATCCCTGCGCCTTTGAGTTTTTCAATAAATGCGACCACTTCGCCTTGGATTTCATCGGCTGAAATCTCACATTCTGCGGCAAGAGCGGTTATGATTTCTTCTGTTTCAGCTCCCTGCTCAATTTTTCTCCAGATAAACTCTGCGGTGTCGTTGAGGGTAACAATGCCCTCCATTCGCATGGTGCTGTCTGCCACAACAATATTTTTTCCGCCAACATTTTTAAGGCAATATTTTGGATTTATTTTCATTTCATTCACCTTTCATTGCGTTATATGCAATCTCTGCCGCCTCAACATCCGCCTTGCAAATCAGCGAATAGCACGGCACACTGCTCAGCAAATCGTCCGTTAAGTTAAGCATTTTAATGTATCCGTCCATATTAGCAGGCTTCACTGTCTGATTCAGAAACGGCGTAACCGCATCCTTGGTGGCGAGCCTTTCTATGCTGTTTTCTTCACCCCTGCGAACAAAGCAAATGCCTTTCAACGGGAAGCCTTTGTTAATGCTTATATCGTGCTTGCCACTGAACGGCGTGCCAAAAGCGTAATACTCACCGTCAATTTTGCGGATAACAGGCTTGTCATCATTGATAATCACCGCTTTATCTTCGCCAAGAAGCTTCTGCCACATCCCCGTGTGGGTGGATTTGCCCATACCACTGGGGGCAGAGAAAAGATAAGCCTTGCCGTCAACCGCAACGGCAGAGGAATGGAGCATAATGCCGTCATAATTTATTATGGCTCTGTTGAAAGATGCGCCAATATCGGTGTATTCATATTCCGCTTCGTTAGATTCGGGGTATCGCTCTCTCAAATTCTCAATAACATTCTGGTTCGTTTTTATTGTGAAAAGTGGAGCAGTGTTTTCGTCTGCAAGATATTTTTTGCTTCTCTCATTGAGCGTATCATATCTGCCCTCGTATTCAACAGCGATTCCCGCAATAATATATACAGGCATGCTGACACCTCCGTTTGGTTAAACTGTTTTTGAATTATTGAATTTTTCAAGCACTTTTTCAAGATTTTCTTTGTGTTCTTCGGCAAGCTTTTTATTCTTTTGGCTGTAATAAACCAACAAGAAAATCCACACAAGAAATAAAATTGCGTCAATGAGAATTGCCACTCTGCAAATCAAAACATATCGGCTTGTGAGCAATATTGCAACAAAGCAAACAATTTCGGAAAGAACAAAATAAATTATAGAAAAACTTTTTTCGCCTTTGCCAAATTTTTTTATCCATTCATAGCGGATGTTTTTGAATTGCTTTCGTTCAAGAAAGTCAATCTGATCTACTGACAAATCCGAATGTCTGATTTTTTTTGCCTTTTTCTTTAAGATAACCTGTCCGCAGATAAAATATATCAAAAAAACAAAAAGGTTAAACACAGAAAAAACAACTGTGTAGGCTAAAATTTTCATTAAATCCTGCATCATTTTAAATTCCTCCAAGTCCGCAGAGCAACAGTGCATTTACATCATCTTCGTTTACGGTGCCGTTGCCGTCTGTATCTGCCAGCTTAATTAAAAGCATATCGTCCACCAATCCGTTGGCAACGCAGTTGCAGATTACAGCGTCCATACCGTCAAATTTTCCGTCAAAATCCAAGTCGCCACGAACGGCAATTTGGAATGAATCCACACGCATAGAATTATACATCAAATCCGTCTGATTTTCTACAGTAAATCCGTCAGAGACTGAAATGTTTTTGTCGCCGCCAACAATCAGTTTGTCAAAGCATTTTTCACAGTTTTTGTAAGGGAAAAGCTGCTCAGTTTTTTCGCTGTTTATGCTGAAAAATTTTGCTGAGCCATCCTGCAAATATTCGGTGATAAATTTCGCTGTGCCGTCAGTGTAAATATAAATTGAATCATCGTCGGGGTGAATTTTTTCAATAGGCTGAGTGTCGATGCCGTCAATAAAAATCTGAGTGAAATCCCCCACTGCGAATTTTACAGGCGAAACCTCGTTGCCCTCAGAGTTGCAGATGGCTGAACAAAAAGTTTTTGGCTTTGCGCCATCGCCAATGTCGCTGGCATCCTTGCCGCCAATGCCCTTAACACTGCCGCCGTTTATCACAAGATTTGTTGCACTGCCAGCCATATATCCGCTGCCAATGCCTGCGCCGTAATCATCACTTTTTGCAGTAACAACACCGCCATTGATTGTGATGTTGCCGCCGCCGCACATAAATCCGCCGCCGATACCTGCGGCATACAGACCGCCTGTGGCGCAGACAAAACCGCCGTTAATTGTGATGTTACCGCCTTTTCCCGAGGAGCCACCACCAATACCTGCGCTGTAGCCGTCAATGCCGCCTGTGGCATAAATTGTGCCTGAGTTAATAATTACAGTGCCGTTTGATTGACCGTTGCCGCCGCCGATACCTGCCTGCAACGCACTTTCAGCGTATAAAATGCCGTCGCCATTGATGGTTGCTCTTGAATTTGTGGCAACCTCCACACCTGCACGGGAAGAACCCGAAACAAGATGATTTTCGCCTGTTACAGTGATTGTAACATCAGATGATTTCTGCACAGCAAGGGCGCAGTTATATTCACTTGCCCTTTTGATATTCAGATTGAGAAGCTCAATTTCACAGCTTGCAGAGTTGATTGTGATGCCCTTATCAATTTTAGTGTTGGGGTTGCTTTGGGTTATTATGTAGCCCGCCCTGTTCACTTCAGTTACCTGCTGTTTGTTTTCGTCATAGCCTGTTATGCTGTATTCGCCGATTGTGATGTTGCCGTAATTCAGATACAATACAGTTTTGCTCTTAGCCGCCCATGTTTGCAGGCAAAGGCATGGGAGCAACATAATACAGCACAAAAAAACAGAAAAAATCCTTTTCATAGCATATCATCCTTATTTTTGAATTATCCAAGATGTATTATATCATATTTAGCTGAATTTTTCCCAAAAAAAATAAAATTTTACAAAAAAATGAGCCGACAGCTGGACGGCTCCAGCTTGTCGGTTGGCGGGCGTTTTTGTTACTGACTGTTTATGTAATTGTCTATTTCTTCTCTGCTTTTGAAAATTATAATTTGCTTTTCGCCGTATTTTTTGAGAAGCTCCACAACTTTCGGACGGCTCTGGGTATTATAATCCATGACGAACTGGAGAAATTCTTCATCATCCTCTGTTTCAACCCACGGCATATCGGGGCGAGGCTTCCCCTGCCGTTCTTTTATGCCGTCAATGCAAATTTCTGTTGGCAAATCGAGGAAGAAAACTGTATCACATTCTTTTAATCGAAGCTCGATTGTTGAGCCGTAATTGCCATCAATTATCCAGCTATCGAGAGCAAGAACAGCAGTTAATCTTTCACGGAAAATTTCTTTACTGACGGTTGTTTTATCGCTGTTCCATTTAAGCAAATCAAGGTGATAGAGGGGCAAACCGGTCTTTCTCTGCAAAGCTCTGGAAAAAGTACTTTTTCCAGAGCCCGGACAGCCGATAAGAATAACCTTTTTCATATTTTATAAAATTCCACAAATCAAGAGGATTATCAGCACAAAGACAGCCAAAGTGGCGGCAATAACAAGCCAGCCAGATTTAAAATATTTTGGCACACTGCCCTGCTTTTTTTGATAATCAGCTATCTCATAAACAAGCTGATTATTGGGTTCAACTGCCTCCGCAGGCTTGCTTTCGTCAAAAATTTTTCCGCAGAATCTGCACACATTTACATCCTCATTGCTGAGTCTGCCACATTTAACGCATCTCATATTTAATCTCCTCAAATCACATCTTTTTCGCTAATTCCGCCCATATCAAGCACACGCTTGAAAGTATCAAGCACACACTGAACGGTGGCATTTCTGAATCCATTTTTTTCAAGGCTCACAACACCTGCGATGGTTGAGCCGCCAGGTGAGCAAACCTCATCTTTAAGCTTGCCTGGGTGCTTGCCACTTTCTTCAACAAGGGTTGCCGCACCAATGATTGTGTCGATTGCAAATTTCTGCGCCTGCTGACGGGTAAGACCTGTCATAACTCCGCCATCTGCAAGAGCTTCAATAAACATACAAACAAAAGCAGGACCACAGCCTGTGATAACACTGCCTGCGTACATTTTCTTTTCGGGGAGAACCTCAAAAGTGCCTGTTTCTTTGAGGATTTCTTTATACTCCGCAAAAATTTCGTCTGTTACAGAGTTGCTTAAAGTGCAGATTGTGATGCACTTGCCAACGCTTGCGGCAACATTTGGAAGAGTGCGGATAATTGGAACATCCACATCAACACCAAGCCATTCTTTGATGGTTTCAATGCTGACGCTTACCATAATTGAAACGAGGATTTTCTCTTCGCCTTTTTCAATACATTCTTTAATAACAGGTCCGATTTCTGAAAGAACGCTCTGACCCACCTGCGGTTTAACACCGATGAGGATATATTTGCTCGCTCTGACAGCGTCTGCGTTTGACTCTGCAAAGCAAGCACCTGTTTTTTGTGCAAAGACTTTTGCTTTTTCTTTATCGTAATCGGTTACAACTATATCTTCGGGATTGTTGCCCTTGCAGGCGGCTTCGGCAATTGCACCGCCCATAACACCTGTGCCGATAAATGACATTTTTTTCATAATTTGACCTCCGTAAATTAACAGATTATCTGATTTTTGCCACTGTGAAGAGGATAGATTTTCCCGTCATACTTAAACTGTGCTGAGGGAAAATCGCCACGCAGATTCACTGTAAATTCAGTGCCGTTTTCGCCTTTTTCAAATTCAACCTCTACCCTGCCCTGTGCAGTGGTGATGTGTCCTTTTGCAAATGAGAGAACGCTGTTTTTGCATGGTGCAATCAAAAGATTATTGAATCCAACAGAATTTTCACACTGATTGATGCCAAGAACATACCCGAAAAGAGAAGCAACGCAAGCACCGAACATTGGATGATTGTTGGAATTACTGCCATCCCAATCCTCCCAGAGGGTGGTAGCTCCGCACTTTCTCATAAAGCCGAATGAGTGATTTTTTTCTTCGCTCATAAGCATTGTGAGGGCGGTATCTGCAAAGCCATTTTTGAAAAGTACATCGCAGGCAACGAATGTGCCGAAAATGCCAGTGTCAAAATGTTGAAGCTCTCGATATTTTTTCACGGCTGTGGCAAGAGTTTTTTCGTTTCCAACTTCGCTATAAAGAGCAAACAAATCTGCGCCCTGCAAGCCGTTTAAAAAGCTGCCGTTTTCATCGGGGGCAAAAGCTTCTTTAACGCACTGGCGGTGGAAAGAAGCAAGCTTGTTGATTTTATCTGTGTTTTCACCTAAAAGCTCACCGCAGAAAGCGAGCATTTCCAGCTGTTTTATATAAAGGTTTGTGTTAACAAAGCTTTCGGGAATTTCTACCTTTTCGGGGGTACACCAGTCCCCAAGGCACCAGCCTTTTTCTTCTTCTCTGACGATAATTCCCTTATGGCAACGGGACTCCATATAATCAACGAAAAGGAGCATATTTTTATAATATTTTTTGGCTAAAGTTAAATCGCCAAAATATTTTGTATAGTGATAAATTACGGTGATTATCGCACCGCCCCAGCCAGCAGGTCCGCCGCCGCCGCCCGAAAATGGAGCTGTATGCTGAACATGACCTGTTGTTTTATCCTGTGAGTCGATAATATCCTGTATCCATTTTTTATAAAATTCCTGTGAGTCAAGGGTGAGCATTGCCGCAGGAGCGCAAAGCTGACCATCGCCTGTGTAGCCTAATCTTTCACGGTGTGGGCAATCGGTGGGCACTGCCGAATGGATATTGGAAAGCTGAGTGTGAATATATGTTTTATAAAGCCAGTTGATGTTTTCATCTGAACACTGGAATGATGAAGTAACCGCCATATCGGTGTGAATTTCTCTTGCTTCAACAGGTTCGGCATTATTAGTCAGTGAAAAATAGCGGAAGCCGTGCCACAAAAGATAAGGATGAAGAACGGTAGTTTTGCCGTCTGTGATAAATTCGTCAGACGCTTTTTGCCATTCACCGCCTGCGGAATGGAAATTAAGTGTGCCGTCCTCGTTAAGATTCTCTGCAAATTCAATTTTAACATTTTCGCCCGCTTTTTCACATTTCACAACCGCATAGCCTGTGATGTTTTCGCCTGCGTCATAAACAGAATATGCGCCAAAATCGTGAAGCTTTTTAACAGGCAGAGTGCGGATAATTTTATCTTTATTAAACTGCTGAATGTGCATTTCTGCCTTTTCTGTTTCGGGGCAAAGGACAGGCGTGAGCCAGCCGTTTTCATCTGCTGAAAAGGTGTTCCAGTTATAATCAAATGAAGTGTAATCGTGCTTTTCGCCATAGAAAAGTGATGAATCCTTAATAAACCCCTGCTTATAAAGGGTTGTGGTGTCGCTTACAATTTTTTCATTATCGCTTTCAATTATATAGCAAAGGCGGATGTTGCCGTAATCCATATTGCCCTCTGCTTTTCTGTCGGTCTGATGGAAATATCCGCCGCCGACCATAACGCCAAGAACATTCTCGCCAGCCGAAACATAATCGCTTATGTCATATTGAAGACAATAAATTCTGTTATCTGTTTTATCTTTAAGGGGATAGATAAGCTCCATTTTATCTAAATCTCTGTGAATATAATCTGAATAGGCAGGTACAAGCTCGTCCTGCGATACTCTTTTGCCGTTTATATAAAGGATAAAATATCCCAAGCCGCAAATTGTGATTTTTGCGTTGCTTTCTTTAAGTGTAAAAGTTTTTCTGAATATTGCCGAGGTCATATCCTCTTTTGGCTCAATCCATTGTGCATTTTTAAAAATCTCTGCGTGTGTCATTCATACCACCTCATGGTAATACTAACATAAAACGGAATAAAGTACAATAGTTTTTATTTTTTCTCTTGTATTCTTAAAGATAAAGATGTAAAATAAACGGGTGGTGAATAAAATGTACGATTTCATTTTAAAAAGAAGCCAGCGGAAAACGCTGGCACTTGAAATAAAAAAGAGCGGTGAAATTATCGTCAGAGCTCCCATGAAATTATCAGAGAAAAAGATAAATTCTTTTGTGGAAGAGCACAGCAAATGGATTGAAAAAAATCTTAAAAAGATAAAAGAGAGAGTGGAAAGCCACCCTGAGCCTGACGAAAAAGAGATTGAAGCATTAAGGCAGAAAGCAAAGGAATATCTGCCGAAAAGAACAGCTTATTTTGCAGAGATTATGGGAGTACAATACACCTCTTTAAAAATAACATCTGCAAAGACGAGATATGGCTCTTGCAGTGGCAGAAACGGAATTTGCTATTCCCTTTATCTTATGCAAAAGCCGGTTGAAGCAATTGACTATGTTATTGTGCACGAGCTGGCGCACACTGTTCATCACAATCACTCGGCGCAGTTTTATGCGTTGATTGAAAAATATATGCCCGATTATAGAGAAAGGAACAGGCTATTAAAACTATGAATGTTTACGATTTTGACAACACTATTTATGACGGAGAAAGCACCTTTGACCTGTTTTTGTTTTATCTTAAAAAGAAGCCGTCTCTCATAAGACTTTTGCCCACTGTTGTGAAGGCTTTTTCAAGATATAAAAAGGGCAAAATCTCAATAAATGAAATGATTGAAAATTACATTCCGCTGATTGAAAGCGAGGGCAAAAAGTTTGCCGACCTTCAAAAAGACCCCATTGAATTTTGGGACACACATATGGA
This sequence comes from Acutalibacteraceae bacterium, assembly GCA_045598085.1. Taxonomy (GTDB): domain Bacteria; phylum Bacillota; class Clostridia; order Oscillospirales; family Acutalibacteraceae; genus CAG-488. The sequence continues at coordinate 121,035 of JAZLLI010000040.1, forward strand.
CAAAATCAAGCCTTTTTATAAAGAAATTCAGAAAGAGGACGATTTGATTATCACCGCTTCGCCCGATTTTACAATGGAAGAAATCTGCAAAAGACTTGGCATTAAATATCTTTTAAGCACAACTGTCAACAAAGAAACAGGCAAGTTTGAAAGAATCTGCCTTAAAGACAACAAGCTCAAGGCATTTTTTGAATTTTATGGCGATGCAGAAATTGAGAATTTCTACACCGATTCACCTGAAAACGACTACCCTCTTATTGAAAAGGCACAGCACGCATTTATTGTTAAGGGCGATAAAATTACTCAGGTTAAATAACTTAATACGACAAAAGTTTCAGCCTCTGTGGGATATAATTCCCTCAGAGGTGATTTTTTATGCCTGTCTATGTTGATGTGCTTCTGATTGTCAACGGCTTTGTGAATTATCTGATGCTGTTCCTTTCTATGAAGTACCTGCGATTTTCTGCGAAGCGGTTTCGGCTTCTGATTGCCTGCGCTATGGGCAGCATTTTTTCACTGAGGATTTTTTTGCCCGATGTTCCACTGCCTGCGGAGTTCCTTTTAAGAGTTGCCATGTGCTGCGCAATTTCGTTTGCATCCTTTGGCTTTGGGAATGTGAAAACTTTTTTTAGAAACACCTGCGTGTTTTTAGCGGTGAATCTGCTATTTGGCGGGCTGATGAGTGCCATTCTTTTTTTCTTCAACACAGGGATGATGATTTACAGAAACGGGGCGGTTTATTTTGACATTGACCTTAAAATTCTTGCGGTTACATCTGTTGCAAGCTTTGCGGTGGTTGACGCTGTTTCGAGAATTATTGAAAGAAAAGCGGGCAAAGAAAGCATCTGCACAGTGAGAATTTTTTGCGAAAACAAAGAGGCTTCTGGCAGAGGATTTTTTGACACTGGCAACGGCTTGCGTGAGATTTTTTCGGGTTTCCCTGTGATTGTGGCTCAATACGATGCGGTGAAAGCGGTGATGCCAAAAGAGGTGGCGCAATACTGCAAAAATGAAGATATTGAGGCGGTTTCGGGCAACATAAGGCTGATACCTGTCAGCACTGTTAATTCAACAGAAATTATGCCGTCTTTCAAGCCTGAAAAGGTTTTGATTAAAGGGGCAAACAGTGAAAAAAAAATAAAAAATGTTTACATAGCGGTCAGCCGTCAGAGCTTTTTTGGCGGTGAGTTTGAATTTATACTTAACAATGAAATTATGGGGGATTCAGAGGATGAATATACTGAAAAGGCTGAAAATACTGCTCTCAAGGCTCACGGGCAAAAACAACATTTATTACATAAACGGACCTGAAACACTGCCGCCGCCCCTTTCAAAAGAGCGGGAAAACATTATATTTGAAAAGATTCTTGAGGGCGACGACTCTGCAAGGGAGGAGCTGATAACTCACAACCTGCGACTTGTGGTTTATATTGCAAAAAAATTTGAAAACACAGGGGTCAGCACGGAGGATTTGGTTTCAATCGGCACAATCGGACTTATAAAGGCGGTGAAAACATTTTCGCCTGCAAGAAACATCAAGCTTGCTACATACGCTTCAAGGTGCATTGAAAATGAAATTTTAATGTATCTCAGAAAAACAAGCACACTCAAAAACGAGGTTTCTATTGACGAGCCGTTAAATGTGGATTGGGACGGCAACGAGCTGCTGCTATCAGATGTTTTGGGCAGTGATGCAGATGTGGTCAACCGTGATTTAGAGCTGGAGGACGAGAAAAATCTGCTGATTAAAACAGTGGATTCACTGGAAAAAAGAGAAAAAACAATAATGTATATGCGTTTCGGTCTTGGGGGCGAAAAGGAATACACACAAAAAGAGGTGGCGGATATTCTTGGAATTTCGCAAAGCTATATTTCAAGACTTGAAAAAAGAATTATTCACCGACTTAAAAAGACCATTGAGCGTGCCTCGGCATAAGAAAATTTATAATATTTAATCAAAAAATATTAAAAAAAGTGTAGAAATTTCTGAATGTTTATGTTATGATATATGGGCATAAAAAACAAAGGAGTTATTGATATGGCAAACAAATCTGTATTTGAAAAAGTTGTTGCACCAGCTGTTTCTCTTGTATGCACTGCTGCTATCTGCATCACAGGCGCAGCTTGCGTAAACAAGGTTGTTAATAAAGGTAAGGATGATGGCGTTTATATTTCTGCTCAGAGCGAGGACGGCTACCTCACAGAGGCTGAAGCTGCAAAGTACCTTGGCATTGACGAAGCAAGACTTGCAATCATGCGTGAAAACCTTAAATATCTTGAGGGCTCATACATTGAATACACATTCAAGGGTGATGACGGCGAGATGGTTGAGGTTGTTATGTATCAGAAAGCAAAGCTTGACAGCGTTATGGCAGACCTTATGAAAGATAAGAGCACAATCAACTTCAAATATATTGAAGAGGCACTTGAAAAGGCTGCAAAAACAGCTGAAAAAGCTTCTAAATAATATCAGACCAAAACAAGTGGCTGTCCCTTTATTTTGGGGCAGCCATATTTTATATTTTGAAAAGCGGTGTTTTTATGCTTAACATTATTTGCCCCGATTGCGGTGAAAATTTAGAAAAGGTGGGCAACAGCCTTGTGTGCCAGAACAGGCATTGCTTTGATTTTTCAAAGGACGGCTATGTAAATCTTTTGAAATCGGGCAAAAACGGTGCGCTTATTGGCGATAACCGCAGTATGGCACTGAGCCGAAGAGATTTTTTAAATAAAGGCTATTATGACGCTCTTGCAAGGGAGCTTAAAAATGAATATGACACGGTGAAAAATGACGGCTTCACCGCCGTTGACATCTGCTGTGGCGAGGGTTATTACACGCAGTTTATTTCTGAAGATGCAAAAGGTGCATTTTATGGCTTTGACATTTCAAAAGAGATGATTCGCCTTGGGGCAAAGCGAAAATGCAACGCAGACTTTTTTGTTGCAAATATGAAATCTCTGCCATTAAAGAGCGGCAGTGTCGACTTGGCGTTTCATCTTTTTGCACCATTTTGCGAAGAGGAATTCAGCAGAATTTTATCAGAGAACGGCAGACTTATATCTGTAACAGGCGGCAGGGAGCATCTTTGGGGGCTTAAAGAGGTGCTTTATGATGTGCCATACGAAAATGAGGAGAGCCTGCCCGAATACGATAAATTAAGGCTCGTAGAGCAAAAGAGGGTTACGGACATCATCACCCTCACCTCAAACGAAGATATATATGCACTTTTTAAAATGACACCCTATTACTACCACACAAACAGAAAGCACAAAGAAAGGCTTGACGGCATAGAAACGCTGACAACGAAGCTGGATTTCATACTGAATATTTTTGAAAAAGTGGAGGATTAACAATGGAAAACTTGTATAAAGGCGCAGGCAATATTAAAGACCACCAGCACAGCCTCGACTTTCTTGATTGGGTTTTTTTTACAGAAAATCCACATGATGCAGGCTTGCACTTTTTGACAATGCTCCCTAAGCTTTACAAAAAAGAATACAACCACTGCGAAAGAAATATGATTGTTTCTGACGGTGAAAAGTGGCTTGCCGCCGTTGGACTTTTCATTGAAAAAATGAGCATTGCAGGGGAAGAAATTCTTTGCGGCGGAATAGGAAATGTTGCGGTGAGCAAGGACTGCCGTGGCGAGGGTTACATGAAAGACTGCATGGCTCTTGCAACAGAAAAATGCTATGATGAAAATGTGGATTTTATGGTGCTTGGCGGTCAGCGCCAGAGGTACGGCTACTTCGGTTTTGAGCCTGCCGGCACATCATACGAATACACAGTGAACGGAAGCAATATCCGCCACACATTCGGAAAAGATTTTGAAAGCACCATCACAGCAGAGCCTGTTACAGAAGAAAGCACGGAGGCTCTCGATTTTATTTTTGACCTTTATAACAAGACTTTTATTTCAAGAGTTTTGAGAAACCGCAAGGCACTTTTTGACATCAGCCTTTCGTGGCATCAGAAGCCATATATTTTTAAAGAAAACGGTCAGTTTATCGGCTACGCTTTTTACTCTGAAAATATGGATTGTGTTATTGAATCTGCCGCAATAAACAGCGAAAAATACAGAGAACTTTTGCCTGTATTTTTAAATATATCTGGCAGAAGCACCATAGACATTAAGGCAAACTTTTTCTCGGTGGAATACAATCAGATTCTTTCAGATATTTGCGAATGCACAAACCTCGGCAACAGTGAAATGATGAATGTGCTGAACTGGAAGAGGATGGTTTATGCGCTTCTTAACGCAAAATCTAAAGTAAAAAATCTTTGCAACGGCAAGGAAAGTTTTCTTATTCACGGGCACAAAAAAGATGAGCTTTTCACCGTTGAAATCAAGGATAATCAAGTGAGAATTTCTGACGGCGGAGAGAACCCCGTTGAGCTTACTCACAAAGAGGCAATGAGCGTATTTCTCTCTATATACAGCGAAAAACGCAACAATTTAAAGGCAGAAATTTCCCAGTGGCTTCCGCTGGAATTTATGCTTTTTTCAACCGATATGGTGTGAGGTTTTATGATGAAAATTATTTCAATTTTTCTTTCAATTATCTTTGCAATTGACGGATTTTTTCTTTCGATTTTTACAGAGAAAAAGGTTGACATAACAGCAACAGATTCCGTTGAAAATTTTTATATTGACGGCGAAAGTGAAAGCGGTACTTTACGCTTTGGCGTCAAAGGCGGTGGAAATCTTTTTGAGCCAAACGAAAAAATCACAGGCATAATTGAATGCCGTGATGCTTCACTTGACGGCACAAGAATGAAAGTTTCTATTAGCTCTGAAGAAGCAAATTTCTGCAAAAAAGGCTACACTGTTTTGAACAGTGAAAAGCCGTTTTATACATTCAATTTTTTGAGTGAAAAGAATGGAATTTTTACAATAGAAATCGGACTTATTTCGGGCGAAAAATTCAGTTATAAAATCGGAATTATCCCCAAAAACAATCGTGCTGACGACACATTTTATTACGGTATTCAGCCGTACACCACCCGTGCATTAAGATGGGGCAAAGGTCATCAGATTCCAAACTTTGGCGCAGAAGAAACCATTGATAAAATCCTTGACACTGCCGAATATCTTGGCATAAATCTTGTGCGTGAGGACTTCGTCAGCTGGGCGGCAATGCAGCCATCAGCAGGTGCGGAGCTTAACTTTAAAGAGCAGGATTATCTTCTTAAAAAAGTTACTGACCGTGGGATGAAATACAACTGGATTCTTGGCAACAATGCGGGTCTTTGGTCCCTTAACAAAAACTATCTCGATTCTTACGATGCGAGCAGGCTTTGGGCATGCCCGCCAGACGAGGAATTATGGGACGATTTTGTAACAAAGCTTGCCGCTCATTACGGCAGAAACCGTAACATTTTGTGGGAAATTTGGAACGAGCCTAACTGGGGATTTTTCCTTGGCACCAACGAGGAATATTTCACGCTTCTTGAAAACACTGCAAAAATTTTAAGAGCAAATAGCCGAAGCGTTTATATTTATTCGGGCGGTCTTGCCCTTGCAGAAAGAGAAGAATATGCACCGTTTTATGAGAAAGCCTCGGCACTTATGGCAACGGGACTTATTGATAATTTCGGCTTCCACAACCACAACGGAATAAAAAGCTATTATGACGATATGAAGAGCGTTCAGGCTCTCGCCAAAAACGCAGGCATCACAAAGGGTGGCATCAACAGCGAAAGCGGTATTCCAAATGCGGATGCGGCTACTATCGCCTGCAAGGCACTTTACACACGCTCAGTGGGTGCTGACGGCTATGTTTCGTTCTCTTTCAGAAAGAGCGTTATCCCAGACGGCGATGTGAACGATTTTGCATTTTTTGACGAATATCTTCAGCCGTCAAATGCGGTAATCAGCTTTTCAACTGTTATCCGCTTCCTTGGCAACGCAAGGCTGGTTGATAATCTTTCTGACGAAAAAAATCTGATAATTGATGAATACGAAAAAGACGGAAAGAAAATTCTTGTGTATTACAGCCTTGGAAAGGATAATAAGGCGAAAGCTCCCGAGGGCGAATACGAAGCGTTTGATATGTACGGAAATCCGCTGAAAATAAATAAAAAATTCAAGGTAACAAACGAACCTGTTTATTTTGTATATGATTGAGCTTGTCAAAAGTTATTTATATATTGACATAATCTGCACTTTGTTATAAAATTATATTGATAATATTTGCACGAAAGGATGCACCAAATGAAATATTATATTGGCGTTGACGGCGGCGGAACTAAAACCGCTTATGCCCTTTTTGACGAAAACAAAAATCTTATTCAGCTTGTTAAAGGTCCAGGTAGTAACCATGAGAATTATGAGAACGGCTTTGACGATGCTGCACCCCTCATCTGGCAGGGAATAAACGACCTGCTTGCCGCAACTGGCAAACAGCTCAGCGATATTTCTTTTACCCTCATGGGTCTTGCAGGTATTGACCACCCATTCCAGCATAACGAAATGGTTAAAAGACTTAAAGACTTCGGCCTTACAAATTTTGAAGTTTACAATGACGGCTTTATCGTTGTTAAGGCTGGCTCAACAGGCGCCGCCGCTATTGGCTACAACTGCGGAACAGGCACTTGCTGTAACGCTATTGACAATGACGGCAAAATGTTCCAGCTTGCTGGTCTTGGCGAATTTTCTGGCGACATCGGCAACGGTCATTGGATTGCTATGATGACTTACAAGGCAATTTATGACGAGGTTTATCTCGGACTTGAAAAGACCGCTGTTACAAAGATGTTTTATGATGAATACGGCATCGAAAACAAAGAGGGCTTCCTCGCTATGGTTTCAAAGTTTGAGGAAGAGGATGCTGACCCGTTCATCATGCGCCTTATTGACTTCTTCTTTGACGCCGCAAAGGAGGGCGACAAGGTTGTTCTTGACATCATTGATATGATGGCTTCAAGAGGTGTTGCACTTATTAACGCTCACCTTAACACACTTAATTTCACAGATGAAACAGTTGAGGTTGTTCTTTCAGGCTCAATGCACACAAAGGCATTCTCACAGCTTTATGTTGACGCTCTTATTGAGAAGGCAACTAAAGAATGTAATAGAAAGCTCAAGTTCATCAAGCTTGACCAGCCCCCTGTTACTGGCTGCATTAACTGGATTATGCAGCAATACGCATAACAATTTTTTATCATATAAGGAGAGATATATATGAAAGACATTACACTTGCTGTTATCGGTTCCGGCAGTACATATTGCCCCGAGCTTATTGACGGCTTCCTTAAAGCAAAGGATTCACTTAACCTCGTTAAGGTTTCTTTTATGGACATTGACGAGAGAAAGAGAAATATCGTTGGCAATCTTTGCGTTCGTATGCTTGAAAAAGCTGGCGTTGACTGCGAAGTTGTTATGACAGACGACCTTGACACTGCTCTTCAGGGCGCAAACTTTGTTGTTACACAGATTCGTGTAGGCAAGCTCCCCGCCCGTCATCTTGACGAGAGCATCCCCAGAAAGTATGACCTTATCGGTCAGGAAACAACAGGTATCGGCGGGTGCTTCAAGGCACTTCGTACAATCCCTGTAATCAAGCACATCTGCGACAGAATCGAAGCTATCTGCCCAGACGCATGGCTCATCAACTTCACAAATCCCTCTGGTATCATCACAGAGTTTGTTCTTAACCACACAAATGTTAAGAATATCGGTCTTTGCAATGTTCCCATTGATATGCTTGATGATGTTAAAGAAATCACTGGACTTGACAGCGACATCACATACCTTGGACTTAACCACCTCAGCTGGATTACATCAGTTAAGAAAGACGGCGAAGAGCTTCTTCCCTCTCTTATTGAGAACGGCTTCTCACCAAAGGTAATGGCAAACATTAAGGATGACGGCTTTGACATTGAGTGCCTCAAAACAATTCAGGCTCTTCCCTCATCATACCTTCAGTATTATTACTGCCGTGAGGCAAAGCTTAACCATCAGCGTGAGGGCGACAAGACAAGAGCACAGGTTTGCATGGAGATTGAAGAGGATCTTCTCAAGATGTATCAGGATGAAGAGCTTTGCGTTAAGCCTGCACTTCTTGACAAGCGTGGCGGTCATAAGTATTCACTTGCAGCTGTTTCACTTATTGATTCAATCGCAAACGATAAGAAAGATGTTCATGTTGTAAACATCAAGAATAACGGCACACTTGACTTCATGGCAGACGATGATGTTGTTGAAATTGCGGCAGTTATCGGCGCAGACGGCGCTACACCTGTTAAGGTTGACAAGGTTGAGAGCAAGCACATCATCAACCTTATGCGTGTTGTTAAGGCATATGAGAAATACACTGTTGAGGGCGCAGTAACAGGCGACGAGTCAAAGGTTATTGAGGGTCTTCTCGTTCATCCCCTTGTTGGCGATTATGAGAAAGCTACAAAGTGCTTCAACGAACTTAAAGAGGCTCACAAGGAATTTCTCCCCGAGTTTAAGTTTTAAGAAATGAATATATAAAAAGAAAGGGCTGTCGGTTGAAAGTGCAAATTAGGAGTTAATAACAATTTCAAACTTTCAATGGGTTGCAAGCCCATAAGAAACAGCTATAGAACACTCTATGTGCTTTATAGCTGTTTTTTAACTTTAACTATTGATTTTTACTTGTTTAAGCATAATTACACATTTGTATATTTAAGAGAGAAAAGGAGCCCCAAATATGAATTTTAATTTTACTGATGAACTCGTTGAAGACGAAATCAATGAAGAAGATAATAGTACTGAAGATTCAAAATTGGAACGATATCAAATTAATTCATTTCAACAAGACAAACCAGTTGAAACATTAATCAAATGGTTAAGAAATGGGAAACTAATCTTGCCTACTTTTCAAAGAGATTATGTGTGGTCGTTTTCAAATTCGTGTCGTTTAATTGAATCTGTTTTATTAAACTTGCCAATTCCAAATATTTTTTTGTTTAAGGTAAAAAATCCTAAGGGAGAACAGTTTTTGCTTATTGATGGACTGCAACGAATGACCACAATTAAGCAGTACATAGATGGTACTTGGTCACAAGGTGAAAAGACAAGACCCTTTAAGATTTCTTCCCCTAATGAAAATTGGAATAGAAAAGACTTTGAGAATTTAAGCGAAAATGATAAACAATTCATATATGACTATTCTATGGGAACTACGATTTTTGAAACTTCTTCCGATAGCAAAGTGGATGAAAACAATGTCATTTTTTCAGTATTTGAACGAATTAACACAGGCTCTGAAAAATTGTCTGATCAAGAGATTAGGAATGCTATTTATGATGGAGAATGTCTTGCTTCACTTAAAGATTTGTCTAAAGAGCCAAATTATCAACTATTAGTTAAAAAAGATAATAGTATTATGAAACGTGGCAAGCATATTGAGCTATTATTAAGATTTATCACTTATTATCATATTTATAAGGTTTCTATTGATAATAATAAACACCTTGTGAATGACGATAGTGAAAGTAAAATTACAACATCTAAAAAAATAATGCTTAATAATTATTTGTATTTTTCTAACTGCAATAAAATAGATTTCAAAAGTGAAACTGATGAAGTGCTTGAAGCGATAAATACAATTTCTCAATTTGATGATTCTGCTTTTTATTCAAAATCGCGAGATTCTGATGAAATAGGAAAGAAAATTCATGAATTATTTGCAGAAGCTTTAGTTATAGCAGTAATATTGAATGATTATAAAATAAATATTAAAAAAGATGATTTTATTTCAAAAAAAATACAACTATGGAATGATGAGAAACAACTGGAACACTTTAAATCAAAAACAACTGATCCTAATACAGTGAAAGAAAGGGTTAATATCCTTTTGGGTATTATTAGAGGGAACTAAATGAATGTACTTACCCCGACTGACATTGAAAGGAAATTAAATGATCGCTTGAATGTCGCATTGCGATTGTATCAAACCTTAAATACAGATGAGGACACTGAAATATATAACATTATATACTTCAAGTTGTATTTTGATTTTTCTACGGCAATCGAAAGAACTATACACGACATTATGGTTACCAAATACGGTAATGATGATTTTATTGTCCAAAAAGCAAAAATCGACAGTAGATCAGTTTCAAATTACCTTTCAAGAGATGAAATAAAACTCTTAATAAAAGATTTCGGCAGCGAAATTACTGTCAATGATATAAAAAATAGATTTGATTTTTTGGGTGATATTGTTCCAGAAAGTCATTATCTAAGACTTGGATTAGACAGAAAAGTTTTAGAAATTGAAACGTATACAAGTGTCTATTCTGCAAGTAAAAACACCAGAAATAAAATAGCTCATGGTTTGACGTTGGAACAGGTTGAATATAACCAAAAAATGTTATTCAATTTTATGGTTAGCTATTATGTGCTAATTGAGTTTTATAAAACTTTATAATTGAGCTAGTTTGATACTACTGCGAAAAGTATCCTGATTTTCGAACAAGTTGCTGAGGTAAATAAAGCAAAGTCGGGAGGATTGTTTTGTTTAAAATCAGCTGATACTTGAATTTCAAAAGACAATCCCTCAGTCTTTGGCTTCGCCAAATCCAGCTCCCTTTACACAAGGGAGCCGTTTTTATTGTGCAATTTAATTAGATTTGTATGGTATTTAAGAGTAATTCACCTTAATTTATGCTGACGAACGCAGTTCGCCCCTACGGTGTGCCGCCCACTTTTTCAC
>JAZLLI010000041.1:0-33573 GCA_045598085.1 Acutalibacteraceae bacterium
TACTATGTATTCAGACGAAAGGAATAATGTTGTTATATAATCATTTTGATAATAAGGTATAAAAACTATTTTTACTTATTATATTTGTAGGGGATGGTCTCGACATCCCGCAATTGCTCTCTGAATGTTTGCGAAAATATAAATTTGAACAAAAAAGTATCGGTATTGTCATTGCGAGACTTCGTAGAAGCCGTGGCGATCTATTCTGTACGCTGAATCTCCTCCATAAACACCGCCAAAAGCAAATAAATTTCATAACACAACACCCGCTTGCATTTGCAGGCGGTTTTTTTATGGCAGGGGAGAGTGTTAATAAATATTTGTTGAACTCTTTTAAAAGGTATGATAAAATCTAATAAAAATCATACGGAGGGCAACAGTATGAAAAACAAAATAAAGGCGATTTTTTCGCTGATTTTTACAGTGATTTTTGCGGTACAGAGCGGCATGGTTTTCTCTGCAAGCGCAATGGAAAAACAAATTTTTGTTTCACCTCTTGGTGATGACTCTGCAAGCGGAGAAAAGGGCGAGCCTCTTAAAACGCTCAATGCAGTTATGGCAAAGCTTAACGAAACAAACGGCAACGCAAGGGTTACACTTGCAGGCGGTGAATACGAGCTTGACGCTCCTCTTGATTTTAACGGAATGCAAAACATCACCTTTGAAGCGGAAGATGGGGAAAATGTTTCTGTCAGCGGTTCGCACAAGGTTACAGGCTGGGTTGAAACCGAAATCAACGGTGTTAAGGCTTTTTCGGCAGATGCTAACGGCTGCAACATCACCGCACTTTTTAAAAATGATAAAAAGCTCGTTTCTGCAAGACTTCCTGAAAGCGGATTTTTCTATGTTGACTCCACAAATGACGAAGATAATTTCTGGACGGCGGAAACTACTCCTAATCCGCAGGTTCTCGGCAGTCATTCCTTTAACGGAAGCACAAAAGATATAACCTACGCTCCATCAAATCTTAAAGATATTTCTGCCTGCATTATTCATCTGTGGCAGGAGGAGCTTTCTGCGGTTACGGCTGTTGATGCAAAATCGGGCAAGGTGAGCCTTCAGAAATATGCTTCGCACACAATTGAGGTGGGCGACAGATATTTCCTTGACAATGTTTTTGAAGAAACAGACAAACCTCTTGAATGGTGCTTTGACAGTGTTAAGGATAAGATTTTTTATATCCCCGAAAGTGGCGAAACAACAGAGAATATTGAGATTTTCGCTTCATCAAACGCAAAGCTTGTGAATATCGAAAATTCAAGCGGTGTTTCATTTAAAAATATCGTTTTTAAAAACACGGGCTGGGAATACGCTAATGAAAAATATTTCACAATCGCCGACCATCTTCACGGCTATGGTATCGACATTGATGTTTCGCAGGCTGGTATTGATGTTTGCGCCGCTGTTACAGCTATCCGTTCAAAGGATGTTTCTTTTGAAAACTGCGAATTTTTAAATCTCGGATGCACCGCAGTGAAATTTATGGACGAGGTGGAAAACGGAACAGTTGAAAACTGCTGGTTTGATTCAATCGGCGCAAGTGCAGTTTTTGCAGGCGGTCAGAATAACGAGAACGGCTGTGCAAAAAACATCACCGTTAAAAACTGCAATATGGGCAACTACGGTCAGAAATTCTATCGTGCGCCTGGTGTGATTTTCACTTTTGTTTCGGGTGGCGAAATCATCAATAACGAAATTCACGACGGCAATTATACAGGCATTTCATGCGGATGGATGTGGCTTTACGGCAACCACATCACAAACAGTATCAACATTCAGGATAATCTGATTTATAATATCGGCTTAGGTATGCTCTCTGACATGGGCGGCATTTATATGCTTGGCATTCAGAAAGGCACAAAGGTGCACGGCAATGTGATCCACGATGTTTTGTGTTATGAGGGGAGCAGTGGCTACGCAGGCACAGGTCTTTACACTGACGCAGGCTCTTCTGAAATGGAGCTTTACAATAATCTTGTGTATAATTGCTCCACCGCAGGTTTTAACGCAACAATCGGCAAAAACAATGTGTGGTATAACAACATTGCCGCATTTTGCGGTGAAAGGCTTGTGAATCCTCCGCAGAATTACGCAACATTCATAAGCGGTGCGGAGTATCACCACAACATTCTTTTAACTGATAACGGTGCGCCCGTTTTTGTTTCACTTGAAAACAGCGACCTTTTCAAGGATGCAAACAACCTGCTTTGGGATATGACATATGGCGAGCTTGTTTTTGTTTCGCCCAACCTTTGGGGAGACAAGGCGATGACGCTGAAAAAAGCTAAGAGAAAGAAGCTTATAGATAAATCCACCGTTGCCGCCGACCCGCTTTTTAAAGATGCACTGAATTACGATTTTACTCTCAGCGAAAATTCCCCTGCTATTGAAATGGGCTTTGAGCCGTGGGATTATAACAACGCAGGCACACTTGACGGCACTGTAATCGGTCTTAGCCACGAGGGCGGACAGGTTGCATATAACAGCAGTGTGAAGCAGTGCAAATATGTTGAGCCGAGCCTTTCTTTCGGTGCAAAGCTTGCAAAATTATTCTTTAGAATTTCACAGTTTTTCAAAAATCTTTTTGCAAAAATAAAGTGAATTTAAAGAAACATAGGGAGATTTTTATGAAAAATATTTGCGATTATATGATAATTCAGCGAGATTCTGACGGCTTCGGCAAGGGCGTTTTTGCAGGCGAAATTTCTGCCGAGGGCGAGTTTGCCGTTGCTGTGCGTGTTATGAATGAATACAACAACCAAACTGTTGTTCCGTGGCATAAATGTGAGATTTCGGGCAAAAACTGGCAGGATGAGCTGACGATTCCCGAGGGTGGTCTTTACAGGGTGGAGGCAAGGCTTGCCCCATGCGATATGCCTGTTGAAAACAACAGATTTGACTGGTGCGACCTTATCGCCTGCGCCAACCATGTGGGTGTTGGCGATGTGTTTATTATGGCAGGGCAGAGCAATATGTCGGGTTACGGCAAAGACCCAGCCTATGACCCGCCACAGCTTGGTGTGCATCTTTTTGATAATTCGGGCAAATGGGTGCTTGCGTGCCATCCGCTGAATAGTGTGCCGAACCCCGCTTTTGCTAACAACGATACAGGTTCAGGCACTTCGCCTGCACTTGCTTTCGGCAAAATGATGCAGAGAAAGTTGGGTGTTCCCGTTGGACTTGTGGCGGCGGCACGGGGCGGAAGCTCTTTGGAGGATTGGAACCCTGCCCACGATGATGACCCGTATTTATACTACGCATTGCGTGAAAAAATTGCTGAAATCGGCACTTTTAAGGGTATGATTTGGTATCAGGGATGCAATGACGCAGGTAATTTTGAAGAAGCTTCAATTTATCTTAAAAAGTTCAAGCAGACAGTTACTCTTTGGAGAGAAGAGTTTGGCTTTTTCCCGATTATCACCTGTCAACTTAACCGACACGCATTCAGAAACGGCGGCGATGACAGATTTTGGGGAATGGTGCGTGAAGCTCAGCGACAGGCGGCAATTGAGCTTGACGGAGTTTACATCATCCCCACAATGGATATGCACACAATTGACGGCATCCACAACACAAGCTCAGCTTGCATAATTGTGGGCGAGCGAATGGCAAATGAAGCACTCCGTGGCGTTTATGGCTTCAGTGGAACGCCTGCACCCAATGTTAAAGAAGCGGTGCAAAAAGATGACAGCACAGTTTTGCTTACGCTTTATAATAATTCTCACATAATGCGCACCATGGATGATGTTGCAGACGGCATCAATATTGAGGACGAAAAAGGACTTATGAACTGCACAAAAGCCACAGTTACAGCCGAGGGCATTGAAATCACCGCCGAGAGAAAAATCGAGGGCAAGGCGGTTTTTCACGCATACTGGCGCAGAAATGTTCCGTCATTCTTTTTGCGTGATGCTTACGGCTTGCCAATGCTTGCCTGCTATGGTGTTGAAATCAAAAACGGGGAGGAAAACTGATGTTTCTCACAGAAAAAACATATGATATAGATGAGCTTTGCAAATGCAATATGCACACACATTCTGTATTTTCAAAATGCTCAAAGCCTGAAATGGTTTTTGAAGAAATGATAAAGGCGGCGGAGCGTTTCGGCATTGAAACCCTTGCGTTGACCGACCATTCAGACCTTTATGACGAGATAAACTCCGTTGGCAATTACAGAAAGCTCAAAAAGCGACTTGCAAAAATCGAAACCCCCGTGCGTGTGATTGTTGGTGCAGAGATGTCTGCCTATGGCGTTGGCAAATTCGCCGAGCCATACAGAATCGACAAAGAGATTGAGTTTTGCAATTATTCCTGCGTGCATTATCATCTTGATTACTGGGAACAGCCAAAGGATAGAAGCCCGAAAGGCTATGCAGAGCATATGATAGCGGTGATGTCCGCCCTTTTTGACACCGACCGTGCAGACAGCATTGCGCACCCGTTTTCTCCCTGCAAGATGAAATTTTTTAATGTGAGCGAAAAAGAAGAAATGCTCCGTTCAATAAGTGATACGGAGCTTGGCGATATTATGCTCAAGGGCGAAAACGCAGGCTGTGCATGGGAGCTTCATAAGTCGTCAGTGCTGTGCTTCCCCGAATTTTATAGGCGATTTTTCTTCGTCGGTAAAGAGGCAGGGGTGCATTTCACCGTTGGCACAGATGCTCATAGGCTCAACGACATCAACACCGCCGACTTCGCAGTTGAATTAAAGAAAATTATGAGATAATTTTAAGGCTCTCTCTTTCGAGGGAGCCTTTTGTGTTATTCTTTTTTGCTTACCAATGAGAAATACTCTTTTGCGGTGGCTTTGTAAATTGCCATATAAACAATTCCAAACACTACAAATGCTATTGCTGAAACAATGATTACCAACGGAAGATTCTGCAAATTGAAAAGCTGTAAGAGCTTCCATATGGGTGGGAATGCACAGCAGAAATGAATGCCTGCAAGTATCAGCGGAGCAAAGAAAACTGTGAGAGTTTGCGAGTTGATGCTCTTTTTAATATCCTGCTTTGTCATGCCGATATTCTGCATAATTTCAAATCGCTTCATATCCTCAAAGCCCTCTGACATCTGCTTGTAATAGATAATCATTGCCATGGCGAAGATGAACATTATGCTGAAAAGTCCGCCAATGAAGAAGAAGCCGCCGAATGTATAATAAAAATCATTTCTACTTTTTGCAAGGCAATCTGAAGAGTAGGCGTAGCCGCCGTCGTCCTGCTTGATTTCGCTTATATTATCAAGTGAATCCTCAATATCACCAAAAACTGCTGTAGCCTTTTTGTCGCTTTCTTTAAGGTCGTAGCCGTAATACCAGCGGATGTTTAGCATCTGGTCGCCGATATAATCTGCAAGTCCCTGCAATGGCTTCAGCTCATCCATTGAGTGAATAACAATCATAATTGACGGTGTAACAGCAACCTGTGCATCGCTTAACACGGGGAATGTGTCAAGTTTGCCAACGATTTTGAACTGTACATCCTTCATGCCAATTGTGTCTTTGTCATACTGGCAGCGGATTGTGTAAACCATTGCTTCGCCTTTGTTGAGCTTAACATTTTTGCCTGTGTTTCTGTTGTATGTGGCTTCGTCCATAAAATAAAGTCCACGGAGGTCTTTAAACGTAATGGCACTGTTAGCCTTGCCCTGTGAATCGGGGTCAATATTTTTATCTGAAAGAAGTCCCATAATTGAAGCGTAGCCGTACTCTGTAACATTCTGTGGTTCTACTGAATGTTTTTTGAAAACCTTTTCAAATTCGCTTCTGTATTTGGAAGATTTCACTTCATTGATTTTTTCAACATCGTATAAAAAGAGTGAAATCTGGTTTTCTTGCGGATAGCGTGCTTTAATGCAATCCTCTGCGCCAAAATAAAGGCTGGCGGTGGATGCTACCATAACAAGCACCATGGTTGAAAGAATACAGATTGATGCAAGACCTGCGCCGTTTCGCTTCATTCTGTATGCCATTGATGAAACAGAAACGAAGTGGTTCTTTTTATAATAGTATTTTTTGTTTTTTTGGAGTATTTTGCAAAGTGCAACAGAACCTGCCATAAAGAGCATATATGTGCCGATAATTACCATAATAACGGCAACAAAAAATACAATAAGTGCTGTAAGGGGGCTTTCTGTTGTTATTGAAAGATAATATGCTGCGCCTAAAAGGAGAACGCCGATAACAGCAAACACCCAGTTGGCTTTTGGCGGTTTTTCGCCGGCAGATTCACTTTTCATAAGGTCAAGCGGGTCTGTGCGAAGCACCTGAATAATTGACTTGATGAAAAGGAATAAAAAGATAACCGCATAAAGTGAAACAGTGTAATAAATTGTTGATGCAGGGATATTGAAGCTGTATGATGCCTCAATTTTGCAAAGGTAGAGCAGGCAAAGCTCCGCAAGCTTTGAGAATGCAATGCCAAAGAAAAGACCTGCCGCAATTGAAATTACGGCAACCATAAGGCTTTCCCAAGCGATAACACGGCAGATGCCTTTTTTATCCATACCCAGTATGTTATAAAGACCAAACTCTTTGTTGCGCCTGCGGTTAAGGAACGAATTTGTGTAAAAGAGGAAAAGCAGTGAAAAAATCACAATAACAAATTTGCCGATACCTAACACCAATGAAAGGTTTGTGCCACCCGACATCTGCTTGATTGTCGGGGACTCTGAAAGGAATGTAACAATATAATACATCATCACAGAGCCGATGCAGGAAATGATGTAAGGTATATAGAGCTTTTTATTTTTCTTTATGCCCGAGGAGGCAAGACGGAGAAACACTGATTTCATTTCTGCTCACCGCCTGTTGCAAGCAAAGTAAGGGTATCAGAAATTTTCTGATAAAGCTGTTCGTTGGTGTCCTCACCACGATAAAGCTGATGATAAACCTCGCCGTCTTTGATAAAAAGAACTCTGTTGGCTGTTGAAGCGGCTTTAACTGAATGTGTTACCATTACGATTGTCTGACCGCTCTTGTTGATTTCACCAAAAAGGCGAAGAAGCTCGTCTGTTGATTTTGAATCAAGTGCGCCTGTTGGCTCGTCTGCAAGGATAAGCTTCGGGTCTGTTATAAGTGCTCTTGCAACGGCTGCTCTCTGCTTCTGACCGCCCGAAACCTCATAAGGGTATTTTTTAAGAATAGTGCTAATACCAAGAACAGTTGCAAGCGGCTCAAGCTTTTCTTTCATATCCTTATAGCCTTTGCCTGCAAGCACAAGTGGAAGATAAATGTTATCCTCAATTGAGAATGTGTCAAGCAAATTGAAATCCTGAAAAACAAAGCCTAAATTATCTCTGCGGTACTGTGCAATTTCGCTGTCTTTAATTGCAGAAAGCTCTTTGCCGTCAAGGATAATTGAACCGCCTGTTGGCTTGATAAGAGCGGCAAGAATGTTAAGCAGAGTGGTCTTGCCTGAACCTGACTCGCCCATGATTGCTACATATTCACCCTCTTCTACGGTGAAATTTACATTTTTAAGTGCTTCCACTTTGTTGCCGCCGAAGCGTGTGGAATAAGTCTTTTTAACATTGCTAACTTCAAGAAAACTCATTGTGAAGTCCCTCCTGTGTTTTAATTACGGGTATATTATAAACTAACGGGAAATGAATTGCCATTTTATCGGCTTACATTTCCCGCTTCAAATCTTACAATATTGTAATATTTACTCGTGCTTTATGTCGTTTTGGTTTAAATCAAGCATTATTACCGTGCCTTTGCCCACCTCTGATGTGGCGGTGATGTTCATTTTAAGGTTGTTGCACACCCTTTTGCAAAGGTAAAGACCAATTCCGCTGGCACTTTTATCCGCTCTGCCGTTAAAGCCTGTGTAGCCTTTTTCAAAAATTCTCGGCAAATCCTCAGGTGCGATGCCAATGCCCGTGTCCTCAATGCAAAGGTGGTTATGGTCTGATTTATATATTTTCACGCCGCCCTCTTTTGTGTATTTCACAGCGTTAGAAAGTATCTGTTCAATAACAAAAGCGAACCACTTTTCATCTGTTACGATTTTTTCGTTTATGTTTTCATATTGCAGGCTGATTTTTTTGCCAATGAAATCTGACGCAAACCGCCTTACAGATTGCTTTACGATGGTGTCAACATCATATTCTCTGAAAACATAATCGGTTGACGCTGAATCAAGGCGGATAAATGCAAGCACCATTTCAACATACTGCTCAATTCGCATAAGCTCCGACATCAGCTTCCTTGCTTCCTGTGAATCTGCGCCCTGCAATGTGAGCTTCATAGATGCAATGGGGGTTTTAATCTGATGCGCCCACACGCTGTAATATTCAGACATATCACGGTGTTTTGATACGAAATTCTCTTCTGAACGGAGAATTTCATCATAAAAAGCAGAGATGATATTCTGATAATCCTGCTCAATGGGGTCTGTGCTTTGCTGAAGCTCTGAAACGGCAATGGAGCCAAGTTTTTCTATATTTTCAAGGCTTTCGTGGAGCTTTTTAAATTTCACAAAATCAACGCTGACGAATATTAAGCCGATAATCATACACAGCACAACAGGATACACAACTGCCACAACAGGCAAACGATATAATATAAAGGAAAAGAGAAAAATTGCAATAAAAATTGCAGAGCAGATTATAATTTTCTTTTTTGATTTTATGTATTTAAAAAACAGCTTCATATTACTCGATTATATACCCCACGCCGAATTTGGTTGCAATAAAGTTTGGAAGTCCTGAGAAATCCAGCTTTTTGCGAAGTCGGTTAATGTTGACCGTGAGAGTGTTTTCGTCAACAAAAGAATCCGTTTCCCACAGCCTTTCCATCAGCTTCTCACGGCTGACAACCTTGCCCTTGTTTTCCATAAGGCAAAGAAGAATTCTGTATTCATTTTTTGAAAGCTCAATTTTGTTATCGTTATATACAAGGGTGTTATCGCCTGTGTTAAGAAATGCTCCTTTGTGAGAGAGCACAGGTGCGCTGGCGGCAAAATCGTAGCTTCTGCGCAGAAGTGCCTGCACCTTTGCCATCAGCACATTGCCGTCAAATGGCTTTGCAATAAAATCATCTGCACCCATGTTGACCGCCATAACAATATTCATATTGTCTGCCGCCGAAGAAATAAAAATAACAGGCACATTTGAAATTTTGCGAATTTCACTGCACCAGTGGTATCCGTTATAAAAAGGCAGACCTATATCCATTAAAACAATGTGGGGCTGATATTCATTAAACTCCGCTGTAACACATCTGAAATTGTCGCAGATTTTAACATCAAACGCCCACGAAGCGGCAAGATTTTTTACTTCAGATGCAATGCCCTCGTCATCCTCAACAATAAAAAGCTTATACATTTATATCACCTTCACAGTTATTATAACAAATGTGTGTGATATGTCAATCGTTTGATGTTTTGCATTGCAAAAATAAACCGACTGGTTTGTCGCCAATCGGTTTTAGCTTTTTGCAGGCAGGGCAGGGGAGTGCTGTGCCTTTTTGTGTTTATTCAGCTTTTTTTGCACCGTAGAAGTGGATAACATTCATATCCTCTTCCATATCAAGTCCGTGTGAGCCACTGCCACTGTCAACATCATGGCAGCCATGGTCTGGCAGGAAGCCGTAAAGCACATTGTGATTTTTCCACTGAACCTTGATTTTTTCAACAATCTCTGTGTAAAAAGCAACATTCTGCTCCAGTGCGGCAAGAGCTTCGGGGGATTCTGTGCCCTCACGGTGCATTGTGCCGTCATAATTGCCGTTATAAATTACAATAAGATCATAAACATCCTCGTCAATAAGAGAAAGTGCCTTTTCGTTAACCTCGGCAATAGTGTCATAGATGAAATAATCCATTTCTCTTTCAAGGAAGATTTTTGAAATGCTGTCGTTTGCAGTTGAAACAATGGCAGGCTTCTTGCCGGCTTTAATCAGCATATCAAAAATTGTTTCGATTTTAAGCACTGGCTTCACATATTTTTTGATGCCGTGAGTTTCGGGCATAACGCCTGTGTACATTGAGCCAAAGCAAACGGGTGTTACGCTTGGCATAACAGAAAGCATTGGCAGTGCAAGGTCTGATTCAAGAGCGGCAGATGTGAATTTCTCTGTGTATTTCTGATAGAGCCACAACGCAACTGCATCTGGGTTATAAAGCACAACTCTGTCTGCCTTTTTACCACCGAATTTTTTCTCAACAAGTGCATTTACAAGCGGATTTGACGGCAGAAATTTCTCGTCTTTTTCTATGCCCATTGCCTCTGCAACGGTGGCGGCAACGCTTGTTATGCAAACTGAATTATATAAATCTGACATAGTTACACCTCAATAAATCTGATAAATCTGTTCTTTGCCCGTAACATAGCAGGCATAGATATTTTTGATATTTTCTTCACCATCTTTCTCAGTAACCTTAACAACGATATTTTTTGCTCTGATTGGCGGGAATGTGCAAATCATTTTATGCCCCACTGTGTATCCACGGTAAATGGGAACATGAACAAATTCCTGTGTTGTTTCTGAAACGCAGATGTCGAAAGACTGAATATGTGCGCCGTCTGTCATATCCTCCTCAAGCACCACATGGTCAACAAGAGAATATTCATCAAGGCGAATGAAATATTTTTCGTCATCCTTAATAACCTCAGATGACGGAACACGGCACTCTGTAAGTCGGCGGTTCATCTCTTTCATCATATATGAAAGAAGCTTCAGGTTGCTTTCGGGCAGAAGTCCACGCCTGTCGGGTCCGATATTTATAAGCAGGTTTGCACCCTTGCCGATTGAATGATAATAAAGACCGAGCATTTCCTCGGGGGTACGCAGGCAATCCTTGTGAGTTTCGTTGTAGAACCAGAAATTTTCCCACTGATTGCGGACAACACAGCAATCACATTCGCCTGGGTAAAATCCGTCCTTGCCGTCTTTTTTATTCTGATTATTAAGGTTGATTACGCCCCACTCATTCTTTGACCAGCGGACATCATCGCCCCACGCACCATTTACAAGAATTTCGGGTTGAAGACTTCTGACAGTTTTTTCGATTCTTTCGTTATCAAACTTATGACCCACACTTCCGCAGCTATCAAACCAAAGATAATCTATCTTGCCATAATTTGAAAGAAGCTCTGTCAGCTGTGCGCAAACAAAATCGTCATAGTCCTTGCCTGTTCTTGATTCAGTGTCAAACTGTGAGCAGGAATAATAAATTCCGCAGAACATACCAAGTTCGTGGCAGGCATCAACATATTCTTTCACAACATCGCCCTTGCCGTTTTTGTAGGCGGCATTTTTCATGCAGAATTCTGTCTGCTCGGACTGCCACAAAGCAAAACCGTCATGATGCTTTGAAGTGAGAACGGTGTATTTTACGCCAATATCTTTTAGTTCCTTTATCCACTTTCTGCAATCCTGCTCTGACGGGTCAAAGGATTTTGCCTCCATAGGCTTCATATCCCAATCCCTGTGAGTTTCGTTAAAAGTTCTTATTCCGTAATGAAGAAAAACGCCAAGCTCCATATCAAGGAAGTCAAGACCGCTTTTTTTCGGTTTAAAATTCATAGTGTATCACCTCGAAAAGATTTTAAAGCAAAACGGTGTTAAAATCAATACTTTTAAGCATAAAAAAGCCAGCCGAAGAAAAATCAACGGCTGGTTTTTAATTAAAATAAATTCCATGGGTATTCCGCAGGCGGTTCTGCTTTAAACGAAAGCTCCTCGCCTGTGAAAGGGTGCTTTAATGATAATGACTGTGAAAAAAGTGCAACATCACACTTTGCCTTTCCGCCATAGCGTCCGTCCCCTAAAAGGGGCATTTTTCGTGAAGAGAACTGCACTCTTATCTGATGAGTTCTGCCAGTGTGAAGCAGAATTTTTAAAAGCGAAAGCTCTTTGTCTTCATCAAGGGCAGTGCCGATTGTTTCATATTCAAGGCTTGCTTTTTTAACGCCTTTTCGCATTCGTTTCACCACAAAAGATTTATTTTTGGATGAATCCTTAAAAAGCAAATCCTCTAAAACGGCACTTTTTTCCTGCGGAGTTCCGCACACCACAGCAAGATATTCTTTTTTTATTTCGTTATTCTGCACCATGGCAGAGAGCTTCCCTGCCGCCGCCTTTGTTTTGGCAAAGACCATAACTCCGCTGACGCTTTTATCGAGCCTGTGAATGGGGAAAATCTCGCCCCGACCCTCGCTTAAAAGGTCAATCATATTTTCGCCCTCTCCGCTTTGGGAGAGAACGCCTTTTGACTTCACCGCAAAAATCAAGTGCTTATCTTCAAAAAGAATATTCATAGATTAAAAGAATGTTGCGACCCTGTTTTCGGGTTCTTCACACTTTTTGATTGATGTAACATTCATAACAGGGCCTTTTCCTGAATAAAGCCTGTTAAACTTATAGGCAACATCAGCAGTGATGATAACCCAGTCCCCATTCTGCAATGTTTCTGCAAGGGGATAAACGCAAACGAAGCCGTAATAGCTGATGTCCTCCTGACAGCACATCATAATGTGTCTGCCGCCAACAAAGGTTGCTTTTGGCATTTTGGGGCTTTTTGAAACAATCGCCTTAAACTGAACTGTTTTGCCTGCGTATTCCTTAACCTTTTCGGTTAAATCACGGTAGAACCACGCATAGTCGCCATCCTCAATTGTAACAACAGGAGCGTTGACATCAAAGGGCATCGGGTCCTCAATATCGTCATACTCTGCATGACCGTCTTTATATTCATAAACAATATCGCATCTTCTTGTAACGCTTCTGACAGCCTTATGAAATTCGTTTTTATCCATTTTTTCGTCAAAGCGGTTAAATGCAACAAGCTCGCTGAAATTGATTTTTTCAACAACAAGATTTCTCATATTGTTGTTGTATGTCATGAATGTGTTGGCATCTGCAAACATCATGCTCTGATAAAGTGCCCAGTTATCAGGTGCGGCATTAACAAATGCGCTCAAAGGCCACATTCCGTTGTATTCCACAACAACTCTTTCAGCGTTTGCCTTTTTGCAAAGTGCTTCGAGGTTTTCTTTTGTTAAATCCTCAACATCATCTATAACCTCAATTTTAACATTTTTGCCATAGAATTTTGAGGGGTCATACTCTTCCTCGCCCTCTTCGCAAAGAAGAAGAAGTGTTTTTTCACCCGAATTGAAACGCTTATCGGCTAAAGTATCCTGAATGAAAGTGGTTTTGCCACTGTCAAGGAAGCCGAGGAACATATATACAGGAATTTCCATAATTTATCACCCCAAGCGGAACAGCTCTGCAAGAGCCTCTTCGTTGATTTTTGAACCGATTACGCAGATTCTGCCGATAATATCAGCCGCACCAGTGCGAACATCTGGCTCACCGGGAACATAGTCAAAGTGAATCCACTGACCGGCCTCGCCACTTACGATACCCTTTGAACGGAGGATAATGCCGTATTTTTCTTCATTCTGAAGAGCTTTAAGGATGTTTTCCATCTCTTCAACGGTGTATTTTACAGGAGTTTCCTTGCCCCATGATGTGAATACATCGTCTGCATGGTGATGATGATGGTGGTGATGACCGTGCTCGTGGTCGTGGTCATGGCAGCAGCAATGCTCGTGCTCTTCGTCTTCATCATCGTGGTGGTGATGCTCATGCTCGTCCTCGTCATCATCATCGTCGTCATGATGGTGGTGGCAGCAGCACTCTTCGTCATCGTCATCGTGGTGGTGATGGTGATGATGCTCATGCTCGTCCTCGTCGTCATCATCGTCATCATCGTCATCGTGATGATGGTGGCAGCAGCACTCTTCATCTTCGTCATCGTGGTGATGATGGTGATGATGACCACCGCAAACGGGGCATTCATCCTCTTGGCTGAGCTTTTCAAGCTCCTGCTCAAGAGAAATATTTTTCTTTTCCATTGCTTCAAGAATCTGTGCGCCAGAAAGCTCTGCCCAGTCTGTTGTAACAATAACAGCGTCTTTGTTATGCTCACGGAGAAGCTCAACTGCCTTTGCAGTTTTCTCTTCGCTTACAAGACCTGTGTGTGAAAGGATAATTGTCTGTGCGTGCTCAACCTGATCGTTGAAAAACTCACCGAAATTCTTCATATAAACCTTGCATTTGCCAGCGTCAACAACTGTTGTGAAGCTGTTAAGCTGGAGGCTCTCTGAACCAACATCCCTTACAGCTCTGATAACATCACTGAGCTTGCCAACGCCTGATGGCTCAATAAGGATTCTGTCGGGATTATACTGCTCAACAACCTTTTTAAGTGCTTCGCCAAAATCGCCAACAAGGCTACAGCAGATACAGCCTGAATTCATCTCTGTGATTTCAACGCCTGCATCCTCAAGAAATTTGCCGTCAACGCCGATTTCACCGAACTCGTTTTCAATAAGAACGGTCTTTTCGCCTGCATAAGCCTCGGCAATAAGCTTTTTAATGAGTGTTGTTTTTCCTGCTCCGAGGAAACCCGAAAAAATATCAACCTTTGCCATAATACATACCTTCTTTTCTGACCGTTAAGGCGGTCTGAATATTTACCTTTCTATTATAACACATAAGTCAAGAGCAGTCAGCATATATTTCAAAAGTTTATTTATTTTTTTGGTAATTTTCATTATTGATTTATAATACCATATGAGATATAATTACAATATCTTACTATGGAGGATTACCAAAATGAAACGCACAATTTTAAAAGTTGTTTCTGTCGTTCTCAGCGTTGTGATGGTTTTCTCAATCATTGGCACAGCTGCAATGGCAAAAACAGATGAAAATGGCACAAAAGTTTATACCGACCCAATTCTTGGTATTGACAAGGTGGCTGTTACAACAGAAATTTTTAACGGCATGGAATCTCTTAATTCAGCAGAAGCTTTTGGCAACAATGTTATGAAGGTTCTTTATAACCTCCTTAACATACTTGTTGAAAATCTTTTAAGAGATATTTGCAAGCTCACTCCCGACCCCGCAACATGGCAGGATATCAGCGAATACAATGCAGAGGATGTTTGCTTCCTTGAGGGCAGAGAAACTTATGCAACATCTGCAAAAGACGGCAATCACTGGAGCCTTGGCTATTCAAGCAGAAGCTTCGTTCCAGATGACATCGGCGAGGGCAGATATTACATCGGCAGAGATGTTAAGCCCAGAATCGCACAGGGCGTTTATGACGATAACAGAATCCGTGTTTGCGTTCTTGACGATAACAGCGGTGAGGGCGCAGTTGTATTTGGCGCAATTGACTCACTTGGTGTAACATCAACAGATGTTCGCTCAATCAGAAAAGGTGTTCTTGAATATTGCAAGGCAAAGGGCATCAAGGTTTCAAGTATTGACATTGCCGCAACACACAGCCACACTGCACTTGATACACAGGGCGTTGGCACGGCATTCTTCTACAAGCTTTTCCTTGGCGGAATTGCAAACATTCTTCCTTTCCTTTACAAGCTTCCTTTCCTTGCAGATGCAAATTCATTCAAAAACTATTTTGTTAAGCAGTCAATTATCGCTTGCGAAGAAGCTTTTGAAGATATGGAAGACGGCAAGCTCTATTATGACACAATCGACGCTTCAAAATATATGAAAGATAAGCGTGGCCTTGTTTCTAAAGAGAACCTCCCCGATATGCTCGGTCTTAAATTTGTTCCCGATAGCGGAAGCGAGCCTACATTCATCACAGAGGTTGGCTGTCATCCCACATCATTCGGTGCAGGCAATATGCTTGTAAGCAGCGACTATATCTATTATCTCGATAATTATATCAAAGAAAAAACAGGCGGCAACACAATTATCGTTCAGGGCGCACTCGGTCAGGTTTCAAGAGATAACATTGTTGAAAAGCTTGACGGACTTACAGAGTGGGAAGCAATGGGAGAAGAGTCAAAGGTATTTGGCGAAACATATGCTGACCTTATTATCAACGCAGAGTATGAAACAGAGCTTGACCCTGTTCTCAATGTTCATCATAAAGAAATCTGGCTTCACGCAGAGAACTCACTTCTTGTTCTTGCCTGCGAAATCAATCTTGTAAACAACAAAGTTTATTACAGAGAAGACGGCGAGCCCGTTATGGCTTCAGAGGTTGGCTATCTTGAGCTTGGCAACAAAATCGGCTTTGCAATGTTCCCCGGTGAGTTCTATCCCGAATCATTCTGGGGCACAAACATCACTGGCAACCCCAGCTGGGACGGCAAAGATTGGATTTATCCCGAGGGAATGCACAACTCAGTTGACGGTATTGATGTTTATCCCATCAGCCTTATGAATGACGCAACAGGCTATGTTGTTCCCGATAACTACTTTGCATTTATGGGTCATATCGCAGGTATTGACGATCAGGTTGCTGACGAGCTTCTTTCAGTTGGTAAGCATGAGGCATCATTCCTCCTTGGCGAATATCTTGACCTTATTAACAGCTACACTAAATAATCAAAAAGGGCTGCCGCCTTTAGCGCAGACCGAAAAGAAAAACTAAAATAAGAATAAAGATGGTTGTGTTATTGCAAAAAGTCAATCACAGCCATCTTTTTTATTTGCGTTAGAATGGTATAAAAAAATCTTTTCTAAGCGTTTTTTCGCCCTCTCGCAGTATCGCAGTTGATAAGATTTGTTGGCAACTTCTGCCCTCCTTGTGTAAAGGAGGGTGGCTCACGGAGTGAGTCGGGAGGATTGTTGCTTTAAATTAAGTTCATATTTGACTTTCAACAGACAATCCCTCAGTCAGCTTTGCTGACAGCTCCCTTTACACAAGGGAGCCGTTTTATCATTACACATCGAATAGATATGTGCAGAATTTAAGATTGGATTGCCACGGCTTCTGCGAAGCCTCGCAATGACATTTTTTCCTCTTCACTATCATAAAAATAAAAGGCAGGGCGAAAATCCCTGCCTTATTTATTTTCAAAAAGTTTTGACGGCTCAATTTCCAGTGCATCGCAGATGTCAAAAATCACATCAATTGAGGGTGCACACTCAGCTGTTTCTATTCTGCTCATATGGGTGCGGCTGATGTTTACCATTTCAGCCAGTTTGAGCTGTGAGATGTTTTTCTTTTTGCGGTAGTAGGCAATGTTAAGCCCCAGATTTCGCATTTTTTCGTAATGATTCAAAGACATCATAATCACCTCTCATATATTTTATATATTGAGGGCAATTTATGCGACAACATAAAAAGTTATTTTTGTAACTTGACAAGTTACAAAATTGATGATACACTTTACAAGAAGAGCGATTTTCTTCAAAAATTGAAAAATCAGGAGGTTCAATATGAGCAAATCAACAATGAAAATTATTGGCTGGGTCGTTTCTATTGTAATAGCAATTATAGGCACATTTGGTGCAACAACGGCGATAAACAATAAAAACAACAACAAAAACTCAAACAAAAATGACAATAAGCAAACACAAAACCAAACACAGGAACAGAAGCAAGAGCAGAATATTTCAATCACCATTAACGGAGAAAAGGTTGAAATCAACAAAGATAATGCACAGGAAGTTTACGGAGATATTGAGAACGAAAGGGATACTCTACAACTTACTGTTGATAATTTAAACAAAGAATTAAAAGACTATAAGCAGTATGGTAAAGAAGCTTTAGTAAATATAAATCCAAGCTATGAAGCCGATAAAGTAAGTTTGTTTTCTTTCGACTCAGTAAATGAAAACAATTGGAAGAAAAACGAAGGTTCGTTGAAAGATTCATTGGGAAATACATATGATGCCAGTTTACCCTATGTTGTAATGGGGGGCGGTAGTTATGGAGAATACTATCCCAATGGTAAATTCAAAAAACTTAAACTTACCATTGCACCTAACGAGAATATGGAAGTTGATCGTACCGCCACGGTAAAAGTCATGATTGATGACGACTTAACTGTTTTAGAATTAAAAAATGTCTCACGCAAAACAGAGCCTAAATCATATACAATCGATTTGAAAGGTGCTCACTTTGTAAAAATATATTGCGAAAGAACAAGCCCTGGCTGGGATAGTGAAATAGGAATCATGGTTCTTGATGCAACCTTAATAAAATAATTTTTTCGCAGGGTTCGCCCTGCGATTTTTTATGCCAAAGCCGCACTTTACAAATAAAAAATCAGTGATATAATCTATAAAAAGGAGGTCGTTTTATGACAGAGAATTTACCGCTCCTCTGCCTTGGAACAGGCATGGGCTTTGATAAAGAAATTCCGCAGATTGAACAGCTTGAAGTTATTAAATCCGCAGGCTTTGACGCTTGCTTTTTTGATAAGCCGAAGCAGGGCGATTCCGCTCTTTGCACCGCTTTTGCAAACAAGGCGGCAAAGTTAGGTCTTGAATTTCAATCAATCCATGCACCGTTTTATGGTATGGATGACATCTGGCACGATGAAGAGGGCGAGCTTTCAGATATAATGATTACGGAGCTTCTCAATGCCATTGATGATTGTGCAGAAACAGGTGCGCCAATTGTTATAATGCACGCAATAATCGGCATGGATAACTGCACACCCACCGAGCTTGGAATCCGCCGACTTGAAAAGGTTGTTGACAGAGCCGTTAAAAAGGGCGTTAAAATCGCTTTTGAAAACACTGAGGGCGAGATGTACCTTGAAAAGATTTTTGAAAATTACGGCAAAGTAGAAAATGTTGGCTTCTGCATTGATACAGGTCATGAAATGTGCTATAACTTCAGCAATGACCTTATCGGCAAATACGGTCAGTATCTTATTTCAACTCACCTTAACGATAATATGGGCATCACCAACCCGCCCGAAATCACATTTCTGGATGATGCACACCTGCTCCCATTTGACGGAGTTGCTGACTGGGACGGCATTGCAGAAAGGCTCAATAAGTGCGGATTTGACGGTATGCTCACCTTTGAAATCAACGGCAAGGGCAGAAAAGGCGATTGCCCCAACAAAATTTATCATTCGCTCACATTTGAGCAGTATGTAAACAAGGCTTATGAGCACGCTGTGAAATTCAGAGAGCTTTATATGTCTAAGAAATAATGAGGTTTGGCAGATGAATTTAAGAATTGCCCGCAAAGAAGATGCGGAGGAATGTTACAAAATCCTTGACGAGGGCAGAGAGTATCAGAAATCAATGGGATTCGAGCAGTGGCTTTCTGAATATCCTGTTTTGCAGACGGTGCTTGACGATGTTGACGAAGGCATCGGCTATGTGATTGAGGACGAGCAAGGCATTGCAGGTTATTGCGCCATTATTTTCACAGGCGAGCCTGCGTATCCGTCAATCGAGGGCGAATGGAAAAGCGACCTGCCATATGCGGTTGTTCACAGGATAGCCTTTGGCGACAGCAGACGAGGCACAGGCATTTCAAAAGAGGCATTCAGGCTGATTAAGGATTTTTGCTTTTCGAGAGTCAAATCATTGAGAATTGACACCATGGACGAAAACAAGGTTATGCGCCACATAGTCAGCCGTGAGGGATTCCAATATTGCGGAATCGTCTATTATAACGGAAGCCCACGGCTTGCATATGAATTGCTGAAAAAATAAAATAAAAAAGATGGTTTTAAAAGTAAAATTACTGTTTAAGACCATCTTTATTTTTTTGGAAAATTATAGAAAAAAGGCAGTATGCGTTGCCACATACTGCCCGTTGTTATTTAATTATTTATACCAAAGGAAACCTAAAAGAACTGTATTGATAACCCATTGCTTCCATGAGTAGCCTACAGTAACTTCGCAAGCATCTGAATACTTTTTGCCGTTTGAGTCGGTTACAAAGCAAGTGATTGTTGCTGTGCCCTTAGTCCATTTCTTAACACCTGTTACAATGCCTTGCTGGTTTACGCCTGCAACTGACTTGTTTTTGCTGAACCACTGATATGTGTATTTTGCGCCGCTATCTGCATCAACAACAGTTGGGAGCTGTATTTTACCCTTGTAGTCAACTGAAACCTTATCGGGAAGAATGTCAAAGCCCCAAATTCTTGGTGGGTTTGCAGTCTTAACCCAAATAGCATAAAGAACTGTGTCGCCGTTAAATGTAGCTGTTGTGCCAGCTCTGTATCTGAGTGTGGTTGTAGTCTTGCTTGGAGACCAGCCGAGGAATGTGTAACCCTTTCTTGTAGCATTTGGAAGTGTTACAGAATCACCTTTCTTAAACTCTGCACTTGATGAAGCAACTGAACCGCCGTTTGAATCATATGTAACAGTGAATGTGTTGGAGCCGCCTGAGCTCTTGCCCTTAACTGTAACAGTAACTGTGAAGTTCTGACCCATTGCGGATGCTTTGATTGTTGCAGTGCCAGCGTTCTGAGCAACGAGCTTGCCGCCTGAAACTGTAACAACAGATGTGTTGTTAGAAGTCCATGTGCAGGGAACAGTAACAGGGTTGCTGTTTTTCCATGCATCTTTAAATTCCATTGTACCGTTGATAACGGGAACTGCAACAGATGAACCGATTGTAAGAGTTAAAGCTGATGCTGAAACTGATAATGTTTTGCTTGTGATTTTTGAGGGAAGAACCTTAACAGGAACAGATGTAAGGCTGTCGTTTGCAGTTGTTGAATTTGAATCTACGCATTTTGCGCCGTATTCCTGAACCCAGTAATATGCACCGTTGTAATATACGCCTGCAATACCGATAGCAACATAAGTGCCGAGCATATTTCTTCTGTGTCCCTGATATTCATATTTGTTGGCTGCTTCTGCCCATTTGTCAAATGCAGCTGCTGCGTTCTTTGGACCAGCGGCAATGTTTTCAGCTGTGCGTGTGTAGCTTTCGTTGAATGCTGTTGTCCATTTTGTGCCATCAGGGCGTTCATGTGTGAAGCCGATTGCGATTTCAGCAGCTCTCTGCATAGCAATTTTTTCAAGGTTGTAGTCATATTTGTATGCTTTAAGTCCGCTGGGATAAATCTTCTGTGAGTTTGATGAATTCCAATACCATGCACTGTTGCCCGTACGGAGTGCATTGATCATAGCAAGCATTGATCTTGCTTCGGTCTGGCAATACTTAACGGGAACATTTATTTTGTAGGTATCTGCGGCAAAGCAGACTGCAAGGTTTGAGAATGCGATGATTGCTGCCATAAGGATAATAAATAAACTTTTACCTAATTTTTTCATAAAAAAGCCCCTCTTTTTTATATTTGTGTTTAATAATTATTGAAAAAATGCTGTTTTCAGTGATAGTTCTTTTTTCAACCTCCCTTATCTATATATATTAAAAGTATAGACTTGTTTGATACTATTTTCAATCCACAAATTAACCAAAAAAATTGGTCAAATTATATACAAAACGATATTTAATCGCATATTATTTTAGCTTTTATTCTATAAATGAAACAAGCAGAGCCGAAGCCCTGCTTGTTTATTACTTTTTAGAATTATTAAATATTCTGATTATAAATTTCCAAATTTTATTTATGATATTCATAATGAAGTGCATCTTCTCTTTTGAGGGGGTGATGTCCACCGCTTTTGACTCTGCGTTGTACGGTGTCTGCCCGCCCTCGGTGTCAAGACCGATTGTTGTGCCTTTGAGCGTGCCTGCGTTCTGATAATCCCACGGCTTGAAGCCTGCCTCAATTGCAGGGGAATCCGTTGAAAGCAGGAAATCAAAATTCAGCGCATCTTTAAAGCACGGGTCAGCAACAATTGGTGAATGCACAAAGCCTTTTCGCTCTGCCGTTTCAAGAGAAAAAGATTTGTTTGCATCGGTGCTTTTACTTGTATAAAGCTCATCGCCATAGGTGGCATCCCAAAAAATATTGTTTTCATCATATAACGCACGCTTGTCCTCATGGTTTGAATATGTGCGTGCCTTGCCGTTGGTGAGGATGATGTTGTTTGTGAAATCCGCAGTTTTTCTGCCTCCGTCATTGGCAACAGAACGCTTGAAGCTTGAAACAACTCTTATCTGTGATTCACCGCTGAGGGCAAAAATATTGTTGCGAACTGTGTTGTATGAGCCGTAGTGCAGGTGGTAGGAATCGCTTCCGCAAGCATAAACAAGGTTGTTTTCAACAAGGATGTATGCCGAACCCTCGTCAAGGTAAACGCCCCATCCGCCATAGCCTCCCTCGTCTGGGTCGGCGGCAACATTGTGAATAACATTGCCAGAAATCACAGTGCCGGGCTGATTGCCGAGGGTATAAATTCCGCCCATGTCAGAGAGCCATCCCTGACCGATATTGTAAATCAGATTATCGCAGATTTTATTGTTGTAAGTAACGGTGTAATCATAACCCCACACCCAGCCAACAGAAATAGCTGTGTAATAGCCGTCATGAATTTCATTGTGTGTGATGTCAACGCTGTTTGCATGAATTACAAGCACACCCACCGCATTGAAAAACACTCTGCCGTAACCCGAAATTATGTTGTTTGAAACAGTGATGTTTTTGGTAACTCTTTCACTTTCAACAGGCACATTTTCACCACGGATATAAACCGCCTGTGCGCCGATATTTGAAAAAATGCAGTTTTCAATTTTTGCATCTGTAACAACTGAACCCATAAAAACAGCGCAGGACGCAAGGTCTTTAAACTCGCAGTTTTTCACGGTGAAATTGTGGGTATCTTCATAAAAAACGCAAGGCTGTGCATCGTATGCCGCCTGTGAGGACATATCACCGCCAGCTCTGAGCGTGTAGCCGTTACCTCTGAAAACAATGCCCTCAAAGCTTATGGAATCAACACCACTGACCTTGATGAATGTTTCAAGGCTGCCGCCCCAAAGAGTCAGATTTTCGGCACTTTCACCCTCGTTTGGAACATAATAAAGTACGCCCTCACTCTTGTCAAAATACCATTCCTCGCTTTTGTCAAGAGAAGCAAAAACATTCTCTAAGAAAAATCTGTCATTTTTGTTAATTCTCATATTTGTGCGTCTTGTAAATTCAAGAAGACCCGTGTTGCTGTCATAGCTTTTAACAGGGAGAATCTCATCTTTCCACCAGTGAAGAATACGCACAACAATGTCATTTGGATTTTTCATTTCGGGCATATCTTCTTGATTCACATACATTGCAACATATGATGTGAAAGTGGCTATTTCTCCGCTCCAGTCGGGGACTAACAGATTTTTGCCGTCAACACTTGCAGGATAAATATAGCCTGTTTCGGGGTATCTTGTCTTTTTAAGCGTCTTTTCACCGTTAAAAAGTGTGCTGATGTTGGCATCCTTTCCAACATTTTTTTTGAATGCTTTAACGCCGTTGACGGTACATTCTTCAAAGCCTGTGTACGGAGTGCCTGCGGTGAAAACAACCCTTTCATTATTATATGATTTATATGTAACATCCGCTTTGTCGCCACGGGTGAAATTCACAGTGTCGGTGAAAGTATAAACACCTTCTCTGAAATAGACAGTAATACTGCCTGATTTTGTTTTGGCAAGCTCCTTTGCACCCTCAAGCGTTGCAAGTGGAGCATCAAATGTGCCGTCTGCGCTGTCGCTTCCGTCTGGTGCAACATAAATTTCTGATGAACTGTCTGCACCAAATGCAATTGTAGCCGTTGACAAAATAAACACCACCGCCAAAAATATTGATAAAACTTTCTTCATAATATCACAACCATTTTCGTTCAGATTAGCTCAATTATATCATATTCCGAAACTTGATTTCAAGACAGAAAAAACATACATTATACTAAGAAAATATGCGGTTGCCTGTCATTGCAAATTTCCGCTTTTATTTATCAAAAAAGCCCGACCAAACGGTCAGGCTCTTTTTTAATCTTCAAAGCAATCATATTTTGTAAGAATTGATTTGCCAATTTCATACATCAGTCTTATTGCGGCTCGCTTAACCTCAAGGTCGGGGTCAGCGGCTATTCTTTCATTTATCATATGCTTGTGGTTGTTCCATGAGGGTGTGCGTGAAATAATGTTATCACATTCAAAGGTGAAAATTCCGCCTCTGTCAATAAATCCGTTTTCTTTCAGACCCTGCATAACAGCGTCAACATCAAGTGTACCCATATAAGGGCAAAGGTGGTTGTCGTGAACACCCATATTATCCTGAATATGTACTGCCTGAAGTCGCTCACCCAGCTTGATAATATCGTCCATCTGGTCGGGGTTCAACAGGTTGCCATGACCAACATCCCAGCAAACACCAAGAAGCGGATGATTGCAAGCGTCAAGAAGCTCGTTTAAATCGTCTGCATTATAAAATGAACACTCGTTTCTTGATGAGGGGGTGTAATTCTCTGCAAGCACACGCACATTGTATTTTTCCATAGCAGGATAAAGAGCTTCATAAAACTCTTTCACACCGTTAATATATGCTTTCCAGTCCTGCGGAAAAATCAAATCTCTGCTTCTGCCCGAGTGAACAACCAGCTTGTCAATGCCAAGGTAAGCACAAGCCTCAATTGCACGAATGTTGCCCTTGATAACCTCATCCTTATCATCTCTGAAATAATCGTTAGAGGGCGAGTGTGCCTGAACAAAGTCAAAGCCAAGCTTTTCTGCCGCCTTTGAAACATTGGCGATTTCCTTAACCCAATTGTCAGACATAAACGGTGAGTTTTCGTAATTCATCCTGTAAAATGAAATGTCAATGTGCTTGAATCCAGTGCCCTCAAATGCCTGCACGGCTTTCACAGCATCTCTGTTGCAATACGACATAAAGTCGCCTGTTGTTGAAGCTAAACGCATAGTGAATCTCCTTTATTTAACGCATCTTGCAAAATATCTTGCAGCTGCGGTAATCTGCTCGTCTTTTGTGATAGTGGCTTCCTTGTCGCCTTTCTGCGGACCGTAATATGCAAATCCCGAATGGTTGCCGCCGGGGATAACAAATTCTTTATATCCCTTTGGCAGATTTTTAAGGTTGCGCTGATAAAGTCCGTCAGTGAGAACGCCGTCATTTTCACCATAAATTGAAATAACTTTAAGGTCGGTGTCGCTGAAATCCTTTGTTACAAAGCCTGCAAAAAGTGCAAGACCCTGAAAATCTTCAACGTGCTTTTTAAGGTAGTTGCCTGCAATCTGCGCACCCATTGAATGACCGCCGATATACCACTTCTTAACAAGTGGATACTGCCTCTGAATACCCTCTGCGGCATCCTTGTCAAAATATGCAAAGTTCAGCGGAGCGTCAACAATAACAGCGAGGATTTCTCTCTCTGCCAGCGCACGCATAAGGGGAGCATATGCCTTTGCATCAACCCTTGCGCCCTGATAAAAAATCAAGCCTGCCTGCGGATTTTTCGGCACAAAATATGTGCATCCTGCATACTTTGAAACGCTGATGCTCTGGTCAGATTCAAGTATGGTTTTATCAAAATCCATTGTCTTTGCAGGGATTACGCTAAAAATAAAAGCTGTAATAGCAACCGCAGCTATAAGCGCAATAATGCCCTTAATAACTCCGCCTCTTTTCTTTCTCTTCTTCTGTTGTACATATTGTTTTGCCATAAAAATCACTCCTTATATAATAACGGTCAGCAGAAGCCCTGCAAAAAAGCACCCCTGCGCAATTCCGTTTGTAAGCTGTTCAATCCAGTTGGATTTAACATCACTGCTGTCAAGTTTAAATGCAAAAATCATCATCATCGCCATGCCGATTATGCCTGCAATAAAAAATATTACGGGCGGGAAGCTCATGGCTTTCACAAAAACAGAGTGAAAATCCACATTGCTTTTGTTAATCACAGCGGCGGCAATCATCACCGCCATACCTATGGGCATAAGAATCCTCATCTGCAAAAAGAGCCACCAGATGTTTTTCTTTTTAAGCACCACAATGATTTTCCACAGCACCTTTGCCGCCCCAGCAAAAAGGCACATCAGCGCACCAAAAAGAAACAACGGCGAGCGAAAAATCACGCTGATAACAACCATGCTTCCGCCAAAAAACAACACGGGGATTGCATCAACTGCCGCCAGCTTCAAGGTGAAATCCTGCGGCACAACATCCTTTGTCATTTTGTTTTTAGACACTGTATTTCACCTTCATTCCATCTGCTCATTCTTTTCATAAAGAATATCAGTTTCGTCAACACTGCTGTTTATTATATGCACATTCTCCGTCTTTGTTTTAATGGCAAGAAAATGCTCAACAGGCTTTAAAATCTTAATATCCTCAAATGTAATATTTTTGACCTCTGGAATTTCACTGCCTTTGTAGTAGCTTCGCAGATATTCGTCAAAAGAGGTGTAAATATAAACCCCTCTGCGCCTTTCCTGCTCCAGTGAAATATTACGGCAAATAATGTTTTTGCACCCTGCGGTCAGTGAAATTTCATCTGCACTGTATCCCTTGTGAGTTTTGACCCACATAATGCCGTCAAGCTCTTTGTATCCGTCATCAAAATCGGGCTTTGTTACGGTGGTGTAAGGCGTGTTGTCAGGCTTCATAACCACACGGTACATTCCTTTTTCTGTGCGGATAGCGTCAGAATGATAAACGGTCATGCCCTTTTGCCATTCCCTTGCCGTGCCCACAAGAATACGGATAAAAAATGCGTATGTTTTATACCCTGGAAGCTCAATGCAGTTTTCAATAATTCCGTCAGAAATCGAGCCAAAGTTGGGGTTAGAAACTGAATAGTCAGCGCAGTTGAGGGCAATTGCATCATCGTATGTGCGGAATCGGCTGTCCCTCACAGCAAAATTTTTGCCTGTGCCAAAATGAACGCCGTCTTTAAGTCCCTCAATGTGAACCCGCCTGACCTCAACATTTTCAAAATCTGAAATTTGAATACCGTAGTCCTTTTCCAAAAGGTCGGTTATGATTATATCCTCAATCAGCAGATTTTTAATGTATAAAAAAGCAATATGCCCACGCAAACCTGCAATAACATTGGAGCTTTCAGGCGAAGCACCTGCACTTTCAACCCCGTTAATCACAATGTGCGCACCGCTGAGCGTGATGTTTTGGTTGAATCGCCCGTCAAATGCACCCTCATTTATAAAAAGGTTGCCCTCAAGGTTTTTATCTTTCAGCGGAACTCGGCGAAGCACAACACCCTCACCAAATTTAAGGCAGGTGTCAGAGGGGATTTTTACAGTGCCCGCCATGTCATAAACTCCGTGAGCCGTAACAGCGACCTGCTCGTTTTCGTCAATGGCTTTTTGCAGAATGGCGGTGTTTTTTTCACCCGAATTATTCGGCGAAAAGCCGTAGCTTTCTGCGTTTATTAAAGATTTTTTTCTCATAAAAATCACCCGAAAAAATTGTCGAAATCATTGTATCACAAACAATTCATCAATTCAACTTTTTCTGTTCACTTTGTTAAAAAAGAATTTGTGGTTTCCATTTCAGCATTTCAAGTCAAAATTGAAAAAATTTACAAATTATTTACAATTTGTTATTTGTTTCTTAATAAAAATGGGATTTTATTCCAACTTTATTCCAATTTCATATGCTATAATAATAAGTGCCCAAAAAATATTTTAAATGAAAGGACTTGATTTTATTGAAAACAAGTAAAAAAATCTTGTCGGTTTTATTGTCAATCATGATGATTTTATCGACAGTATCATGCCTCGGCATGGTAGCATTTGCGGCAGACAGTGATTTCACAATCAAAAGCGGTAGGCTCACCGAGTATGTGGGTCCAGGCGGAGACATTGTTATCCCTGACGGTGTAACATCTATTGGTAGCAGTGCATTCAGAGGAACTGAAGTTACCAGCGTGGTAATCCCCGAGGGTGTAAAAAGTATTGGAAATAATGCATTTGAGAACTGTGAAAATCTTGAGAGTGTTACATTCCCTAATAGCTTAGGAAGTATTGGTAATTCTGCTTTTAATGGGTGTAGTGCTCTTATGAGTGTTGACATTCCTGATAGCGTAAAGACCATTGGTACTTCTGCTTTTCAGATGTGTTATGCTCTTATGAGTGTTAAATTACCCGCTAACTTGACTACAATTAGTAAGGGTTTATTTGAATTT
Organism: Acutalibacteraceae bacterium; assembly: GCA_045598085.1. Classification (GTDB taxonomy): domain Bacteria; phylum Bacillota; class Clostridia; order Oscillospirales; family Acutalibacteraceae; genus CAG-488. The sequence continues at coordinate 27,827 of JAZLLI010000041.1, forward strand.
TGCTTTTCCATTGATACAATAATAATTCCTGATGGTGTAACAAGCATTGGAGATTATGCATTTGAGGACTGTCAATCCCTCAAAAACGTAACAATACCCGATGGTGTAACAAGCATTGGAAGTAAAGCGTTTGAGAGCTGTGAAGCACTCGAAAGTGTAACAATCCCAGATAGTGTAACAAGCATTGGAAGTAGTGCATTTAATTATTGCTATGCCCTCACAAGCGTAACAATACCCGATAGTGTAACAAGTATTAGAGATTATGCATTTAATAACTGTCGTTCTTTGGGAAGTATTACAATACCTAACAGTGTAACAAGCATTGGAACTAATATGTTTTATGGTTGTAACAACCTCACAAGCGTAACACTTCCTGCAAGTGCAGCTGATAATGAAAATGTTAATTCTGATATGTTTAAATATTGTAATATTCAAAACATTTATGTACCCTGCAACTGTGATTTAAATGCAGTTAAATCACAGTTAGGCTCACTTGGTGATAAAGTTAAGCAGAATGGTCATGACTATGTTAACGGCACTTGCACAGTTTGCGGTGAAAAAGAGCCTTCTGATTTCATCATTGATGAAAACGGTGTGCTCACTGGCTACACAGGTGCAGGCGGAGATATTGTTATCCCTGACGGTGTAACAGCTATTGGCGATAAAGCGTTTTATTGGAAATCGAAAATTACCAGCGTTAAAATTCCCGACAGTGTAACAAGCATTGGTGAACAGGCATTTTATTTGTGCAGTTCTTTGAAAACTATTGAAATTCCCAATACTTTGACAAGTATTGGTGAAGAAGCATTCGATGCGTGCTCATCTCTTACGAGTGTTACAATCCCTGGCGGTGTAAAAAGCATTGGTAAATGGGTATTCAGTGGTTGTTCAAGCCTTGCAAATGTTACAATTGCTGATGGTGTAGAAAACATTGGCATAGCTGCATTTGCCAGTTGCTCAAGTCTTGCGGATATTACAATTCCTGACAGTGTAACAAACATTGATTCCAGTGCGTTTAACTACTGTAATGCTTTGGTGAATGTTACAATTCCTGATAGTGTAACAAACATTGGCGATTCCGCATTCTCTTTCTGTAAGGGTCTTACAGAGATAACACTCTCAAACAGTATAACAACCATTAATTCTAGTTTATTCAATGGTTGCTCGAAACTTGAAAGCGTAACAATTCCAGATAGTGTAACAACTATTGGCAGTTCTGCATTTATGAGCAGTGGTATTAAAAGCATAATAATTCCAGATGGTGTAAAGACCATTAGTTCGTCTGCATTTTCTAACTGTCAAAAACTTGAAAGTGTTGAATTGCCTGACAGTTTAGAAAAAATTGATATGAAATCATTTTATGGATGTATGGCACTTACAAGCGTAACAATCCCAAAAAATGTAAACAATATTGGAAGGGATACCTTTGCTAACTGTCAAAAGCTTGCAAATGTTACAATTTTGGGTAGGATAGACAATATTGATTCTAGTGCTTTTAGAGAATGTGGCAAACTCGAAAATATTTATGTAAGCTGTAATAATAATGTAGATAATATTAAAGCAAAGTTAAGCTCACTTAATCCTGATTTGTTCACTCAGCTTGACCATGACTATGTTAACGGCACTTGCACAGTTTGCGGTTTCAACCTTGACAATTACAAAGACGAGATTCTCACTAAGCTTAGTGAGTTTGCTGACAGTAAGATTAAAGAAGAGGCAATGCAGCTTGACAGCTTTTTGGAATTAGCAGCAGAAATCGAAGAAAAGATTAGCGATGCAACAACCGTAGAAGAGGTTGACGAAATCAATGCTGATGCACTTAAAGCACTTGACGAGTATGTTCTCGAAGAGCACACAGTTAAGATTGGTGATGTAACAGTGGATCAGGTTTATAAACCCGAAAAATCAGCAAAATATCAGATTGCTACAGTTACAATCCCCGAAAAAGACGGCATTAAGGATGGCAAATGGTTCGTTTATTGGGTTGACGGAAAGGGCAACATTGTTAGCTCATATTCAACATACAGCTTCTTTGTTTGTGAGGACAGAACTCTCACACCTGTTTATGTAGACCCTGATGATTATCAAACAGAGCGTGCAAAGGCAATCCTTGTAACAGACATCGTAAGAGCAGATGATAACGGCGACGGCACAGCAACACTCTTTGCAGAGCATTCTGCAAGTAAAGCCGCTGTTGGCAACGCAATCCTTCAGCACGGTGTAATCTACACAACAGACGCTGCACAGAAAGATAACCTCACAGTTGATAACGATAATGTAAGCAAGACAGTTGCCGCAAAAACCAACACATCACTTTCAGGACTTCTTAAAACTGTAATTGATGTTAACGAAAATGACACTGTTTATGCAAAATCATATATGATTGATGCAAACGGCAATACAGTCTATGGTGCAACAAAGACATTGAGCATTGGCAAAATCTCAACATCATCTGATTCTGATTTTGAGGTACTTGGCTTTGACAATGCCCTTGAGCAGGCAGAGGAGATTATCGTAACAGCAGACGAAGCTCCTGTTGTAACAGAAACAGAAACAGCACCCTCATTTATGAACGTACTTATGAGCATCCTTAACGCAGTAATGGCTCTTGTTCAGGCAATTATCGCATTATTCTAAGGGAGGTAAATTATAATGAAATATGAAAAACCCGAAGTAAATGTTGAAAAATTCACATTTGAGCCAATCCTTGCAGAGGTAACAAGCTCAATCGACCCCGACCCCACAAAAAAAGACGGTCCCATAATGGAAGAGAATGACCCAACCTATGAGTTTGGTCTTGCAAGCGCATTCGATAGCGTGTTCAATTTCAATAAATAATTAAATTTTTTAGGGAGTGGCTTACCACTCCCGTTTTTTTTGCACCTCACACTGCGTAGGAAAGTGGCTTGCTCTTCCCGAATTGAATTGGAAAATATCGTACAAATCCACCTAAAACGCACAATAAAACGGCTCCCTTGTGTAAAGGGAGCTGTCAGCGAAGCTGACTGAGGGATTGTTTCTTGAGTGATAGTACAAATTCAAAAAGAAAATCAAAAGCTTCCCTCGGGGGAAGTGTCAAAATCTCTGATTTTGACGATAGGGGTAACTTGAAGTAGTAAGTTGTAGTGAATAGTGAAAAAGTGAAAGGTTATGTCATTGCGAGGCTCGAAGAGCCGTGGCAATCTACACTCACGACAAGCATAAATCAAAAGCTTCCCTCGGGGGAAGTGGCAAAATCTCTGATTTTGACGATAGGGGTAACTTAAAGTAATAAGTTGTAGTGAATAGTGAAAAAGTTTCCACCGTAGGAAATGCCGTCCTCGACATCCCGTTCTAAATGTCAGTACAAATATAAATTTAAACAAACAATCCTCCCGACTCACTTCGTTCGCCACCATCCTTTACACAAGGAGGGCAGATGTTGCCGTCAAATTTCACCCCTATAAACAATATTAAACAAAATAAATGTAAACATATGCTATTTTCTCTTTACAAAAAATGGTATTGTGCTATAATAGAAGAAAGATAATTTTGAAAGGATTTGATAAAAATTGAAAACAAGTAAAAGAATTTTGTCGGTTTTATTGTCAATTCTGATGATTATATCGACAGTGTCGTGCCTTAGCATAACATCATATGCGGCAGGAATAACATTCACTATGTTTTGCAGTAATAATTTAACTGTAACTCACTTTTATTCTTCAGGCAAAACCGATAGTGATAGCAAGGTTATCGGAATGATTGCGGTTAACCCCAAATATTCTTTTTCGGTTACTCCTAAAGATGCTACCGAAGAAATCAGCAATTTTAAAGATGGAAATTACAGCGAGGGATGGTATTATATTGATTCTGTTACCAACCTTTATGTTCCCTGCAACGCTAAACATGAGGGTGTAATGGAATATCATTCTGTTGAAACTGAATCTGATTTCGTAATCGAAAACGGCGTACTCACTGCATACAAAGGCAAAGGCGGAGATATTGTTATCCCCGATAGTGTAACAGAAATCAAAAGTAATGTATTTTACCAAAATACAACAATCACCAGCATTAAAGCACAAAATGTTACAACAATCGGTGCAAGTGCGTTGAGAGAATGCTATAACCTTAAAAGCGTTGATATTCCTAATGTTGTAACAGTTGGCAATAGAGCGTTTTATCAGTGCGAAAGTCTTTCTGCAATCGATCTTCCAAAGGCTGAAACAATCGAACAGCAGGCATTCGATTTCTGCACAGGTCTTACAAGCGCAAATATGCCCGAAGTGAAAACTATAGAAAAAAAAGCATTCAATTATTGCAGTGCACTCGAAACAGCAGTAATGCCCAAGGTTGAAAATGTTGGCGAATGGGCATTTTATATGAATTTTGCTCTTAATGAAATTTGCATTCCCAATGCCACAACAATTGGCGAAAGGGCATTTTATCAGTGCTATTCTGCTAAACATATAGATATAACCAATGCTGCAACTATTGGTAGTGATGCTTTTGGTGGTATGTCTGCCTTGATTGATATGACTGTATCTGATAAATTACAGACCGTTGGCAGCGATGCGTTTTCTGGAGATTACTATTTCTTTGATTCAGTTTATGCGCCTTGCGACAGTGATTTAGATGCAGTTGAAGCAGTACTCAGCCCATTCGGTTTCAAAGCATTCGCTTCCATTCCTCATAATTTTGTTGACGGCGTTTGCACAATTTGCGGTAAAGATGAAATCGACCTTGATGAATATAAGGCAGAAAAAATTGCTGATGTAGATAATTTTATCACGAATAATGTTCCTGCCGAAACAAAAGAGCTTGAACATTTTAAATCTGCTGTTGAAGAAATCAAAGACAGCATTAACGCAGGCGCAAATGTAATTGATGTTGACAATGCATATGATGACGCACTGAAAGCTCTTGACGAATTTGTTGTTGAAAAGCATATGCTTATGGCAAAAAATGGTGCAACAATCTCAAAGAAGCTTGATGTTACAAAGTCAACAAAATATGAAATTGCAACAGTTAAAATCGCAGAGGCTGACGGCATCAGAAACGGCAACTGGTTTGTATATTGGAAAGATCAGGACGGCAATATCGTAAGCTCATATTCAACATACAGCTTCTTCGCTGTTGAGGATAGAGCTCTTACTCCTGTTTATGTTTCACCCGGTGAGTATGAAGCTTATAGAGCAAAGGCAATTCTTGCTACAGATATAGTAAGAGCAGACGATAACGGCGACGGCACAGCAACACTTTTCGCAGAACATTCTGCAAGTAAAGCAGCTGTTGGCAACGCAATTCTCCAGCACGGTGTAATCTACACAACAGACGCTGCACAGAAAGATAACCTCACAGTTGATAACGATAATGTCAATAAGACAGTTGCCGCAAAAACAAACACATCACTTTCAGGACTTCTTAAAACTGTAATTGATGTCAACGAAAACGATACCGTTTACGCAAAATCATATATGATTGATGCAAACGGCAATACAGTCTATGGTGCAACAAAAACATTGAGCATTGGCAAAATCACAACATCATCTGATTCTGATTTTGAGGTACTTGGCTTTGTCAATGCCCTTGAGCAGGCAGAAGAAATTATCGTAACAGCAGACGAAGCTCCTGTTGTAACAGAAACAGAAACTGAAACAGCACCCTCATTTATGAGCGTACTTATGAGCATTCTTAACGCAGTAATGGCTCTTGTTCAGGCAATTATCGCATTATTCTAAGGGAGGTAAATTATAATGAAATATGAAAAA
>JAZLLI010000042.1:0-14402 GCA_045598085.1 Acutalibacteraceae bacterium
CACAGAACGACATGGCTACGATCCGACTTCTGGTTTTACTTCTGCGGTGATGCCCATTTTTGCGGCATACTGCGGATTATTTTTTGTCTTTTCCGAAAGCCTTATGGCGTGGATTCTTGCACCTGCGGTCATTGGCTCGTCCCCCCCTCTTTAACTATACAAACAAAAAGCCTATGGCGGACACTACAAGCCCTACCAGAACTACGCCAAGGGATATTTTTATCCACAGCTTTGTTACCCACCACATCAGTTTAAGCACCGCATAAATAACTACCAGATACGCAATGGCGGTCAGCAATGTTGTCATTTTATCGTCCTCCTTTGACACTCTTTTTGAGTTTTCCTTTATTACAGCTTCATTATACTATTATTTGCGCCCGTTTTAAATAGTTTTTTGTGCGAAATACGGCTCGCTATTTCCGCTTTTTTGGCGAATTAAAGAAAATGCAGAGCATCTTTGGCGACACTCTGCACTGAAATGATTATTTTTTTAGTTTTGACTTGATGGCTTCATATTTTTCTCTGTCGATTTTGCCCTCGGCGAGCATTTCCTCTGACCAGAACTGGAGCGTTTCAACAAGCACAGAGATTTTTTCAAGCTCCCCCTGAATTTCAATAAAATCGGCTATCTGGTCATCGTCAACGGTGTTATCAATTGAGATTTCCATAAGTCGGGTCTGCTTGCCCTGCATATTGTTAAGGGACACCATCATTTCAAGGACTATCTGACGCAGGTCTTTTATAGACACTTCGGGCACATACTGCCTGCCGATTGCACACTCTTTTGAGCAGAAGTAATTGCACAGCGACGGCTCCTTGTAGCCCTCCGCCATGGCAAGCACCTCTTCGGGGTACGGGGTTACTCCCCTGTTCTCGATTTTTTCGATTTTATCCGCCGAAATGCCCGTTTTTTCGCTGGCTTCTTCCCGTGAAAGTCCCAGCTCCTCACGCTTGAGCTGATAGATGTTTTTATTCGCCTTGACCGATACCCGTCCCATATTGCGCCTCCTGAAGTTTGTGGAATGATTATATCATAAGCACGAATAGAAGTAAACACCAATCAGAGGGTTTTATACCAGCTGAACGGGTCGATTTTTTTATCTCTTGCGTGCTTTGACTGATACAGCTTTTCAATGTCGATATTATCATATTGAAGAAAATCGTTGCCGTTTATGCTTGGCACATCTTTTCCTGTATACGTGTTATTATCATAAAAATCTGTATATGCAAGCAGACGCATTAACAAGATTTTGTATCTGCCCTTTTCATTATCCAACCAAAGCTTATAATCATTCAGCATATTACCGCTAAGATGGATTTTATTGCCTATTTTATATTCGCCAATGCATGACACTCTGCAAGGTCCGCACAGCAGGAAAAGCTTCTTTTGCTCTTCCTGTGTAACCACACCGCCAGTGTATATTTTGTTATATAAACGGTTGAATTTTCTTGTGTAATAATCGCAATAAATCGCAACCTTTATCAGCTGGCTTCTCTCATTCTGATTTAAAAATTCAATTGAGTAAGTCTGCGAATAATGCGACACTGCAAACAAAAAAGACTGAATAGCATATATCTGAATTATGGTTTTATAATCGCTATTAAGTCGTACATTAGCTTTACTATAAAGGAACTTTCCAAATTCAGTGATACTATTATGTATAAAATCTTCAAATTCACGCATTTCATTTGTGGAACTGAAATCGTTTCGCCACGCTTTATCACGATACATAAAGCATTTGTAAAGATTTGTGTTATTTGACTTTTTGTCGGGAGCAAAGTCTGCCACCAACTCTTTATAATGATACAGAAAAAAATACAAAGGCTGCTCATCACCTGGTTTATTTCGTATCTTTTCAAAGTGATCCTTTATTGTTTTTTTATAGAATGGCTGTTTTAAGAGGGCACTTATCTGGTCATACTGAAACTCATATCTTTTATAGCCATATGCAACTCTGAGAAGCATTGCTCTGAAACTATTGCTGATAAGATGCGTTTCCAACAATCCGCTATATGAAATAATTGCAATGGCTGCTATTTGCTTATATCTGTTTTTGGCTTCATAAAGACTCGCCTGCTCTGTTGCCAGATATCTTAAAAACTTCTGCGAATCTCGCCATGGCATAAGGTGCATTGTCATTGTGGATAACAGAATAAGGCTATCAAATCTTGATGAAACCTTAACCACATTGTCTTCTGTTTCCTCATTTGGTTCACAGCAGGCAAGCATTCTTTCAAAAAGCCAGAATTCGTTGTAGTCGATACAGAGGTTATTTGCGGTGAAATATAGCCTTGAAATCTTATCTTTAAATCTGAACATTCCATCTTCAATTGTGATAAACTCACCGAACCATGGAAATTCTTTTAAATACTGACCATATTCTATATCACTAGTTGACTTGCCGGATCTTGGATTTTTATTACCCTTAATGGCAAAGGAATGTAGTTTTTTATCATACTGGTTTTCTTTAAACTCTTTGAACTCTTTTTCATCTTTAAAAAGGTCATAAACATACTTAATGGGAACAGCGTGCTTATTAGGCTGATGTGAGGCTTTTTCAGCTATTTTTCCTAAAAATTTGTAATAGGTCAAAGATGAAAAATCTTCATTTACAAGCAAATCACTGATTCTCTGCCTTTTATTAAGGATTACTTCATCAATAACAGGCACAAGATAGAAACCTTTTCCATCATCTGACTGTGCGTTGCTTTCCTCTTGATAACGAAGACACTGATGTAGGAAATCCAGAAGATCCTTTCTTTTGTCATTCATCTTTGACTCATTTTCTTCCCACTTAAGGTAATAGCTCAGCAAAGGATGCGATTGAAGAACATCTATAAGCTGATGAAAATTTTCATTATTCATTCTTTCTACCACATCTGGACTTATATTTTCAAAACCTTCAAATCGCTTTTTATTATCTTTTTCGCCTAAAAACAGCCAATTAAGATAGTCATCTGCTGTTTTCTTATCTTTGGTTATAACCGTTTCCTGCTGATAAAAAATGATGCCTAAAAGGTACATATCAGCATTCTTTTTATTGATGTCAACAATATCATTATGCTTATCAATAGAAAGACCTAAGCTTTTGAGATGCTCAGGCTGAGTTTTAAGCCAATCAGAAAAGAGACGAACCGAAAACATTTGTTTCAGAAAAACAGCACCACCGCCATTTTGCATAATCAATGTTGAAGCATCTGTTTCAAGCTCCACACCATGTTCTGCTATATATTTTTCACAATTTGCAATACTTTTGGTGCTTTTTTTTGAATCATCACCCTCAAAAAGAGGCACCTGTTTAAACGCAGATTTCAAGCGGACACTTAAGCCATCGCTTGCAACGGAGAATCTATAAAACTTTTTATAATATATGCCATCAATGTAGCTTGCAAAGGGAAATACATACTCTGTGTGAGTTGGTTTTGCAGGTGGATCAAATTCCGTATTGTCCCTGCGATAATCTTTACTTAACTTAATTAAGAAATCTTTTACCAAGCCATCAACATCTTTTGTTGACTTAACATCCTCTTTGATTTTCAGAAATTCTTCAATATTAAACATAAAATCGCCTCCCAAACTGCATAATATCACAACATTTGATAAATATCAACACAAAATCAATAGTTTTTTAATTTTCTCTGAACTTTTTTCACAAATTCTGAATTATCCCCATAAAAGCAACTGTACAATTAGATAATCTTAGATTACAATTACAAATAAGAACAATATTCTATTTTTTTAAATAGAGGAAAATTTTAGCAAATGATTTCTACTTTGAACTTGATTTCTAGTAATATTATTCAAAGTATCGACTTACTTTCAATAGAGCATATTTGAAATAGAGAAATTAAATAAATATTTTGAGAAATCTAGAGAAGCCTGTAAATCGTCCCCTAAAATTGCATTAGTAGACAATTATTTTTTTGACAAAATAAGAATATTTATTATATAATCTGCGTGTTGGAAGAAAATTTACTCAACAAAGTATTGCGCAATACAAAAGAAGAAATTAGTATTCAAGGAGTTGTTGTTGATGGTTCTTTAATTTCAAATCAGAATAATCAGCATTAAAAAATGGTTAAAAAGTCATTTCGTCAGCTGATTACGTTAGAAAAATCACCTTTACAAACAACATTACACCAGAAAAGGAGAAACGATTTATGAAACGTAGATATGAAAGAAGATACTCAGACAACAATTGCCGCAACACACTTCCACCAAACGATTGTTACAATTGTCCACGCAGATATTCATGCAACCAGTGTGAGCCTCAGCCCTACAGGAATGAGCGTTCAATGGTTCCGACCGCCATTGCAATTTCTGTGGTTGCATTCGTAACATTTGTAATCGTTTGCAATGCTAAGACATACTTACAAACTGTTAATCCCCCAGAATCAACTCAGCCAGCCACATTCCATTATTATGAGCCCACCACCGAGGCTGAAACTGAGACCGACAATTATTATTATAATTACTAGCAGGAGCCGCCGAGCGAATCGGCGGCTTTATTTTGCTTGCTGATTCTTTAAGCACACTGCTATCACCTTTTTATTTCGTCCTGCTGTATCTACAGTTGTTTCTTAAACAAAATTATGCACAGACAGATTGTTTTGCAGATTGCCACAGTGTTTTAGTGTTATAAAACCATATTCTACGGTTAGTAGGATGACTTTTTATAATTATATATTAAAATCTTCTGAGGTGAGATTATGGACACGGAAAAGACGGGAGATTTTATATGCAAAATCCGAAAAGAAATGGGATTAACTCAAAAAGAACTTGCAGACAAAATAAATGTAACAGATAAGGCTATCAGTAAATGGGAAACTGGATGATTACCCCGTCAATTCATAACTATAGATTATCAGCATATTTGGGCGGCGAACTCGATTTTTCTTTTGATGGTGGAAGCAATGGCAATGTTATCGTGTCAGGATTTAAAAAAACAACATTCAAACTAAAAGGATGCTTATGGGCTTCCCACGATATGCAAAAAATGAAGGAATGTTTTCAGCGTTTGGAGTTTGTTCCAGACGAAGAAGAGTTAAGACCTTTCAGCTTATATATGAACGATTATTATAGGCAACAAAGCAGTTGGCAAAAGAAAAGGCAGGCTCAAACGAACCTGCCTTTATTAACAAAAAATTGAGTATTCATAAGGGATTTAATAAATATAGCTTTCGGCAGCGAACATACATAAACCATTCTCACGCTTGACACAGCTCCAATGTTTGAGATCCCTATGGAATTGCACTGCTCTCAAACCTACTAAAAAGTAGTAAAGTCAAGTAAAAAGTTTGAGATCCCTATGGAATTGCACTGCTCTCAAACTTTAGTGCGGTATATACAAATCGTTTTGTAGTTTGAGATCCCTATGGAATTGCACTGCTCTCAAACTGCACATCAAGCGTTGACCCAACGCAGATGGTTTGAGATCCCTATGGAATTGCACTGCTCTCAAACGAATCTTAAATTGGCAACCGATGCTTTTAGTGTTTGAGATCCCTATGGAATTGCACTGCTCTCAAACTACGCTGTCTGTGTATGTGGTGTAGGGAATGTTTGAGATCCCTATGGAATTGCACTGCTCTCAAACATTGCTGCCTTGAATTTCTTGTTCTAATTGTTTGAGATCCCTATGGAATTGCACTGCTCTCAAACATATCAACATTGGATAGTGAAAAGGGTTCTGTTTGAGATCCCTATGGAATTGCACTGCTCTCAAACTCGGGGAGGGCAAGAAAGAATGACATATGAGTTTGAGATCCCTATGCAATTGCACTGCTCTCAAACTTCTATCTCAAGAATGATAAACGCACAATGTTTGAGATCCCTATGGAATTGCACTGCTCTCAAACCCGCTATGGTTTATATCGGCAAGCTGGTTGGTTTGAGATCCCTATGGAATTGCACTGCTCTCAAACAGATGAAAATGCCTCGTCAAATGTTTCATTGTTTGAGATCCCTATGGAATTGCACTGCTCTCAAACGTGTCAAGGGTAAATGCACGGCAGAGCCGGTTTGAGATCCCTATGGAATTGCACTGCTCTCAAACAGATGTTATCATTGCACAAGCAGAATACTTGTTTGAGATCCCTATGGAATTGCACTGCTCTCAAACGTCTCAATGTCAATTCCGCTTTTGGCGTGAGTTTGAGATCCCTATGGAATTGCACTGCTCTCAAACTTGGGCACGATAACGATAAGAATCTCCAAGTTTGAGATCCCTATGGAATTGCACTGCTCTCAAACCTCAAACCTCAAATCAAAATTTGAGGCATAAACGACCTGTAATCGTCTGAAAGAATGCAAAAGCAGTGCTTATACAAAAATTTCACACAAATCCGCATCTATTATGTATCTTGATTCACAGTCAAGGCGCAAGTGTTCACTGCTTTCAAGCATTATCACATTATATCCATGACTTAAAACAGTTTTCATAAATTCAGATGCTTCATTATCTGATATATAGCTACGCAGATTAACAGTAAGAAAAAGCTTTCTCCTGTCAAATTCTGTTACTAACTCAATATAGTCAATAATCTTTTCGCCAAGGCTTGTGTATGAATCGTTTATCTCAACCCCTGACGCACGGATTATTGAACCAATATCAAGTTTATTATAATTTATATCGCACAAAAAGTCAAAGGAAATATTCATTAAATGGTTTTCTATTTCACTTACAAGCTCAATTGTTCTGCCATAAAAATCCTCTGAAACAGCTTTCTTTTCAAGCTCTGCCGATATTTTGTTTATCAGGCTTTTGCGGTTAATATCAAATGGCACAAATTGAGACAAAACCTCCATATATTTATCGGTTTTAATCGGTGTGTTGTCCTCTGATATAACAAGTTTGCCGTCATATCCATTCATTTGCCTTTGAATATCTTCAAGCAATGAGAAAAACAGTTTTTGGTTTTCAATCACAATACAATTGACTTTTTCGTTTTCGGTGTTAAAAACATGGCTAATTTCGGGATATACAAGCTTCAAAGCACAATCAGCCTTTCATCATTGTTAATAACATCGTTCTTCCACTCTCCAACAACAAACTCCATTTTTGAAAATTGCTTTTCTGTTACAAGAAGCGTCTGAACAATACCTTTATCAGGCTTATTTTTTTGAATAAGATTTTTTACCGATTTTTCAACAGAGGGCGTTGTAAGGAGCTTACAATAAACAGATTCCTGCATCATAATAAATCCGTTCTTTATCAGAGCTTTTCTAAAATTTCTGTAGCTTCGCTTATCCTCTAATGTTTCGGTGGGTAAATCAAAAAATACAATCATTCTCATAAATCTAAAACTGCTCATAACATTTCATCTTCGTCAATTTCAAAGAATTTAATTTCAGATGGGTCGCCGTCATTTATCGCCTCAAAAACGCTGTGTGTATAAATCTTTATGGCATTTGAAACAAGCTGATGATTACCGTCAATAATAACTGTTCCCTCAAGGATTCGCCACATATCGTGCTTTTCTTCCTTTTCAAAAACAGTTGGCATCTGTGAATAAACCAGCCTGTCAACAAGAATTCTGAAAGGCTCCATAAAATCACAGCTGAGGTTGAAATGATTAAACATATTGTTGTGAAAAATTCCAAGCTGTGTCAGGTATCCGTTTGAAACAACTTCTCTGTTAAAAGAGGACAGAATAAGGCTGTAACCGTAATTTAAAGCCGCATTTATGGGAATATTCGCACTCCTTGTGAAGTCCATACCAAAAAGAGCGTTAAAATACACTTTGGCGGCATGACCCTCACGGTTTGTGGCATCAAGCATTTCAACCTGACCGATATAAGAAGAGAGAAGCTCTGCTTCACGGCTTTTGTTAAGCTCTGAAAGAAAATCAGCCTGCTTTCTGATTTTTTCGCTTATTATTTCCTGCCATATGAGTGCTTTAATATTATCCTGCCATTTTGCCTGCGTTCTTATTTTTGCAGAGCTGTCGTGGCTTCCATGGTGAGGCATAAGCTCCGCCGCAGGATTTCTTTTTGAATCGCAGAAAATAACCTTTACTTTCTTTTCAATCAAAGCCTCAATAAGGCAACCTGTGAGGGAAACAGCAGGGTTCTCAATAACGAGAACCGCTATCTCTTCAAGAGAAACCCTGCGGGTTGTTTCTCCACGCACAACCATAAAGCCCATTTTATAATCGAGCTTTGATTGATTTGATATTATAACCGTTCGCCAGCTCATAATAACTCTAAAAGGTTCTGGGATTTTTTCTCCCAAAGACCGGAGGCAGAGGAGTCAATAATGCGTACATCAGAATAATTCTTTTTCCAGTTAGACACTGTCGCACTGAAACTAACTGTTGCGGCAGCTCTAACTGAACCACCGATTGCGGTTAAATCACAACCGCTTGATAATCTACCAAACACCTGATGAATATTGAGAAGAGCCTTTGCCTGTTCAGGGGCAGAGAGTGCAATAAATTTATCTTTTCCCTTTTCAAGTATTGCTAACGGACAATTTACACGCTTTTTATAAATTGAATTTTTGAGCTTATCAGTATAAATATCGTAAAGCTTAACATTATTTTCTGATGACACTTCATCAAAAATTTCATCATAAATATAGTCAGGGTTATTGCTTATCTTTTTAACAAGCACCTCTATTTTTTTAAGATAGAACTGCCAGAATTTATTCTCTGAAAATTGCATTACGGGTTGGGCAATTAAACATTTTCCTCCACTACCGATGCCTGCAATGCACACCCTGAAGCCGTCAAGCGAAAGCATAGTATTAACTTTCCAAGGTCTCATACCCATGGGGAAAGAAACCTCGTCAACATCTTTGCCGAGAATATGTTTAAGCCTTATGAAAGAATACTCTTTTGCATAGTTTTCATCTGCAAGGAATTTTTTGCCGTAGAGCATCTCAACAGACATAATTATTATTTCGCTCTTTTTTCCAGCTTTGTATCTTACGGGGATATAGAACATTGCACCAGCTTTGTTGTATCCGCCGTATTTTTCTGTGGGTAAGCCTTTCTTAATGGGTGTCAGACCCTTTGACGCAGACACAAGTTGTTGGTCGAAAAATCCACCATGTTTAAAGTAAGCGTATTTTGTAAAATGTGCCGTGTTTTTGGCGGCAATTGCTTTAACTTTTGCGATTGAATCCTCACCGTTCCACACAGTTTCACCACCGCAAACCTGCTCATTCTTAAACAGCGTTTCTGTTTTTATTGAATAATCCGAGCTGACGCTAAACCACGGCTTTGTGAATTTCATATTGTAAACATTGCCTGTAACAATGTTGAGGTATGCGTCAACTGCGTGGTGCAGGTCATTGAATGTTCTTGATTTAAGCAGGTCATATTTCTGACGGAACTCTGAAACAAGACGAGCCTTGCTGTAATAAACATCTGTATCAGGAGCGGGAAAGCGTTCTTTAAGAAGCGTTGCAACAGCCTTGACAGACTGCGATGTCTGTGTCAGCTGACGGTTGATAAATGCGTGCTTTTCGTCATCACTGAAAGGTGTTGAACGGGTAAGTCGCTTGTATTTTTCCTCGCTGATAAGTCCGACTTTTCTATAGTGCTCCCATGCTGAGCGCATCTTTGTGCGTATGCTTTCTTCAATGGGGTAGATGTTGCTCTTTTTGCCGTTTTCTGTTGACAGAACAAGCACCTTGTTGTTGATTATACTGTCATCCTTAACAAATGCCTGCGGATAAATGTGGTCAATGTCATATGCCTTTGTGCCGAGATTTTCAAGGTCGATTGGCGTTCCGCTATATATGGATTTACCAAGCTGCATATAGTAAAGGAACAATTTGTCGCCCTGTAATCTGTTGTCTGCCGTATCGCCCATTTCTTCAAGCTGCTGGCGGAGGTGCTTCACATCCTCTTCTTTGCATTTATCGTATAATTCAAGAATCTGCTGTTTTCTTGTTTTGGTGCGCTGATTCTTTTTGCTGTCATCTGCGCCACGGGTTGTTTCAACAAAAATCCTTTTTGGCACACCGAAAGCCTTAACAATTTCATTTACAATGTCAAATGTTCTGTAAATGGGACGCTTAACTGCATTTGAAATATACATTTCATCAAGGCGTTTTTCAAGAGTCAGCTTTTTTTCGTTATAATAATTGTTTTTATATTCTTTGCAGACTTCGGCAAATGTGAATTTATCAGAAAGCAACTCCATAAGGTTGTTTTGCGTGTTCCACATAGCATCAATTATGGTGAAAACTTCGCCGTTTTCTTTGTCTGCACCCTCAATTTCACACAGGAATTTTCGTGAAAGCCTGCCGAAGTCATTGATTTTAAGTCGGCTGATATAGTTCCTGTCAGCTTCAGAAATATTTGGATAGTTCGCCGAAATCCATTTCAGAAGTCGGGATTTATCCTCTGCATATGATGCCCTTTCAATGATTCTTTCAGCATCATTTTCGGTGAGTGCACCTGATAAAATAAGCTTTCTGAATGCCATATGAGATGAAAGCGTTGCACCGATGCTGTCGTCTATACCAGTGAGCAAATCTTCATCGCCTTTTGTAAGGTGTCCGTTAGTGATAAGATAATCGGTAATTCTTTTCTTTGTAACCTTTTTCTTGTTTCCAAAGAGGTCGTTATAAATGCTCTGCTTTAACTCAACAGATATTTTTTCGCCGTTGATTCTGATACTGTTTATTATATTAAGCACAGCGAATTTCTGATAAAGAAGTGAAGCTTTGGGAAGCACTTTTTCATTTGGCAAATATGTGCAGGTATTTGTCATTCGCTTGATGAACGCTTCTTCGCTTGCGTCATAATCAATCAGCTTATCTGCGTTCCACGGATAAATTTTGCCGTCAGCCTTTCGCTGAATCCAAGCTCTTTCAGAATGTGAATTAAGCGGACCCACGAAATAGGGAATTTTAAACAGGAAAACAGATCGTATTTTATCGCTGACAGTTAAGCCGTACTCATCCTTTTCTTTAAGGAATGGCAGATAATTTTCAGCATTTTTGAGGATTAAGTCAAGCTCATACCAATAAAGCTGGTGAGGGATAACACGGTTGTCTGTATTCTTCTGCTTCGGCATAAATGTGTGCAGTTCAAGCTCTTCCACCATTTTGTTGAAAGCTTCTGCATCACATTCGTCCGGAGTAATATCTTTAATAACAGACAGCACAAATTTTGAAAAATCCTCTTTGTTGACCGTTTTAATTTTGCTTGCATCAGTTTCATCTGAATGTTTTGTATAAGCTGGGTAATTGTTCTTACCAGTTTTGCGGAAAACATCGTCATAATTCTCACGCTTATACTTTGAAATAATATGTTTAAGATTTTCTAAATCTTTTTTGTGCTTATCGTAAACGGCAACCTTTGCTTCAGATATAGTATCAAAATTGCCAAGAATATCTGTCAGAACTGACCAATCATAAATTTTTCTCATTTCTTCAATCAGTTCGTAATCTTCGCCGATTGCAGATGAAATAGCCATAAGTTTTTCATCGTCCAGACTTAACGCAACAGAGCCTGATTCAGCGTATTCATCATTATAGAATAAGTCTTTTAAATTAACTTTTCCGCCTGCAAGAAGCTTGACAATCATATCACGGTCATACGGAAAATCATTGACCGCTTCTTTATTGAACTTTTTGCCACCATTGAGCAAAGCCCAAAGCTCTTTAGATTTTTGATTTACCCCTGCTTTTTTCTTTAAGATTTCTTCAAGTTTAGTTTTGTTCTCACATTCCCACGGAGCAGGCAATTCTTTTTCAATAAAAAAGTTAATAAAAGATTCATAGACAGCGTTAAAATCCTTAACCGCTGATATATTTGATTTATCAACATTATTAAGAAAATGCCCTCTGTGAGCAACAAGCCATGAGCAGGCAAGATAAACGAGCCTTACATCGTGTGGCTCTGTGCTTTTCATAAGCTCTGCTATCAAATGATGAATAGTAGGATACTGCGTATGATATTCTTTGTCGGTATAATTTTCGTCATTAAAAAGCGAAAAAGGTTCCTGGGCATCCTCTCTGAAAAGAAAACTTTCCTGCTGTCTTATATAAAATCGAGGGTCAACCTCTGCTATGGGCTTTGCAAACAGCTCTTGAATCAATTTAACTCTCTGCTGACGGCGGTCGAGTCGCCTTCTTGCGGAGCGAAAGTCTCTTCTTTCGGTCTGAAGAGATGCTTCGTCAAAAACATTAACGCCCCATGCGTGCTGACCTTTGAATTTCAGAAGATTATATTCTGTGTCAGTAACCGCATACCCCACAGAATCTGTACCGATATCAAGCCCTAAAAAATAATTTTTATCATTTTTCATATTGACAACCCCCGCTTTATGCTGTATTATATCAGTGTAGTTTTGTAATCCCTATGGAACTGCACTGTGAGTTCAAATAAAAGTTAACTCAGATCGTTGGTTAATCCAACTGCACAATGTGTGCTGAAAGACCTCTTTTGAGAGGTCTTTTTTCTTTTATATAAAGTATAAAATACGAAAACACCCTTGTCAATATTGATTTTTAATAGAATTGTATCAAAGTACGAAATAAAGGATTGTAGTTAGAAATATAGTGGATTTGCACTTTCCTTTTAGATATAATCGATTGGTTTGGCAAAGATATTGAATTTTTAGATGAAACAGAGTATGATGTAATTGTCAGAGTGAATGTAAACCTTGAAACAATGCGAAGATGGGCAATGCAGTATGCTTTACATACGAAAATAATCTCCCCTCAATCTCTTGCTGATGAGGTGAGGGAAGATTTGAAAAATGCTATGAAAATTTATGAGAATGCGGACTAAACTCAAATAGTTATACAATTATATAATAAAGAAAACAAAAAGGAGGATAACTATGAAAATCCATTACTTTCAGAGATATCATACAAAAGAGAATGTCGCAACAGCAAATACTATGCTTTTACTTTCTCGCTTATATTCTTATTCATCAGATAAATTCTTTAAATTATTAAAATCAGAATACTTTTCAGATAATTTTGAGCCTGAAATTGTTTTTAAACTTCAGGAAAAACATAAAGAAAGTATACCCGATGCAACAATCACACAAGAAGGATTTAAACTGGTTGTAGAAACCAAAATGTCAGACTGGTTTTATACAGAACAACTGGTAAAACATCTTAACTCATTCGGCGATGTAAAGAACAAGGTGTTAATTACAATCGCTCCTGAGCCAATGGCTGAAGAAAAGCTTATTGATTTTCAAAAACATCTTGATGAATATAATAGTCAGCAGGAATATCCGGTACATCATATCAATACAACTTTTCTGAAGCTTACAGAGTCAATTCAGGATATTTTAGATTATCGCGATTACGAAATGCAGGAGGTTCTTGACGACTATTTGAGTTACTGCTACAAGGATAATTTAATATTAGTATCTGATTCGTGGAAATGGATGCGTGTACAACTTGCGAGGACTACTTTTGAATTTAATGTTAATCAGAGTTTATACTATGATGACATTGAACGTGGTTTTCGTGCACATAACTATCTCGGATTATACAAAGAAAAAAGTGTTCGTGCGGTTGGCAAAATTACTGATATAATAACTGCTGTACGGAATGAATCTGGACAGCTTGAATACACCGTTGAAAGAGGTAAACTAACACATGAAAAGAAAAAGAAAATTGATTTAGCAATTTCCGATGGTAAAAAATATGGATATGACCTTATTTCAAATAGATACTTTTTTGTTGATAAGTTTTACGAAACTGATTTCAAAAAAACAACACCTTATGCTCCTATGGGGTCAAGAGTATTTGACCTTACTCAAGTGTTAAATAAAAATAAATTACCAGAAAAAACAGAAGAAATTGCAAATTTATTAAGAGAAAAAACATGGGGATAACTCAAACACAACTGCTTAAAAAGAGTCGCTTCGGCGGCTCCTTTTCATTATGAGATAAAAATTTCTCACCATCAGTGATATTATATCTCTGTAGCAGCAAAACAAATGCTCACAAAAAATGGACAGAGTGTTTCATATCGGCATACCCGACATCAACTATGATGATTTACAGGATTGCGGATATACTTATGACAGCTTTTTCCCCGAAGCTGATAAGCTGGCAAAGTTTGTCATTGATGCACATAACGACGGGTATGATTTTATCTGTTAGTGTGAATATGGAGAGAGCCGTTCCGCCGCAACAGTTGCAGCGATTACAGAGTTTTATAATCACAACGAAATAGAGATTTTCGCAAACTACCGTTACTGTCCCAATCAGCTTATATACAATAAAGTTTATGACGCCTTACAGCGTGAAGAGAAAGTGAAGGGAATACAGCCTCAAAATCAGCATAAGAAAAGGCAGGCTCAACCGAACCTGCCTATATAAAAACGAAAAAATCGAGCACTCTTGCGAATGCTCGATATGGTCCGAGTGGCGAGACTTGAACTCACGGCCTCTTGACCCCCAGTCAAGCGCGCT
>JAZLLI010000043.1:0-5893 GCA_045598085.1 Acutalibacteraceae bacterium
GTTGAGATAGCCTCAACATTAAGCCCGTTGTTTTCGCCGAGGCGCATAACCGCGCCCTTGCCGAACTGCTTTTCAAGCTGCTTAATCGCGGTTGAGAGAGCCTCTGATTTATCGTCGGGAATGTTGATATTTTTGTCTTTAACTGCCTTTGCCATTACCGTTACCTCCGTTTTGCCGTACATTTGTTCGTCTTGACAGTATTATACAATAGGTGTATCATAAATGCAATAGGAAAAGCGAAAAAAATTTTAAAAAATTCTAAAAAATTTTTAAAAAAACACTTGATTTTATTGTTCAAATCTGTTAAAATAACGCATGTTGTTTAGCATTCGTAACGATATTAAAGGAGGTGCCTCAAATGGCAAAATGCGAATTCTGTGATAAGTCCGTTACATTCGGTATTAAAGTATCACACTCACACAGACGTTCTAACAGAACATGGAAACCCAACGTTAAGCGCGTTAAAGCGATCGTTGACGGCTCACCCCGCAGAGTATATGCTTGCACAAGATGCTTACGTTCCGGCAAGGTTACACGTGCCGTTTGATTTACCAATCAGATATGTGAGGCTGTCCAATCGGGCAGTCTCTTTGTCTTTTTAGAGGTGATTTAATGAAAAAGTACATTTCTCTTTTGAGAAGACTTATTACATATTACATCCTTTGGCGTGGTGCTTTCTTGCTTGGGTGCCTTAAAAAGAAAGACCCGAATCTGTGCGTTTTTGCATACAGCAAAAATTACAGCAAAATCCCCGACAATCTTTTATTTTTAAAGAATGAGCTTGAAAAAGAGGGATTCACCTGCGTGGAGTACGGCTCCCCTGCTTCAGCTAAAAAGAGATTTTTGGGCGATATTAAATTTCAGTTTCTTTATGCAAGATGCGGTGCGGTTTTTCTTAACGATAACTTTGACCCTGTGTGCGCTCACAAGCCGAGAAAAGGCACAAGAGTTGTTCAGCTGTGGCACGGCTGCGGTGCGTTTAAAAAGTTTGGATATTCCACCGCTGACAGCCAATGGGGCGGCAACAAGCTGGAATGGAAGCTGTTCCCGAGGCACAACACCTACACAGATGTTTTTGTTTCGTCAGAGGAGGTTATCCCCCACTATGCCGAGGCTTTCAATTGCAATGAGGATATTATAAAGGCTCTTGGCACACCGAGGACAGATGTATTTTTTGACGATAGCTTTGTTGAGAACGGGCGAAAAGAAATTCTTGAAGCTCTGCCAGAAATTGGTGAGCGAAAAATCATTCTTTATGCGCCAACATTCAGAGGGAACAACCCAGATGAAGCGCACAATGATGATGTGATTGACTTTGAAAAGTTCCGTGTTCTTTCTGAAAAATGCGTGATTCTTTTGAAGTATCATCCGTTCACATTGAAGAAAGAAAACTGGAGCGATGAGCAAAAAGAGAAATTCGGCGATTTTGTTTATCTTTGCCCCGAAAATGTGAGCATCAACAGCGCACTTTGTGCGGCGGATATGGTGATTTCTGACTATTCCTCGCTGATTTTTGAGTATTCGCTACTTAACCGTGCAATGGTTTTCTTTGCGTATGATTTGGAGGAATACGATAAGGCACGAAGCTATTATTATGATTATGCTGATTTTGTGCCGGGTCCCATTGTTAAAAATGACGATGAGCTGATTGATGTTATTCTCAAAGGCGTTTACATGGGCAAAATTAAGGATTTCAAGGAAAGATTTATGTCTGCCTGCGACGGAAACAGCACAAAGCGAATTGCAGATTACATAAAAAATACATTGAAAACAGATAAAAATGATGATATAATTAGTGAAAACTAATAAGGAGAGATTCCTATGAATTTTATTTTGACAAAGATTTATGCGTTGCTTCTTACAATCACATATTTCTTTACTCCCTATGTTGTACCTGCACTCACTGACCCGATTGTAGTAAGCGACCCTGACAACGCAAAATTAACTTTTGTTGCCGCCGCTGACCCGCAGATTTCTAACTATATGCTCAAAAGAGACCAGTTTTTGAGAGCTATGGGCGAGGATATTGGCAACGCACAGTGCGATATTGATGCGCTTCTTTTTGCAGGCGATATTGCCGAAAACGGACTCAAATGCGAATACGACAGAGTTACAGAGCTTCTTAAAGACACAGGCGTTAAGAATTATATTATTTCTGTTGGCAACCACGATGTAAGACTTCGACTTTACAAAAAGACAGTTAAGACTTTCACTTCATTTGTAAACGGACTTAACGAAAACGCAGGCAGTCAGCTTAAGATAGACAAGCTCAATTATACATACAACATCAACGGCTATAATTTTATCGTTCTTGGCACTGACCGCACAGAATTTGAGGAGTCTTATCTCAGCGAAGTACAGCTTCAGTGGCTTGACGATTCACTCAATCAGTTCAGCGAAGCAGGCAAGCCTGTTTTTGTTGTGATTCATCAGACATTTAAGGATGTTCACGGACTTCCCGACACGTGGAACAGCCCATTTGATTGGGCAGGCTCTGTTGGCGACCAGTCAAACGCACTTTATGATGTAATGAACAAATATCAGAATGTTATTCTTCTCACAGGTCATCTTCACACAGGCTTCGGTCAGTACACTTATGAGAAGCTGGGCAACATTCACTCTGTAAACCTGCCCTCTGCCACAATCAACAATAAGGATGGCGTTTATAACGAAAACGGCATCGGCTTCTTTGTTGAAGTTTATGACAACGAGGTTCTTTTCAGAGCTAGAAACTTCAATAAAGGCGAATTTGTTAAGGATTGCGATTTTTCAATTCCGCTGGTGTGAATAAAAAGTAGATAGCATAATAGAAACCCGCTAAAGGAAATTTCTTTGGCGGGTTTTTAGTTGGGGTTCTATGGTGTCAGGCATTATTAAACATTTGTTGGATACGGACTTTGGTATGGATTGCCACGCTACGCTCGCAATGACGATACCGACAAAACTTCGCACAAATTTAACTTTAGGCTTACATTCAAAACAGGATATCGAGGACGCCATCCATATTCTCTACATACAATGAATCCTCACGCCATTTTGCTGGATTATCGTCAATATACTGCCACTTGATTTGATAATCATATTCATCTCGGATTATGTGGTCATAAAAAGAGCGTTGAAACAGCTTTTCTATTGTTTTAAGCTTCTTACATTCTCTTGTTGTCAATGATTTGAAGGCACAAACAACATCCGATATTGTCGTAGGGGAGGGGCTTGCTCCTCCCGTGGTGTCGAATCGCATTAAAATATGAATATGGTTTGGCATAATTACATAATTATCAATAGATAAATTATGATATCGGTTTTGCAAATCAAGCAATTGTGTCTGTGCAATTTTTCCAAATGGTAACAAGACTAATTCGGGAGGAGCAAGCCCCTCCCCTACGGAAATGCGGGATAAAATCGGCTTTCTGTCTTGAGTACAAATTGTAATAAAATATGCTCCGTTTTGGCTGTAATCATAATTTTTTTAACCTGTTTGGTTTTCTTTTAGATATTTCTACAGAACAATTCTCCACGCCAAATTCTGATTTATTTATATATTCCACAAGCTTTTCTTTTGTGTTTTCTACATTGCCTTTTATAATTTCGTTGACGAGGAAATTTAAAACTTCGCCGATTTGTTTGCCTTTAAAGCCGAGGGCGGCAACATCCTTGCCATTAACATTGAGCTGTTTTATGCTTAAACATTCGTTGTTTTCCATAGCTTCATCAAGGAATTTTTCGCTCTCCACTATTCTGTTAAGCATTTCGGGAACAATTGCAGGGTGATGCGCTTTGGCATCTGCCACAAAAACAGGATAGAGCTTTTTCATCAAGTCCGCACCGATTCTGGCGGCTTTTAAAAGGGTGTCCTCTCTCCCCTGCGGTCTTATATCGTGGTGAAGAACCATCTTGCTTATTTCATCAATTTCAGCCTTTGAAAAGCGGAGATTGTGAAGCACTTCAAGGCACATTTCATAGCTTATGCTCTGATGCCCTTTAAAATGGGCTGTGCCGTCATCATCGCAATAATATGCCCGTGGTTTGCCCATATCGTGAAAAAGCATTACAACCCTGTAAATTGGCTGTGGCGGCACATTATCAACTGCCGCCACCGTATGCCCCCACACATCATAAATGTGATAGACAGTGTTTTGCTGAAAATTATACATAGACTCAAGCTGTGGGATAATCTGAAAAATCACCTGCGGAAAGGTAAGCAAAATCCGCTTAGCATCTGCACCGCAAAGGAGCTTTAGAAGCTCAACTCTTTTTCGCTCGGCGGCTACATTGTCAAGAAGCTCACGCAGTTCATTCATAGCGTTGGCGGTATCATTTTCAATCTCAAACTGCAAGGTGGAAGAAAAGCGAAGTCCACGCAAGATACGCAGTGCGTCCTCTGTGAAGCGTTTGTGCGGTTCGCCAACGCAGCGGATGATTTTATCGTTTAAATCCTTTTGACCGCCAAACGGGTCAACTACGCCTGTCAGAGGTGAATATGCCATGGCATTGACCGTGAAATCACGGCGGGCAAGGTCAAGATTGATATTTTCTGTGAAAGATACGCTGTCGGGGTGGCGGTTATCGGAGTATTCGCCGTCAACACGCATGGTGGTGATTTCGAGAATTTCACCCTCGATTATAACGGAAACAGTGCCGTGCTTTATGCCAGTGTCGATTGTTTTATAATTGGAAAAAGCATCTGAAATTTCCTGCGGTTTTGCAGAAGTGGTAATATCCCAATCATAGGGAGTTTTATTTAGAAAAGCATCACGGACACAACCGCCAACAATATAGGCTTCGTAGCCGAGAGAATTAAGTCGGTCAAGAGCCGTGCAGACAAATGAGGGCATATTTATATTCAAAAAATCACCTCCGAAAAATTACTTTACAATTCTACCACTTTCGGTTATAATTATCAAGGTGATAATTATGAATATACAAATTTACGGCAAAGCAAAATGCTTTGACACAAAAAAAGCAGAAAGATATTTTAAAGAAAGACGCATTAAGTACCAATTCATTGACCTTGCAAAGTTTGGCATGAGCAATGGCGAATACAAAAACATCCTCCGTGCGGTGGGCAGTTTTGATGCACTTCTTGATAAAAGCTCAAAGGCATATGAGCAGAGTTTTATTGAGTACCTCGCTTCACAGGAAGCAAAGGAAGAAAAGCTACTCGAAAATCAGACGATTTTTAAAACGCCAATTGTCCGCAACGGCAAGCAGGCAACCGTTGGGTATTGCCCTGATATTTGGAAAACATGGGAATAAATTTAAAGGCTGTCGATTTCGGCAGTCTTTTATTTTTGGGGATTTGTGCGGAAATGGTTCACGGGATGTCGAGGACGCCATCCCCTACAGTGTAAATCCGACGGCAAAATCTGCCCTCCTTGTGTAAAGGAGGGTGGCGAACGAAGTGAGTCGGGAGGATTGTTTGTTTAAAATTAAGCAAATATTTGAATTTCGACAGACAATCCCTCAGTCTTTTTGCGGTGGCAAAAATCCAGCTCCCTTTACACAAGGGAGCCTGATTTATCGTGCGTTTTAGGTGGATTTATGCAATATTTAATAATAGATTGCCACGGCTTCGCCTCGCAATGACAACATTTTTGCTCGGTGCAAAAAAACGGGAGTGGTAAGCCACTCCCTAAAAAATTTAATTATTTATTGAAATTGAACACGCTGTCGAATGCGCTTGCAAGACCAAACTCATAGGTTGGGTCGTTTTCTTCCATTATGGGACCGTCTTTTTTTGTGGGGTCGGGGTCGATTGAGCTTGTTACCTCTGCGAGGATTGGCTCGAATGTGAATTTTTCAACATTTACTTCGGGTTTTTCATATTTCATTATAATTTACCTCCCTTAGAATAATGCGATAATTGCCTGAACAAGAGCCATTACTGCGTTAA
>JAZLLI010000044.1:0-32485 GCA_045598085.1 Acutalibacteraceae bacterium
GAAAATAAAATAACTTCCCAAATCACCGCCCGAAAAGGAGGTGATTTTTGCAATATGAATATTGACTTTTGAGAAAATATTCGTAAAATATTTATTAGAGAAAATGAAGGGATGTTGGCGATTTATGGAAGAATTAAAAAATGAAGAAATGAACAACGAAGAACCCGAAGAGATTAAAGAAGCAACAGATACTGAAGAACCAACAGAAGTGGAAGAAATACAAACAGCTGAAAAAAGCTCTGACAGCAAAGAAGAAACTGAAACCGAAGAACAGAAGAAAAAAGAAAAGCCAAAAAGAATAGAAAAAATAAGCGAAAAAATTAAAATATTTGAACCGTTCTTAAGACTGATAGAAGTTGCATTCATTGGTGTTTTAAGTGTTGCTATTGCAATAAATGCGAATATAATTGCAGATAGGGCAAATGAAATTGCAAATAGCCAATTGGAAATAGAACGTATGGAAAAAACACCTCATTTTTCATTATACAGGCAATTACTTCCTAATGATGCAGATGAAGTGCATGCTACTGAAGAAATAATATTGAAGCTTGACAGTGGAATTGCATATAATATTCGTGTTGATGTTGAAACTACATTTACTTTTTACAGTGAAAAAACTTTTGTAGAAAACAATAAGTATCTTCTGTTTGATATTGAAGATTATTTTATTAAAAAACAAAATGAAAATAATTCTGATATAATTGTTGAACTTTCAAGAAGTAATAACTTTAAACAAGTTGTAGATACATTTCAAGATGTAATGTTTGAGTCGGATTTGAATTTTGATAGTAACTATTTTTGTTTGAATACCTATATATCAATATTGTATAATGATTTTATAGGAAAAGAACATAGTGAATATTTTTGGGTTCACAATGATGGACTTAATTTTGATAAATTAGTCGATATGGTACACATGTACGGTAAAGACGGAGAAGATTATCTTAATGAACATCGTCATGGCGTAGATCCAGCTCATACAGTTTTTTTAACAACAAGTATTAATGATTATACACTTGTAACGATTGAAAGAGTACTTAATAGTTTAATCAATCCATGAATAATTTCATATTTGGGTGTCCCGCCCAAAATTATTCATTATTCAATATTCGTTATTCATTTTAAGCGTAGATTGCCACACTACGCTCGCAATGACCCGACTTCCGCACAGCACTTTCTCGGCTCCCTCTGACGAGGGAGCTGGCTTTTTGCTTGCAAAAAGACTGAGGGAGAGAAAAGCATAAATTTAACATTGCGTTTCATTTTAAGGGCTACCACAACGCATTTTGTCTCTGCGAGGGAGCGACAGCGACCGTGGCAGTCCACAGTTTATTTCACAATTATGCTTATTTTAAGCATAGATTGCCACGGCTTCTGCGAAGCCTCGCAATGACAAGACTTTAGAGCGTTGAACCTATTGCCCCTCTTTCAGCGGTTTACAATGACAAAATAATGCGATTTTGCAACAAATTCTCCCATATTTTGAAAAATATTTCTTTTTAGGCTTGATAAATCTTTCACAGATTGGTATAATATTTCAGATAGAAAGGCATCACTGCCTTGACTCAGTTAATAAACCGAAAGGGGTCAGATATTTATGAATTACACAAACGAAGTAAAAAATATGTGTAAAGTCGCAAAAGGACCGCATCACGGTCCTGCACCCATTCCCGAAGAGGGTCAGTGGGTAAAGGCCTATGAAATCAAAGACATTTCAGGCTTTTCACATGGTGTAGGCTGGTGTGCACCTCAGCAGGGCGCTTGCAAGCTTTCACTTAACATCAAAAACGGTATTGTAGAAGAGGCTCTTGTTGAAACTCTTGGTTGCTCTGGTATGACACATTCAGCAGCTATGGCAGCAGAAATTCTTCCTGGCAAAACTCTTCTTGAGTGCCTTAACACAGACCTTGTTTGCGATGCTATCAACGTTGCTATGAGAGAAATCTTCCTCCAGCTCGTTTACGGTCGTACACAGTCTGCTTTCTCCGAGGACGGTCTCCTTGTTGGTGCCGCTCTTGAAGACCTTGGTAAGGGTCTCCGCTCACAGGTTGGTACAATGTTCTCAACCAAAGAAAAGGGCGTTCGTTATATGGAAATGGCAGAGGGTTATGTTACACGTATGGCTCTTGACGCTGATGATCAGGTTATCGGCTATGAGTTCGTTAAGCTCGGCAAGATGCTTGAGGATATCCGCCACGGCGTTACTCCCGATGAAGCATACAAAAAGAATGTTGGCACATACGGTCGCTTCGCAGATGCTGTGAAGTATATTGACCCCCGTGAAGAATAATAAAGGAGGAACGCAACAATGGCTAATGATGTAATGTTTGAAGGCAAAGAAAGAAGAATGCCTCAGATCGAAGCTTGCCTTGCTGAGTACGGTATTGCAAGCCTTGAGGATGCAAAAGCTCTTTGCGAATCAAAAGGTATCGATGTAGAAAGCATCGTTAAGGGCGTTCAGCCTATCGCATTTGAAAACGCTGTTTGGGCTTATACCCTCGGTGTTTCAGTTGCTCTTAAGAGCGGCGTTAAAACTGCTTCAGAAGCAGCAGCAAAAATCGGTATCGGTCTCCAGGCTTTCTGCGTACCCGGTTCAGTAGCAGAGCAGAGAAAAGTTGGTATCGGTCATGGTAACCTCGGTGCAATGCTCCTTGACGAAAAGACAAAGTGCTTTGCATTCCTTGCAGGTCATGAATCATTCGCAGCAGCTGAAGGCGCAATCGGTATTGCAAAAACAGCTAACAAGGTTCGTAAAGAACCCCTCCGTGTTATCCTTAACGGTCTCGGCAAGGACGCTGCTATGATTATTTCAAGAATCAACGGCTTCACATATGTTAAAACTGATTATGACTTCCACACAGGCGAGCTTTCAATCCTTGAAACAAAGGCATATTCAGACGGCGAAAGAGCAAAGGTTCGCTGCTTCGGCGCAAACGATGTTCTTGAAGGCGTAGCTATCATGAAGCATGAGGGCGTTGACGTATCTATCACAGGTAACTCAACTAACCCCACACGTTTCCAGCACCTCGTTGCAGGTACCTACAAGAAATGGGCACTTGAAAACGGTGTTGCATATTTCTCAGTAGCATCAGGCGGCGGCACAGGCAGAACACTTCATCCTGATAACGTTGCTGCTGGCCCTGCATCATATGGTCTTACAGACTCAATGGGCAGAATGCATGGCGATGCACAGTTCGCAGGTTCATCATCAGTTCCCGCTCATGTTGAGATGATGGGACTTATGGGCATGGGCAACAATCCCATGGTTGGTGCTACAGTTGCTTGCGCAGTTGCAGTTGAGGAATCACTTAAATAATTAAGTTGTACCCATAAAAAGAACGGCTTCCGATTTTTTCGGGAGCCGTTTTGCTTTGATAATACTTATTTTTTTAAAAGCGTTGCTATTTCTGCCGTCTTTAACACTTTGCCCATTGACACAATTTTTTCATTGATGACAAGGGCGGGCATTGACATAACACCGTACTTAGCAATTTCCTGCATATCGGTGATGTATTCAACCTCAATGTTGATTCCTGAATTTTTCACTGCCTCTTTAGCGTTTTCATACATCAGATGGCAAGCGGAACAGCCTGCTCCAAGAACCTTAATACAGCAGATTCCGTCAACTTCTTGCCCACAGCAGACGGTTGAAATTGCTTCGTTAGATTTTGCGCCCCCACATTGGCAGGCACACTGGCTTTCTTCTTTTTTTCTTTTGAATAATGGCATAAAAATTACCTCCTTAAAATTATTTAATCAATAACGGCTGAATAATATTGAAAGCGTAGCCCACAAGGATTATTCCAACTGTGCAAATTGCAATGAATACCCCAAGAAGCTTCGGCTTTATGGCTTTTTTGAGCATTACCATTGAGGGCAGGGATAGTGTCGTTACCGCCATCATAAATGAAAGCACAACGCCAAGCTTTGCTCCTTTGGCAAGCAAAGCCTCTGCAATTGGGATTGTGCCAAAAATATCCGCATACATTGGAACTCCTGCCGCTGTTGCTATGAATACACCAAGTGGATTCCCTTTGCCCAGTGCCTTAACAATTACACTTTCGGGTATCCAGTTGTGAATAACCGCACCGATTCCAACACCTATAAGCACATATGGAAATACTTTTTTTGCCGTTGAAACAACCTGTTCCCACGCATATTTTATGCGATCCTTGAAGTGAAGCTCCTCCTGCGGAATATCAATGGCATTTGCATTTCTGATAAATTCCTCAACCTGATTTTCAAGGTGAAGCTTCTGAATAATAGAACCGCCGACAACAGCAATAATCAGACCGAAAATAACATAAAACACTGCGATTTTCCAGCCGAAAATGCTCATAAGAAGCACAAGACTGCCTAAATCAACCATTGGCGAGGATATAAGAAACGAAAAGGTTACACCCAGCGGAAGACCTGCGCTTGTGAAGCCGATAAAAAGGGGAATTGACGAGCATGAACAGAACGGAGTAACCGTGCCAAGAAGTGCACCAGTAATATTTGCACCAATGCCGTGAAATCTGCCAAGTATTTTTTTGCTCCTTTCAGGTGGAAAATAGCTCTGAATATAAGAAATTATCATAATCAAAAAGGCGAGCAGAAGCATAATTTTGATTGTGTCATAAATAAAAAACTGAATACTGCTCCCGATTTTCCCCGAAGTGCCTATGCCGATTTTATCAAGCAACAAGCCAATCAGCCTGTTAAGCCACTTCATTCCCAAAATTTCATCCTGTAAAAAATTTAACATAAATGCCTCCTTTATAAATCTATATAACTAAATTTATCGATATATAGTTTTTAATATAAACCGCTGTGTATTGCAGCGGCTGAAATTATTTATCACAACAGCTTGATTTTTTATCACATTCTGTGCTTTTAAATGAAACAAGAGCTTTCATAGCGTTGTCGATTCCATCGGGCGAAATTGAATAGTGCATCCATTTGCCGTCCTTACGGGCAGAAACCAGCCCTGATTCAGTAAGAATCTTCATATGATGTGATAGTGTGGATTGCGCAATGTTCATATCGTCAAGGATTTTGCAAGCACATTTTTCCCCCGACATAAGATATTTCATTATTTTAACCCTGTTTTCATCACACAAAGCTTTGAAGATAACGGGTATTTTCTTTTCATCGTCTGCCATAAAGCACCTCTCAATAGATTATACTATTATTATATCGATATTTTTCGATTTGTCAATACATAATTGAAATTTGAGGCTGAATATTTTTTCTTGCTAAAATTTTGAGCTTTTATTTTGTGATTTGAGGATTATTTGTACGGTAAAGAATGTAATCAATGCTCACTTCATAATAATCAGCAAGCTTCAGCACTAACTGCAAAGGAATTTCACGCTCACCGCGTTCATATTTTGAATATAAAGACTGATCGCACAGTAAAAGCTCCGATATTTGCTTTTGTGTCAAATCGTGGTCTTCTCTTAAATCCTTTAACCGTAATTTCATATCATCACCATATTTATTATATACAGAGATGATTTTTCTATTGACATTTAGGACAAATAGTCCTATAATGCAAGTTGAAGGGGGTTATGATATAGAAAAAACATATTAAATGGTCAGATATTACAATGATAAGGAAAGTTGAGGATAACAATATGAAAGATAAAAAAGTTCCATTGGATATAGCTGTTGAGAAAATCGCCGCATTGGGTGTTCCTGGTCTTATTTTTGTTGTAGCAATTGGTGCTACTGGATTATCAGGTGCAGCTGCAATAACCACAGCTCTTGCAGCACTGGGTCCTGGCGGTATGGTTGGCGGTGTTGCATTTCTCCTTGTGGCTGGAGTTATCGCAGGCGTAATCGGTAAATATGGATACGAAGCAGTATTCAAAGCGGTGCTTAATGAGCTTTATAAGCGTGGCGAAACAAAAGAAACTATACTTGCAAAAATCGAAAAATATCATATTTCAAAAGGATTAAAATTGAAGTTAAAAGACAAAGTTGAAAACTTTGATTTCAGCGAAAACAATCAATAAGCTTTATTTCTTTCTTGCAAAAATCCCCATTTTAGTGTATAATCACCTAAAAGGGGGATTTTTATGCTTACTAAAATTTTGAGCTTTTTATTTGCAGTTATTTCTTTTATCACCATGAATCCGCTGTCAAAGTATGACTACTCTGACAAGCTGGGCGATGAAAATTATCAGGGACTTAAAGATTGTTACGCCGATTATTTCGATATGGGCGTTGCCGTTGGTGGCTGGCATTGCAAAAACAAGGATTATGCCGCCATGATTCTTAAAAATTACTCCTCGCTGACCGCTGAAAATGCCTTTAAGCAGGCGGCAATCAACCCCAAAGAGGGCGAGTGGCACTTTGAGGATGCTGATACTATTGCCGATTTCTGCCGTCAGAATGGCATAAAGCTCCGTGGTCATTGCCTTGTGTGGGGCGGTCTTGGCAGCTGGATGTCCCGTGATGACGCTGGCAACCTTGTTTCCAAAGAGGTCTATTATCAGCGACTTCGTGATTACATCACCGTTATGATGACACGCTATGGCGATGTTGTGCATACATGGGATGTTGTCAACGAGCCTTTTGGCTACAGCAAGGCAACAGGTGCGTTTAAGGATAATGACCTTTATCAGATTTGCGGCGAGGAATATATCACAAAAGCCTTTGAAATTGCCCACGAGGTTGACCCATCCGCAGTGCTTGTTCTCAACGAAACAAAGCTTGTTGGCAACAACGCAAAGCAGAAATATCTGCTTGAATATGTTGAAAAGTGGCGCAGTGAGGGCGTGCCCATTGATGCCGTTGGTATTCAGGGTCATTGGGAAATGTTCAAGCTCAATGAATCGCCAAAACGACTTCAAAAGCTTCTTGATAAGCTCTATAAGCTGGGTGTTGACATTCAGATAACCGAGGTCGATATGGCAGTTACCGCCACAGATAACGAAATTCTTGATGAAGTGCCGAAGAATATCGACCTTCTCCAAGCAAAAAAATATGCACAGATGTTTGAGGTGCTTCGCAACAATGCCGATAAAATCTCAAGTGTAACATTCTGGGGTGTCAACGATAACCGCAGCTATAAGACCGCAGACGGTCAGTCATACCATAAGTGGCAGCTCCTTTTTGATAAAGACAATATGCCCAAAAACGCATTTTATGCAGTTTGTGATTTTTAAATAAAACTAAAGGCTGATGCAGGATTTCTCTTGCACCAGCCTTGTTTTATTTTGCTTTTATCTTCTCAATCACTAGCTTGAACCAATCAACAAGTGCCTTGAAAAATGCACGGAGTTTCTGGAAAATGTTGGTGGGGCGGCAAAATTCCTTGAAATGTCAAAAAGAAAGAATAAAACAGTAATCAATATTTGTAAAGATGTTTGATAATTCTTAAAACTATGCTATAATATCCCCATAAATTTTGGCAGGTGATTAGATGAGTAATCAATACAGCAACATAACTGTCTGCGTGGGCAAGGGCGGTCAGCGTGATATGGCAGAGGCTTTTGCAAGGCGCACAGGTGCCGTCATTTCTGATAAAATGGGGGAGGAACTGACGCTTCTTTTTGATTCCACGGGTGTTTCCCTTAATGGCTACGGTCTAACTTTCAGGGGCGATTTTGAGCAGATGCTCCACCGCCTGACCGACGGCAGACTTCAGCACGAAATGCTTGTGCACATTGCAAAAACAAAAAATCCCTCGCCCCGTGCGGTTGATGCCACGGCAGGAATGGGGGAGGACTCAATCCTCTTTGCGGCGGCTGGCTATGATGTTACAATGTATGAGCAGAATGCCGTTATTGCCGCCCTTTTAAAAGATGCCCTGCGCCGAGCCAAAAGGAAGCCACAGCTTAAAGAAATTGTGGAGCGTATGCACCTTGTGGAGGGCAATAGCATTGAGCTTATGAAAAATTTGCCCTTTGAGCCTGATGTGATTTACCTTGACCCAATGTTCCCTGCAAGGCAAAAGTCAAGCCTTGTGAATAAAAAACTTCAGCTCATTCAGAAGCTGGAGCATCCGTGCGTTGAAGAAACCGACTTGCTCAATTCTGCAATATCAGCCAATCCGCAGTTGATAATTATTAAAAGACCGCTGAAAGGTGCGCTCCTTGCCGATAAAGAACCCGATTACACCGTCAAAGGCAAAGCTATCCGCTACGATTGCATTAAGCTGAAAAAATAATTACCGCTCTAAAGTCCTGTCATTGCGAGCATAGCAATCTACACCAAAATTTCGCACTCAACAAATGTTTAATAATCCGTGATGTTGTAGGGGCGAACTGCGTTCGCCAGCATAAACAAGGCATTCTGCTTTTGAATATTGTACAAACCCAACTGAAATGCACAATAAAAACACTCCCTTGTGTAAAGGGAGCTGGATTTGGCGTAGCCAAAGACTGAGGGATTGTTTCTTGAGTGATAGTACAAACCGTTCTGCCTGTCAGCACAAAGAAAAATTGTCGGCATTGTCATTGCGAGGTTGCGTAGCAACCGTGGCAATCCACATTTTTTAATGAATAACGAATATTGAATAACGAATAATTTTGGGCGGGACACCCGCACCTGTTTGAAGTAATAAGTTGTAGTGAATAGTGAAGAGGTGAAGGTTGTCATTGCGAGGTTGCACCGCAACCGTGGCAATCCACGCTTAAAATTAGCAATCATTTACCAACAAAAAACTGGGCAACCTTTCGGCTACCCAGTTTTTTCAGTTCTTATAATATTGTGCCTGCGCTGTCCACAGCTCGTTATATTTTCCGTCAAAGGCGGTCAGCTCCTCGTGGGTGCCTTCCTCAATAATTTTGCCCTTGTCAAAAACAAGAATCCTGTCGCAGAATCTGCACGAAGAAAGCCTGTGAGAAATATAAACTGCTGTTTTGTCGTTGACCATGGAGTTGAACCTTGCATAAATTTCACTTTCTGCAATGGGGTCAAGTGCCGCTGTCGGCTCGTCAAGGATAACAAACGGTGCGTGCTTGTAAAGGGCACGGGCAATGGCGATTTTCTGCTCCTCACCGCCCGAAACATCAATGCCGTTTTTCTCATACAGTTTGTAAATCGCCTGATTAAGCTGTAATGGCATCCGCTCAACACGCTCTTTAATACCTGCAGCTTCAAGACATTCCCAGATTTTTGCTTCGTCATATTCATCGTTCGCTGCCACATTTTCACCAATAGAGAATGCCATCAGCTTGAAATCCTGAAAAACAACGCTGAAAAGTCGAAGATATTCGTTGTAGTCAAACTCTTTTATGTCAATGCCGTTGACGGTGATGTAACCCTCGGTGGGGTCATAAAGTCGGCAAAGAAGCTTAATCATTGTGGATTTTCCGCTGCCGTTCATGCCAACAACTGCAAGCCTTTCACCTGCACGGATTTTCATTGAAACATTGTCAAGCACAAGGGGGGTGGTGTCGGGGTAACGGAAGCTCACATTGTGGAACTCAAACTCCGCATTTTCCATGTCAATTTCATCTGCACTTCTTGTGCCGTTTTCCATGTCAGAGTCAAGGTCGAGATACTGGAGCTCCAGCTCAAGATAATCGTTGTTGCTCTTGATAAGTCCAAATTCGCCTGCAATTTTTGAAATGCACTCAATAAGCTTTGTGATAATGCCGTAATATTCCACAACCTTGCCCACACCAAATGCGCCTGCAAGAGCTTTCATGCCAACAAAAATATAAACAAGACCGCCGATAACCGAAACAATAATACTCGGTGTAAGACCGTATGTTGAACGCACCTTGAAAATGCTGTTTTCAGAGTTGGAATATGGCTGGAACACACGGTTTTTCAGCTCTTCTGTAATAAGATTTTTTTCGCCAAAAATGCGGATATCCTTGCCCGATTCATTTTCGTTAAGCACCTTTTCAGTGTAGTAATCCAAGGTTGCGTGGAGCTTGCCCCTCTTGCTGAAATGCTTAAAATTGGAGCGGACATTTTTATTCTGGCTGATAACCGAAATCGCCACAAGCACAACCGCAATTGCAAAAAGGATAACTGTTGCGGTGTTGGAATCTGCGAATTTTATGAATCCTGTCAGCTCCCTGTCTGAATGAGCAGAGAAAAGACCCGAAATCATACCGAATGCAACTGCCGCCGAGGCAAAATATGAAACAAGCTGTGAGAAGTGGTCGCCCAACCAGATTATACCGCCTCTGCCGCCTCGTGAATTTTCCTGCACCTTTGCACGAAGCTCCGAAACAGACGAGCTTTCCGCCTTGCCGTAATCAAGCGTTAATGCCTTTCTTGAAAGCATGGCATCGTGCTTCGGTCTGCCCTGACGGGTGCGCTGGCGAAGAATTTTGCCTAAATATCTGCCCGTGAGGTCAAAAACAAGGGTGGAGAACACCGCAAGCATAGCGTATTTCAAAATCAGTGAAAACGGCTGATTTTCAGAAAGCATAGTGATAATTTTGCCCGAAAGGTGAATGGCAATGTACGGTGCCATAAAAGAAAGTGCCGACTTAAAAATATTCAGCGCAATGTAGCCTTTGCCCAGAAGCTCGGGGATGAACTTCATGCCACGGCGGATGAGGGATAAATCTTTTTTCAGTGCGTTCATAATTTAACCTCCTCATCACGGTAATATTTACTCTGAATTTCAAACATATTGGCATATTTTCCGCCTAATGCCATCAGCTCCTCGTGGGTGCCAACCTCTGCAATTGCGTTATCGTCAAGGAGGATAATCCTGTCGCAAAAACGGGTTGAAGAGAGCCTGTGTGAAATATAAATGGAGGTTTTGCCCTGTGTCAGCTGGCTGTATTTCAGATACATATTGTTCTCTGCAATAGGGTCAAGTGCTGCTGTCGGCTCGTCAAGGATGATAATCGGTGTATCCTTATAAAGGGCACGGGCAAGCAGAAGCCTTTGAAGCTCGCCACCCGAAAAGGAAGTTGCGCCCTCGTTTACCTCACGCACAAGCAGTTCATTTTCTTTGTTTGGCAGTGAAGCCACTTTTTCGTCAATGCCTGCAAGTCGCATACATTCCCAAAGTCGCTCATGGTCAATTTTGCTCTCTTCACAAAGGGCAATGTTTTTGGCAACAGTTGAGGGCACAAGCGAAACATCCTGAAAAACGGTGGAGAAAAGCGTGTAATAATCATCACGGTTAAATTCACGGCTGTCTGTGCCGTTTATGAGAATCTGACCGCTCTGCGCCAGAAAAAGACCGCTGATAAGCTTAACAAGCGTTGACTTGCCTGCACCGTTAAGACCAACCACTGCAACGCTTTCGCCAGCCTCAATTTTAAGGTTAACATTGTTGATTGTGGGCTTCTTTGCGCCGTCATATGTAAATGTAAGATTTTTAAGCTCAATTGAAAGGGGATATTCGTCCTTTGACGGCAATGGCTTGCCCTCGTTTTTGAGCATAGAATCGTCAAGGTCAAGGAAGCTTCTGTAATCGTCAATGCTGTGGTCGCATTCAAGCACATCAGAAATGCAGTCAACAAGTCTGCTCAGCCACACGCCAAAGCCTGTGATTGCACCAAAATAAAGGGAAAAATCACCAAGGCTCATATCGGTTGTCAGCTTCATGTGGATAAGATAAGCGTATGCCCCAAGGCTGATAACGCATTTCAAAACATCCTCAATTACTGTGTTAATAAGATGACCGTTTTCCATCTTTTTCTGAAGTGCTAAAGACTCACCAAGGTGTTTTGCGGTTTTACGCTGAAGAAAATCGGTCATGTTATAAACTCTGATGTCTTTTGCACTTGTGAAATCCTTTGAGCGGAAGGTCATATAGTTGAGCTTTAAGAATGTAGCCGACCATTCATCTTTTTTCTTATCCCTGTATTTTTGCAAAAGCCACCAGCCGAGGGCACTTATGCCGTAGCTGACAATAAGAATCGGGATAAAAAGAATATTGCACCTTGCAATAATTGCTGTGAAAGATGTGAAGCCAAAAATCGAAGAGAAAAGCAGGCTGTTGAAATTAAGGCTTGAGCAAACATTTCCGCTCCAGCCGTTAAGTGCCTGATTGGCTTTTTCTTTCATAACTCTTGTTTCGTTAAAAATATAGTTGTTGTAATCCATATCAATTGTTTTCTGAAAAAGCATCATTTTAAAAAGCTCGTTTTCAGAAATGGCAAGGTCTCTTCTGCTGCTTTCATTAAGCAAAAATGTGCCAGCTTCCATAAAAATTGTAATTAGCACAGCGGCAGAAACCTCTGCAAACATTTTGGCGGGGGATACCTTGCTTTCAATGCAGTCAAGCACGATTTTCGGAAGAAAAGTTGCAACAACGGCGGTGAGCGCCCTCATAGGTGAAACGGCAATAAGAGAGATAATGTATCTCTTGCAAAAACGCCACTGATTCACAAAAACGAATTTAAGGTTGCTGAAATATCCGTATCGTTTTGACGAAGTTTTTAATCCCTTGTCTGGGGATGGCTTTGGCATATCGACACTCCTTTATTTTCTAATACAAAAATAATATCACAAATTAGCATTTTTTTCAAGTAATTCAATTTTATTGTTGTGTAAATAAAAAATGAATGTTATAATAAATCTGTAAGGGGGATTATTATGAATTACAAAGCAGAAGTTAAAAATATTAAAACCGATTCCTTTTCAATGGATTACACAGTTTTTGGCGAGGGCAAAAAGAATTTTGTTATGCTCCCGGGTGTCAGTATCAAAAAGGTGTCTGAGTCTGCGCAGGCTGTTGCCAATTCCTACAGCCAGTTTTGCGAGGAATACACCGTCTATGTTTTTGAAAGAAAAGACAATATTGAGGCAGGCTATTCAATCGAAAAAATGGCAGATGATACCGCCGAAGCAATGAAAATTTTAGGTATAGAAAACGCATATGTTTTCGGCGTTTCGCAGGGCGGTATGATAGCGCAGTGCCTTGCAATAAATCACACGGAGCTTGTTAAAAAACTTGTGCTTGCTTCCACATCTGCATACGCTCCAAAAGAAACAGAGAAGCTGTTTTTTGATTGGATAACATATTCGCTCAAAGGCGAAACAAGAAAGTTAGTTGCCTGTTTTCTTGATAATATTTACACAGAAAATTTTCTTAAACAATACAGAGATTTTCTCTTGAATTTATACGAAAAAACCTCGTCAGATGAGCTTATAAGATTCAGTATTCTTTCCTCTGCCTGCATCGGCTTTGATGTTTCAGAAAAGCTTTCATCTGTCAACTGCCCCACACTTGTTATAGGAGCAGAGAATGATTTGATTTTCAACAGCGAAAAGGCGTATTTCCTCGCAGAAGCCCTTAAAGCAAATGTTTATATCTATAAAGATTACGGTCATGCAGTCTATGACGAAGCACCCGATTTTAAAGATAAAATAGAAGAATTTTTCAAAGATTAAAAAGTATGGATTCCCTTGTGGAGTCCATACTTTTTTTACACATTCTTTTTAGTTTTTATGTAGGCAATGGCGGTCAAAATCAACCCTGCAAAAAGAATTGCCACCGCTAAAGCAAAGGCTAAATCCGTTTTAAAAATCGCAGCAATTCCGCTTAATAAAAATGTAATTGCAACAAACAAAAAGCATTTTGCAAATTCTTTTTTATATTTAATTTTTTCTTTAAAACAGAGCAAACCTGCAACAAAAAATGCAGTAGCTCCGCAAAACATTATTACCGAAAAAATCATAAAAACCCTCCGCATTTTTTAAAATTTATCCACAAAAAACAACAAGAAAAAGCTATGAAAACTGCAAAAATTTTCATAGCTTTTTTATAATTATTTACTGCTTTCAGGAATCTTGTAATGTCTCACATTTGCATCAATAAAAAGTGTGCCGAGGTTAAGCGCATGAAGCACTGTGCCGTCATCCATCTCGAGAACGGTGATTCCCTCGCCCTCACCGCCAAAATTATCAATAAGCTTTGGCTGATACATAATTCTGTCAAAGAGCTTTTCATATGTGCCGTTTTCCACATTGATTTTATAAACCGCTCTTGTGCTGTCATTTGTGGCGGCAATCATTTCACCCTTATACATCTCACAGCCCTGAATAGCTTTTACTTCACTTTCAAGGGGAATAGCCTTTATAAACTCAAATGTGTCAATGTCATAGGCGAAAATTTCTGTGCCGTTTTTGCTGTTGCCAACATAAATGCACTTGCGTTCACCATCACAACAAACCCACGGACAACCTCTGAATAAAATTTCAGTGTCAAACACAGTGAATTTGCCTGTGAAATTCAGCGTTTCGCTGTCAAAAACCGCAACCATGGGGCTGTGCCAAACCTTGCTGTCTTCCATAGATGCATATATCTTGCCGTCATAGTAGCTTATGCCGCCAATGTGCTTAACGCCGTATTCTTGGAGACCCTCAAAAGGTTTAAGGTTTATTGCCTCAATTTTGCCTGTCTTGATGTTCTGCTTTATAAGTGCATTTTTACCACTGAAAAACCAGCTTTCACCATCGTTTGTGATGCCCTGACTTTTTGCAAGGGTGGATAAACCAATGGTGGTGTCGATTGAATCATACTTATAAATCCTGCCATTAAAAATTGTGTTAAGTCCGCTTGAAAGAAGCATGAGAGCCGACATTACAAGCGAAATAATTCTTGTTGCAAGAATCATTTATACCGCTCCTTTTAATCTTTTCTTTTATCTTTGCAAGCGTCAATAAGCTCCTGTGTTTTGCACTCTGCAAGGCAAACAACAGCGTCGCCTGCGTTGTAATAAATTCTGATAGTGTCGCCCTCTTCAATCATACCGCAGGGGAAAAGAACATTATCTCTGAATCCACCGCTTGTTTCCCACTTTGTTTCGGGCACCATAAGAGGAGCTTTTGACATACCGATAACCTTTGACGGGTCGTTAAGGTCAAGGAGCATAATGCCGATTGAATATCTCTTTTTCCATGTGTTTTCCCAGCCGTTCTTGCCTCTTTCGGGGTCAATATCAACAAAGTGATAAAGTGCAAGCCAGCCTGCCTCTGTCTTAACAGGGGGAGCACCGGGGCCAATCTTATCGTTGCAGAAAGGAACATCCTCTGTGCCTAAAACAAGCTTGCTGTTGCCCCAGTAAACAAGGTCGGGGGATTCTGAAAGCCAGATGTCAAATTTGTCTTTTCCACCTCTTGAATAAACAGGCATAGGTCTTTCAAGGCGAACATATTTGCCGTTGATTTTTTCGGGGAAAAGCACCATATTTCTGTTATCGGGTACGCTCATTGAGATAATCTCAAACTTGTCAAAATCATCTGTAACTGCAATACCGCCACGAACACCGTGCTTTGTGTCAACTGCAAAGCAGACATAATATCTGCCGTCAATAACAGTGATTCTCGGGTCGTATGCACGGCTGATTTCGTCATCTTTAAGAGCGAAGCAGGGGTCTTTGCGAACATCCCAGTGAATACCATCATCACTAAATGCAAGACCGATGTTTGTGCCGTCAAAGCGTTCACCGCTTTCCCACTGCTCCTTTGTGCAGCCATAGTCATTTCTGAACATCATAACATACTTGCCGTCTTTTTTGGCAATGCCTGCGTTAAATGTAAGATCTGAGGGGTAGGGAACATCCTTGTATGTAAGAACAGGCTCCTCATATCTTTTAATAATATCGTTTGATTTGAATTCCATTTTTATCACCAGTTTTTGCTAACAATTTTTGATTAAAAATCAAAGAGTTTCCATAAATTTAATTACAATAGGCTTAACGGGAACAGAAGGCTCTGCGTCAATTTTGTTGTATGTTCTTTCAACCTCTGTGAAAGCGTCAACAACCTCCATGCCCTCAACTACCTTGCCGAATGCTGCATATGCGCCATCAAGGAATTTAGCGTCATCATAGCAGATAAAGAACTGTGATGATGCTGAATCGTAGTTGTCAGATGTGCGAGCCATTGAAATAACTCCTCTTTCGTGAGAAAGGGTGTTCTGCTCAAAGCCGTTCTCTGCAAACTCACCTTTGATTTTTCTGTCGCTGCCCTTAATTCCTCTGCCGTCTGCTGAACCGCCCTGAGCCATGAAGCCGTCAACGATTCTGTGGAATGTAAGACCGTCATAGAATCCTTCGTTAACAAGGTTAAGGAAGTTGGCGCAGGTTTCGGGTGCATATTCGGGGTAAAGCTCAATGACAAAATTGTCGCCGTTTTCCATTGTAACTCTTACCTGAGGATGACCCTGAAGCTCTTCGCCTGTGAGCGAGCTGTCTTTTTTGCTGCAGCCTGTGAAAGCCAAAGCAGCCATAAGTACACATAAGATGATGCTGATTATTCTTTTCATAAAAAAACCTCCCAGAGTTTTCATTTTTCTGTATTATATCATAAGGAAGATGTATAGACAAGTAAAATTTTTATGATATAATATAATAAATACAAGAATTGGTGGTAAAACGATGGATAAGAAAAAAATAATCCTTGCGGCAATAAATTCAAAGTTTATCCATTCCTCTGCTGCGGTGCGCTGTGTCAAAGTTGGAGCAGACAGAATTTTGCCGTGGTACGAATTTGAAACACATATTTTTGAGGGCAGTATCAATGACGCAATTGAACGCCTTGTTTATGGAATAATGAAGTCCCGTCCCGATGTTGTGGGCTTTTCTGTTTATATCTGGAATGTTACTTTTATAGAGAAAATCTGCAAAACTATCAAATCAATTGACAGTAATATTAAAATTATCCTTGGCGGCCCTGAGGTGTCCTATGGCATTGACCACACCTCTTTCAATGATGATGATTATGATATGATTGTATGCGGCGAGGGTGAGAATGCTTTCCCTGCGGCTGTAATGAAGCTTTACCAAAAGGAAATTCCTGATATTTTAGGTGCAGAGTTTTGCGGAAAAACAGTTAAGGCAAAGCCTGTTGAAAATCTTGATGAAATTCCCTTTATCTATAATTCAAATAATATCCACGAGCTTGATAATAAAATTGTCTATTACGAAAGCTCAAGGGGATGTCCGTTCTCCTGTGCATATTGCCTTTCTTCTGTTTGCGGAAGTACACGCTTCCTCTCACTTGAAAGGGTAAAGCAAGACCTTGATTTCTTTATTGAAAATAATGTTGAGCAGGTTAAATTTGTTGACCGCACATTTAATTGCAACCCCAAAAGAGCCTGCGAAATTTGGGGATACATTCTTTCAAGATGTAACGACAGCAGAACCAATTTCCATTTTGAAATCGGTGCAGACCTTGTTGACGAGGAACAGCTTGAAATTCTTCGCAAAATGCCCGCTGGTAAGGTTCAGCTTGAAATCGGTATTCAGTCAACTAACGAAGAGTCTTTAAAAGAAGTCTGCCGTGTTGTTCCTAAGAGAAGACTTTTCAGAAGCATTCAGCTTTTAAAAGAGTCTGGCAATATCAACATACATACAGATTTAATTGCAGGCTTGCCATATGAAAATTATGAGCGATTCAAGCAGTCTTTTAACGAGGTTTATGCCCTCCATTCAAATCAGCTCCAGTTAGGATTTTTAAAGCTTCTCAGTGGCACACCTCTTAACGATATTAAAGAAAAGCATGGTTACGCTTTCACTTCTTATCCGCCCTATGAGGTGATTAAAAATAACTACATTTCATATTATGAGCTTCAGCGACTTAAAGAGATTGAGGATGTTCTTGAAAGATACCATAACTCTGGCAGATTCCTCCTCTCTTTAGAGGCACTTGAAGAGCTGTTCGATTCTCCCTTTGAGATGTACGAAAAAATCGCAGAATTTTTCAAAGATAAAAAGCTCACATTTATGCCCGTTGCATCCAAAAAGCTTTATGATTTATTGAATGAATTTGCAAAGCAAAACGGTGCGGATATTTC
This sequence comes from Acutalibacteraceae bacterium, assembly GCA_045598085.1. Taxonomy (GTDB): domain Bacteria; phylum Bacillota; class Clostridia; order Oscillospirales; family Acutalibacteraceae; genus CAG-488. The sequence continues at coordinate 17,717 of JAZLLI010000044.1, forward strand.
AGAGAGCCTTTTGAACGATTTCTATTTAAGCGAAAATTCAGAGGTGCTTCCCGAATCTCTTCGCCCGCTTGCACAGCTTAATAAAGACCCCCACGCTGCCGCAATCGGACTTCTCAAAGATGTTGGCTATTCTAAAGAGAAAAAAGTTTTTGCAAAGTTCATCGGCAACAAGGCACTTATAATAGATTACGGCAACAGAAACCCTGTCAATGGCAGGTTTAAACTTATTTTCAGATGGACGGTGGCACAAGATGAATAAAACTTGCACTGCCTGCCCCAGAAAATGCGCCGTCAACCGCAGCGAAACAACAGGATTTTGCCGAACAGGCAACACTTTCAGGGTGGCGAGAGCCGCCCTCCATTATTGGGAAGAGCCGTGCATCAGCGGCGAAAAGGGGAGTGGCACAGTTTTCTTTTCGGGGTGCAACCTTAAATGCCTTTTTTGTCAGAATTACGAACTGAGCCACGGGCTTTTTGGCAAAGATATTTCAGACGAAAGACTTTTAGAAATTTTTAAAGAACTTGAAGCACAGGGAGCTAACAACATAAACCTCGTGAACCCCACCCATTATGCCGAAAGGCTGGGGGAGCTTCTTAAAAAGCATAAGCCGTCAATCCCCGTTGTCTATAATACAGGCGGATACGAAACCGTTGAAACCATCAAAAGCCTTGAGGGCGTTGTGGATATTTACCTCACCGATTTAAAATATTACGATTCATCTGTGTCAGAAAAATATAGCAAAGCGGCAGATTATTTTGAGTATGCTTCAAAGGCTTTACTTGAAATGCGCCGTCAGATTTCCGAGGATGTTTATGACGAAAACGGCATAATGCAAAAGGGCGTGATTGTGAGAAATCTCATTCTCCCGGGCAACATCAGCCAAAGCATAAAGGTGCTCGACTGGCTTTCTGATAATCTGCCACAAAGCACGGTTATCAGCCTTATGAGCCAATATACTCCATGCGGTGAAGCCGAGAATTTTCCGCCCGTCAACCGCAGAATTTCAAAAAGGGAGTACGATACTGTTGTTAAGCATCTCTATTCCTTAGATTTTGAAAATGTTTATTTACAGGAGCTTTCCTCTGCAAAAGAGGAATATATTCCGCCCTTTGATTTAACGGGCGTTTAAAAAGCATATAATATAAGCGGAGGTTTTATCATGAAAAAAACTACTTTAAAAAAATATGCCTCTCTCATTGCAAATGTAGGTGCGAGAGTTAAAAAGGGTCAGGAGGTTATGATTTATGCAGAGCTTGACCAGCCTGAGTTTGTTAAAATGCTTGTTGAAGAATGCTACAAGGCAGGCGCAAAAAGAGTTGATGTTGAGTGGAGCTATCAGCCTTTAACCAAAACTCATGTAAGATACAGAAGCGTTAAAACCCTTTCAGAAATGCTCGATTGGGAGGTTCAGAAGCTCAAACGCAGGGTAGAGGTTTTGCCTGTTATGATTTATCTTCTTTCAGAGGACCCAGACGGACTTAACGGCATGAATCAGCAGAAATATTCAAAAGGCACACAGGCAAGATATAAAATCATCAAGCCTTTCAGAGATGAAATGGAAAATAAATATCAGTGGTGTATCGCCGCTGTCCCCGGTGTTGAGTGGGCAAAAAAAGTTTTCCCAAATTGCCGCAAAAACGAAGCTGTTGAAAAGCTGTGGCAGGCAATTCTCACCACCTCAAGATGTGATGATGACCCCGTTAAAGCGTGGGAAGAGCATAACGCTGACCTTAAATCAAAGTGCGATTACCTCAACAGCCTTAATATAGAATCTCTCCATTATAGTTCATCAAACGGCACAGATTTCACCGTTGGACTTATTGAGGATTCAGAGTTTGAGGGCGGCGGAGAATACACACTTTCGGGCAATTATTATAACCCCAATATCCCCAGCGAAGAGGTGTTCATTTCACCTAAACGAGGTGTTGCAGAGGGAGTTGTTCATTCGGTTATGCCCCTTTCTTACAGAGGCGAGCTTATTGAAAATTTCTCCATAAGATTTGAAAATGGCAAGGCAGTTGAAGTTCACGCAGAGAAAAACGAAGCACTCCTCAACGAGCTTATCAATATGGACGAGGGTGCGGCATACCTTGGCGAATGTGCCCTTGTGCCTTACGATTCACCAATCAGAAACAGCGGTATTCTTTTCTATAACACTTTGTTTGATGAAAATGCCGCCTGCCACCTTGCTCTTGGCGAGGGATTTTCACAGTGCATTAAGGGCAGTGAAAATATGACCCTTGAAGAGTGCCGTGAAAAGGGCATCAATAAATCAATGATTCACGAAGATTTTATGATTGGCGCAGAGGATCTTGACATCACCGCCAAAACAAAAGACGGCAGAGAAATTCCTGTTTTCCGCAACGGCAACTGGGCATTTTAATTTGCAAAAAGAAGGAATCAAATTGATAAAAATAAAAACAGAACGGTTGATTATTTACCCTGCGACTGATGATGAAATGAAAAATCTTATTTCACAGCAGACTATCCCCGAGCTTAAATCGGCATATGAAGAAATGCTTGACGGATGCCTTTCTCATCCCGAAAAAAGGCAGTGGTATGCTATATGGAATATGGTGCTTTTAAATGACAGCGAAACAGTTGTGGGCAACCTTTCTTTTAAAGGACTTGAAGCGGACGGCATCCTTGAAATCGGCTACGGAATGAACGAAGACTTTGAAGGTCAGGGTTATATGACCGAGGCGGTGCGTGCCGTTGTCAGCTGGGCAATGAAGCAGGACGGAGTAAAATCCATCGAAGCCGAAATAGAAAACAGCAACATTGCATCAAAAAAAGTTTTGGAAAAATCGGGCTTCGTTTTTAACGGAAAATTCGGCAGCGAAGGTCCACGGTTTGTGTTAAAAAATTTATAAAAAATAATGGTTATGAGAATCAAAAAACTCATAACCATTTTTTAATGAATAATGAATATTTATGGGCGGAACACCACTCCAAAAAAAAATGCAACATTTTTTGAATTGAAATTGTAGGGGATTGCGTCCCCAACATCCCGTTATGAATGTCATCACAAAGTCAAATTTGAACAAAGCATTGTTGGTATTGTCATTGCGAGCGAAGCGTGGCAATCCACATTCAAATGAATGACGAATAATGAATATTGAATAATTTCAGGCGGGACACCCGCACCCGATTTGAAGTGATAAGTTGTAGTGAAAAGGTGGCACACCGTAGGGGCGAACTGCGTTCGCCAGCATGAATAAGGTGAATTACTCTTGAATACCATACAAACCTGCTTAAATTGCACAATAAAACGGCTCCCTTGTGTAAAGGGAGCTGGATTTGGCGAAGCCAAAGACTGAGGGATTGTCCGTTGAAATTCAATTGTCAGCTTCCGAATTTGCAATGTGTTTTAAATTATTATTGCAGTGATTGTCCTCTGAAAGTCAGCACAAATTCATCTGCTTTCTATAATTTCGTTTATCATTTTTTCATAAAATTTATCGTCAAATTTTTTCACAACAAAAGCATCTTTTTCGCTTTCATTCTCTTCCATAATTGTGTAGCCTTCGCTGTCCACAAGTGCTGTGCCAGTTACCTTTTTATATCCTGCTTTTTCTTCGTCATTTATAATCGCAAGTGTAACAAGCATCGGGTCCCATGAGCATCTGCCCTTTGCACTGCCGTGGTCAATTAACGCATTTTTCAAAATATCGCCGTCAGAAAGCTCACCGCCTGTGATAACGCTCATGCCCACCTCAAACCCAAGGCAGGTTACAGGAACAGGGCAGTTTTTGAGGATAAATTTCATCGCCTCAAACCCTGCTTTTGTTGCAACAACATTGTATTCCTGATGAACTTTTCCTCGCCAGTCCCCAGCCATCATCCAGATTTTTTCAACCTTTTCTTTAACAAGCTCCATGCCGTCAAGGGGGCAGATTTCATCAGGGTCGCTCACCAGAAGTTGATGAATTATCTGCGGAAAACCAACCTCTGTTATGTGGCATTTTTCTTCGCTTTCCCAAAGAAATTTTCTGTATAATTTCCACGCTTCTGGGGCGGTGCTTTTTGTCTGCGAATGTGGCAGCTCACTGAGCCTTTTTTGATACCTGCAACGGGAATCATCTCGCTCAGAGCTGCTGTCAATTCCAACAGGCACACATACGCCCTCCGCTGTCATAAATCCGTCAAGTGAATCGACAGTGTATCTGCCAACAGCGTTTGCACAAACACATTTTAAATTTATCAGATTTTCTTTGTGCGCACGGCAGAGTATTCTCAATGCCACAACATCATCGCAGTCTGTCCACCAGTCAGTGCCGTGGAGGATATTTATGGCTTTTTTTCTCTCATTTTTAAGTGTATCAAATATGCTCATATGGCTCACGCTCCAGTAATTTTGGCTTAATTATAACATAAAAAAACCTGTTTACAACATAGAACCCCCGAAATAAGGTGCTTTTTTGGGAATATTTGCCGTTAAAAGGCTTAAAATAACAGGCAAATATTGTATTTTTTGTAACGCTGTGATATACTATAGGATGTATATATATGTATGGAGGCGTTTTATGACTATCCATGAAATTGCAAACGGTGTGCGCCTTGTGAGCGTAGAAACCGAAAAATTCAAAACCTGTTGTGTTAATTTCACAATTGCAACCCCACTTGACGGCAATATTTCTGCCAAGGCTATTCTGCCATATCTTCTTCACAGAAGGTGCAGAAAATATCCCGACTTTTCCGCATTTAACGGAGTGCTGGACGAGCTTTATGGCGCAAGCATTTCTGCCGCTGTTATGAAAAAGGGCGAAATCCTTTTGCTCAACCTTTCTTTAACAGCTATTGACGACCGCTTCGCTTTAGGGGACGATAAGGTTATGGCTCAGTGCGTTGAGCTTCTCACCGACCTTGTTTTTGACCCTATTGTTGATGACGGTGCTTTCCCTGCGGATATTGTTGAGGAAGAGAAGCGACTTCTTATTGAAAAGCTTGAAGCAGAGAAAAATGACAAACGCCGTTACGCTCTTATGAGATGTGAAGAGATTATGTTTGCCAACGAAGCATATGGCAGGCATCGCTACGGAACAGTTGAATCTATAAAAGAGCTTACTGGCAAGGATATTTATGCCGAGTGGAAAAATCTGCTTAAAACTGCAACTATGCAGATAACTATGGCAGGCTCAGCCTCACCCGATTTTGTAAAGTCTATTCTTAAAAAGAGATTTTCAAGAATAAAGCGTGATGTTGTTCCCTGCGAAACAGAGTTTTTACCTGGCTACCCCAAGCCCAACTATGTTTGCGAAACACAGAATGTTAAGCAGGGCAAGCTTGTTATGGGATTCAGAACAGGTATGCGCAACAGTGAAGATAACCTTGAGGCAATGCGTGTTGCTGTTGATATTTTTGGCGGCGGCACATACTCAAAGCTTTTCAGCATTGTAAGAGAAAAAATGAGCCTTTGCTATTATTGCTCCGCTGCTCTTAACTCAAATAAGGGCATTGTAATGCTTCAGAGCGGAATCGAAAACGAAAATGAAGAGAAAGCAAAGAACGAAATTCTCAATCAGCTTAAAGAGGTTGCATCTGGTAATTTCAGTGATGATGATTTTTCAGCCTCAATTAAAAGTATGTGTGATGCTGTTTTGAGCTATAACGATACACCCGAGGCAATCTGTGCGTGGTATTCATCACTTTTCCTTAAAGAGAACCCCGAATCTCCTGAGGAGAGAATCGAAAAAATCCGCAAGGTTGATAAAAGTCAGGTTATCAGAGCGGCAAAAACAATTATGCTCGACACAGTGTTTATGTTAAGAGGAAGCGGGGAGGGCGAAGAAGATGAAGATTGAAGAAATCCGCAGTGAACAGCTAAGTGAATCTTTTTATGATATTGACCACCCCTCAGGATTAAAAATTCTCGTTATGCCAAAAAAAGATTACTCTGGCGCATACGCAATTTTTGCCACAAAATACGGCTCAATAGATAACGCACTTCCGCAGGAGGATGGCTCATATAAAATTATCCCCGAGGGTACTGCACATTTCCTTGAGCATAAGCTTTTTGAAAGTGAAGACCTTGACGCATTTGAACGCTTTGCAAAAACAGGCGCATCCGCTAATGCTTACACAAGCTTTGGCAGAACAGGCTACCTTTTCTCTTGCACAGGTAATTTCAAAAAGAATCTTGAAATTCTTCTTGATTTTGTTCAGCATCCATATTTCACTCAGCAGACTGTTGAAAAAGAGCAGGGCATCATCGGGCAGGAAATTATGATGTATAAGGACGCTCCCGATTGGGAATGTACTTTCAATGTGCTTCGTGCCCTCTATCATAAGCACCCCGTTAAGGTGGATATTGCAGGCTCTTGCGAATCTATTGCAGAAATCACAGCAGATTTGCTTTATGAATGTTACAACAGCTTTTATGATTTGGGCAATATGGTTCTTTCAATTGCAGGCAATGTTAATGTTGAGGATGTTATCGAGGTTGCCGATAGAGTGATTGAAAAGAAAGCAAACGGCTCACTTATTAAAAGAATGCCAATTGACGAGCCAAAAGAAATTGTAACAGATTATATTGAAGAGAAGCTCCCTGTCAGCGCACCTCAGTTTATTTTAGGATTCAAAGAGAATCACGAAAACCCTGAGCGTTCCACAAAAGAAGAAATCGCAATGGATATGCTTCTTGATATTATCGCAGGCAGGTCATCCGCTTTATATAAAAGGCTTCTTGATATGAAGCTTATTAACACCACCTTTGATTTTGAGTATTTCACAGGCTTTGGTTACAGCTGTATTCTTTTCAGCGGTGAAAGTGCAGACCCGAAAGCCGCTTGTGAAGAAATCAAAAAAGAAATTGCATTCTTTAAAGAGAACGGCATTGATGAAAAAGTATTCTCCCGTACACGCAAAAAACTCTATGGCAGAATGATAATGGGTCTTAATGATGTTGACGAGCTTGCAAATAATATGGCTCTTTCATATTTTGCAGGCGAAACAATTTTCACCGATTTTGATGTGTATAAAGAAATAACAGCGCAGTATCTTGAAGAGCTGCTCAGTGGCACGCTTCTTAATGAATACAGTGCATTGGCGGTTATTCTTCCGCAGGAGGGTTAATATGCTTGATAAAACCTTGGTAACATTCACAGGCTTTGGCGGTCATAGCCTTTCGTTTAATGTTTCTTCAATTTTTGCTCAGTTTTCCATTTTCGGTCATGAGTTCACAATCCGCTGGTATGGCGCAATTATCGCATTCGGATTTTTGCTTGCAGTGCTTTTTGGCGGCAGAATGGCATATAAATGGAAAATGAATCTTGATAAAATGGTGGATGTTTTGATTTACGGAACAATTGCCGCAATCATCGGTGCAAGACTTTATTATTGTATCTTTGAGTGGGACAGCTACAAGAACAACCTTACAGATATTTTCAAAATCTGGGAGGGCGGTCTTGCAATTTATGGCGGAATCATCGCAGGTCTTGCGGCGGCATTCGTTGTCTGCAAGGTTAGAAAGATGAATTTCTATAACCTCCTTGACCTTGCCGCAATGAGCCTTCTTATTGGTCAGGGCATCGGCAGATGGGGCAACTTCGCAAATCAGGAGGCATTCGGTTCAAATACCGATAAGCCATGGGGTATGTGGAGCCAGAAAATCGGCATAACACTTATCAGAGAGCAGGAAACACTCACCGCAAAGGGTATGAGCGTTGACCCAAGCCTCCCTGTTCATCCCACCTTTTTATATGAATCCTTATGGTGCATTGCAGGCTTCTTTATTCTTTATATCATCACCAAAAAGTTCCGCCGTTTCAGCGGTCAGACTTTCCTCTGCTATGGCGTATGGTATGGCACAGGCAGAATGATAATTGAGGGCTTCCGCACAGACAGCCTTTATATCGGCAATTCAACCATAAGAGTTTCACAGCTTCTTTCAGCAATCATTGTTGCAGTTTCATTAACAGCTTTGATTTTACTCACTATCAAATACAAAAAGCATCCCAAACCAATTGATGGCGTTGATTTTTTCCTTGAAGAGAAGCTGAAGGCAGAGAATGGCAAAAACGCTTCAGAAGAAACAAAGTTTGAAGATGTAACAGAGATCAGCGAATACAGCACATTACAGGAGGATAAGAATGAAATCAACTCTTAAAAGAACGCTGGCAGTCATTATGGCTGTGATTATGATTTTCTCCGCAGCGTTTATTCCCGCATATGCAAAATCGCCCATTAAAATAGCAAAAGATGTTGTTTCAGAGTATGAATACCGTTACCATTACGGCTATAATATCCCCACAATGAAAGAAATTCTCAATGTGATTGAGGTTATAAATGCTACCACCGAAACCCTTATGGGATTTAAGCTTTTTGATGGCGAAAAGCTTGTTTTCAGAGCAGAGGGATTTGTGGATGACATTTTCACCGAGCTTGCAGAAACAACATTTTTTGACGGCTACGCACTTGCCAACAACTTGATTTTCCCAAACAAATCATCACAGGCAGTTATCGACCTTTTTCAGATTGATGTTGATAAGGTTGTGTCAGAGCTTGCCCCAAAGGTAGATGAATGCTTCAGAAACGGCGAAACAGTCAAAGGTGTTTTCATTGAGCTGATTATTATTTATTTCAGACAGCTCAAAGAAGTTAATGTTAAAGAAGTCAAGGTCAGCGATACATTATATCGCATTGACGCAGAGATTGTTTATAATCACGGCGGCACAGATGTGATGGCACTTGATTTTTATTATGACACCGAAAAACAGCTTTGCTACAATTCAGAGGATAAAGGCATGGTTTACCTTGGCTTCAATTTTGACAGAAAGGGTAGCTTTATGTATTCTGCCGTTAATCCGTGGCAGCAGAAGTTCGGCTTCCGCCTTTTATACGATTTCATTGCCAACATCGTTATTATGGATTACAACACCGAGCGTGTAAAATTTACATATAACGATAAGGAATGGATGATTCAGTTTTGGAAAGGCAGATATGCAATTCTCCCCGGCGGTGAGGTTGGTATTTATAACAGACCAATCGGCTCAAAGGGTTCATATTATGACTGTGCAGTGAATGACCAGATGAATATGAGCATTGAAATTTACCACGAGGATGAGCTTCTTTTATCCAACGGACCTATGATGCACTGGTGGATAACTGGCTTCTATATCGGTCAGAAGTATTATTTGCCTGAATCCCTTACGATCAAAGGCACAATCGAGTTCCCCAATGAAGAAATGGCAACACTCTTCACCAATGCAGCAAATAAGCATAAACGCCTGCATATCGAGCAGGACGGTGTGATGACAAGTTATGTCTTCGATTCGTATATAAAATTATAAAAGTGAACGGCTGTGAGAAATCATAGCCGTTTTTTCTTGCGGAAAAATGAGATTTTATGTGTGTTGTCATTGCGAGGTTGCTTTGCAACCTTGGCAATCCATTCTTAAATTTCGCACAAATTCGCTTGATTTGTAGTATAAACAGCACATCACATCGTAGGGGCGAACTGTGTTCGCCCGCTTTGTATTATAAAATTAAATGGTTTTTCAGGCTTGCTTCTCTCGTATAGAAAGTAGATAAAAGATAATATATAATAGATAATAGTGAAAAAGTGGGCGGTACACCGTAGGGGAAGGGCTTGCCCTTCCCGAAAATAATTGAAGAAATTAAGAGAATATCGCACAAATCCACTTGAAATGCACAATAAAACGGCTCCCTTGTGTAAAGGGAGCTGGATTTTTGCTGTGCAAAAAGACTGAGGGATTGTCTTTTGAAAAATAAATATCAGCGAAAAGTAAGCTGAACAATCCTCCCGACTCACTGCGTGAGCCACCCTCCTTTACACAAGGAGGGCTAATGTTGCCGCTAAATTTCATCAACCAACAAGGCAACATCTGTATTCATACTGTCTAACCCCGCCCCACGGGGTTCATCCCCGTGCATTGCGAGCAACAATAGCTTCCCTTGGGGGAAGTGGCAAAATCTTTGATTTTGACGATAGGGGTAACTTGAAGTAATAAGTTGTAGTGAATAGTGAAAAAGTTGATGACACACTGTAGGGGATGGCGTCCCCGACATCCCGTTCTGAATGTCAGCACAAATCCATCTGATATGTAGCATAAAACAGCACGATAACACCGTAGGGGAAGCTTGCTCTTCCCGAATTAAATTAAAGAAAACACGATAAATATCAAACGAATCCATCAAAATCGTACGATAACAAGGCTCCCTTGTGTAAAGGGAGCTGGATTTTTGCTGTGCAAAAAGACTGAGGGATTGTCCTCTAAATGTCAGCACAAATATAAATTTGAACGAAAAATTATCGGCATTATGTCATTGCGAACCTCCGCAGGAGGTGTGGCAATCCACGCTGACGGCACGCAATCCCCACAAAAAAGGAGCGAGCCACAGCTCACTCCCAACATCATATTAAACTTTCAATCTCTGCCATGCGCTTGTCGATTTCAAAAAACTCTGCACGCTTCACCGCATTTTCGGTGTATTCCTGCATTTTTTTTCTGTCCGTAACTGCGTGCTTCAAAAGCTCATACAAATCCTCGTCAGTGTTCGGCACAATCTCACCGCACTGGCTGTCCCCAAAAAGCTCGCTCATGCCGGGGCAATCCACTGTGTAAACAGGCTTGCCCAGAATCACACTTTCCGTGGCGGCGGTGCTGAATCCCTCAATGTAAGATGAGCAGATAAACGCATCCGCCTTTGAAATGAACTTGTACGGGTTAGCGTGGAATCCCAACAGCTTCACAGTGTCAGAAAGATTATTTTCCTCAATCGATTTTGTGAGCATTTCTCTCTGCCTGCCATCACCGAGAATCCACAGCGTGAAATCGTGCCCCTCTTTGCGGAGCTTGGCAGCACATTCCACAAGCCTCGGGTAGCCTTTCGGTTCTTCAAGTCTGCCAACTGTAACAAGAAGTGGCTTTCTTTCGGCACTTTCACTGATGCTTTCCATCGCTTTTTCTCTGATGTCAGCGGAATCTACGGGGTTGTATCTTACACAAACCGTGTCGCTGATGCCAAATTTCTCAATAAACGCACCTTTCACAACCTCCGAAACGCACACAATTTTGTCAAAATTCCTGTACGCATTGCCCTCAGCGGCGGAGCTTTTATAAAGGTAATTGGTCCAGCCGTTTTTTATCATATCCGTATGTACCCACGCCAGCTTTTTTGCCTTTTTGTTGAGCGAACCAGACACAATTTTTGTGGCTTCGCCCTCAATGAATGCAATCTCCACATCAAATTTTTCACGGAGATAAAGAAGCCTGAAAATCTTTGGCGGCAAAACATTAAAAACCTTGCCCTTAATCTTTAAAAGAATACCTGCAATTTTTTTAAGCAGGGGATTGCTTCCTTTATATTCATCAAACACCGCTTTGTATTTGAAGCGGTCTTTTTTTGTGAAAATATTGCCGTCCAGCTCTCTGGGGTGCATTGAATAAAGAGTAACATCAAATTTTGAATAGTCAAGATTGTTGAGAAGCGTTTGAAGAATCTTCTCCGCTCCGCCATGATAAAGAGCATTGGTCATTATCATAACCTTTTTCATTGTCGCACCCTCTTATCCGTAATATTTTTTGTACCACTGCGCAAATCTTCGCAAACCCTCACGCAGGGGAGTGGCTGGCTTGAAGCCGAAATCATTATAAAGCTCAGTAACATCTGCAAATGTGGTTTCCACATCGCCCGCCTGCATTGGCACAAGCTCCTTGTGGCTCTCAAAATCATAATCCACGGGCAAAACCTCTGCCTCAATCAGCTCCTGCTGAAGAATATCCACAAAATCAAGCAGATTTTCGGGGGAGCTGTTGCCGATATTATAAACCTTAAACGGCACACCGTCCTCATTTTTATCTGGCGATTTCTGCATAACAGCAGTGATGCCCGTAACAATATCGTCAATGTAGGTGAAATCCCTCTTGCAGTTGCCAAAATTAAAAATCTTTATGGTTTCGCCCTTAATGAGCTTGTTCGTGAAGCCAAAATATGCCATGTCAGGTCTGCCAGCAGGGCCGTAAACTGTAAAAAACCTAAGCCCCGTTGAGGGGATGCCGTAAAGCTTTGAATATGCGTGTGCCAAAAGCTCATTGCTCTTTTTGGTGGCGGCATATAAAGAAACAGGGCTGTCCGTCTTATCGTCAGTTGAATATGGAATTTTTTTGTTTGTGCCGTAAATGCTCGAGGAGCTTGCAAAAACAAGATGCTTCACAGGGAAATTTCTGCAACATTCAATGATGTTGTAAAATCCTAAAAGGTTTGATTCAATATAAACATCGGGGTTTTCGATTGAATACCTTACCCCAGCCTGCGCCGCAAGATTCACCACAACATCTGGCTTGTTTTCGCTGAAAACGCTTTCAAGAAATGCCTTGTCCGCAATATTTCCTTTAATAAATGTGAATTTTTCGTAGCCGTTCAGCTCCTTGAGCCTTGATTTTTTCAGCTCAACCGAGTAGTAATCGTTAAGGTTGTCAATCCCCACAAGTGCGTTAAGGTCAAAATCATTCAAAAGCTTTTTGCAAAGGTTAGAGCCGATAAATCCTGCCGAGCCTGTTACCAGCACTGTTTTTTTGTTTAAATCTATGTTAAAATCTACCATAATCTCAGTCCCTGTTAAAAATATCTCTTGTATATACCTTGTCTTTCACATCCGCAAGGCTTGCATCAAATCTGTTTGCGATAATAATATCACATTGACTTTTGAATTTTGGGAGGTCATTCATAACCCTGCTTCCAAAAAATCTTGTGCCATTTTCAAGTGATGGCTCATAAATAATAATCGTTGCGCCCTTTGCCTTAATGCGCTTCATAATGCCCTGAATACTGCTCTGGCGGAAGTTATCTGAATTAGTTTTCATCGTCAATCGGTAAACGCCAACAGTAATATCCTTTTCCATGGAGCTGTCAAAAGCGGTGGATTCATTATAATCGTAGTATCCCGCCTTGTTAAGCACCCTGTCCGCAATGAAATCTTTCCTCGTTTTGTTGGATTCCACAATGGCGTGAATAAGGCTTTCGGGAACATCGTTGTAGTTTGCAAGAAGCTGTTTAGTGTCTTTCGGCAGGCAATAACCGCCATAGCCAAAGCTTGGGTTGTTGTAGTGTGAGCCGATTCTCGGGTCAAGGCACACGCCGTCAATGATGTTTTTAGTATCAAGTCCCTTGATTTCAGCGTATGTGTCCAGCTCATTAAAAAATGAAACACGCAAAGCCAAGTATGTGTTGGCAAAAAGCTTCACCGCTTCCGCTTCGGTGGAATCCATAATAAGCGTTGGCACATCGCTTTTGATTGCACCGTTTGCCAGAAGTGATGCAAATTTCTCCGCTTCGTTTCTGATATGCTCATCGTCTGAGCTAACGCCAACAATAATCCTTGACGGATAAAGGTTATCGTAAAGAGCCTTGCTCTCTCTCAAAAATTCGGGGCTGAAAATGATGTTGTCTGTGCCGAATTTCTCTTTTGCCGATTTTGTGTATCCTACAGGCACGGTGGATTTAATCACAATCGTTGCCTTTGGGTTTATGCTCAGTACCTCGGCAATAACGCTGTCAACATGTGAAGTGTCAAAAAAATTCTTAACAGGGTCATAGTTTGTTGGCACAGCCACAATAATAAACTTAGCATCTTTGTATGCCGTTTCGCTGTCAGTTACAGCGGTCAGGTCAAGCTCCCTTTCTTTCAGATATTCTTCAATCTCTTTATCTGCAAGAGGGGAGAGACGGCGGTTTATCATATCCACCTTTTCTTTCACAATGTCAACTGCGGTAACTTGATTTTTTTGCGCAAGAAGCACCGCAATGGAAAGCCCAACATAGCCTGTCCCTGCAACAGCGATTTTTGTTTTATTCATAATCCACCTCATAATTCATAACCAAGGCTTAGTATATCATTAAAAGAAAAACATTTCAATCTAAATTAGAACTTAAAATCATTCACAGGCTTAATTTATCCGTCTTTTTTAGTGAATATGTATATTTTTGCAAAATAAAAAAGCACAGAACTGAAATTCTGTGCTTTTCAATGTGTCCGTTTAGTTCTGCGTTAAAGATTACTGCTCAACTGCGTAAACGCTAACCTTTTTGCGGTCTTTGCCTACACGCTCAAACTTAACTTTGCCGTCAATAAGAGCGAAAAGAGTATCGTCTTTACCCTTGCCTACGTTGTTGCCGGGGTGAATGTGTGTTCCACGCTGTTTAACAAGAATGTTGCCAGCAAGAACAAACTGACCGTCAGCACGCTTAACGCCGAGTCTTTTTGATTCAGAATCACGGCCGTTACGGGTAGAACCCATACCTTTTTTATGAGCAAAAAGCTGAATGTTGATTTTAAGCATTATGGCACCTCCGTTATAATGTAACTTTAATGTTTTCAGGATAATCCTGACTCAGAGTTTCAAGATGAAGTTTTAATCCTCTGAGAGTCGTGTGCGCTTCGTTGACGGGTGAGATGATGAATTTAAAAAATCCGTCATCATTAAGGTCAATTTCAGCATCAAGACCGATAATATCGGTGATGGTGTTTGCCGCCATATAAGCTGCCGATGAAACCGCGGAGCAGACAATGTCGCTCCCCATATCGGCATAGCCGCTGTGACCTTTAATTTCAAACCCTGTCAGAAAACCGCCTTCGGTAAAAAATCTTGCCTTAATCATGAATTAAGCATTGATAGCTGAGATTTCAACCTTAGTGTAGGGCTGTCTGTGGCCCATCTTGCGCTTTTCGTTTTTCTTTGATTTGTAAGTGAAAACAACAACTTTTTTAGCTTTGCCGTTCTTTTCAACTTTAGCTGTAACAGTTG
>JAZLLI010000045.1:0-31953 GCA_045598085.1 Acutalibacteraceae bacterium
TCGTTTCCATAAGAATCTGTGAGTCTTTTCTTCGTTGAAAATTGCCTCACAAATGATAGTAGTTTTTTCTGTCATAATATTTCCTCCTTAACTTGCTGAATCGATTTTCGATAATATACAATCGCTGACTAAATCTCTGTGAATGACTGCAACAGTAACAGAATCGTCAGTGATAATGTTTGCCTCGTAATAATCACCAGAGATATTAACGCTGTCTATCAGTTCTTCCTCAACAGCCCGTATATCTTCTACATTCTCTGGAATAATCACAGAATAGCTGATGTCATCATCTTCACAGAATGAACGCATGTATTCAATGTGTGTTCTCACAATATCATTAAGCTTTGCGTCAGAGAATGCAAAGCTCTTTTCTTTTGGTGTAATGGTGATCATAAGTCAGTATTCCTCCGCTAACATGAATGTGAAATATTCTTCTGAATCAATGCAGAAAACCTTTTTGGTAACAGCCTCATCCAAAGGAAAAGAAACAACAGATTTGCATGGTGGCACTTCCTGTGTGTTCTCAATTTTCTGAAAAACAGTATCTCCTACAACCTCACGGGTAAGGCTGAATACTTGCAGGTAATCCACCTGATTATCAGGCAAAGAAGATTTCTGGTTGATAATTGCAAGTAAAAACAACTTGTCGATTTCGGGTATTTCTCTTTGAAATCCTTTTGTCATGTATGCGTCAGAATTAAAGCTCATAATCATAAACCGTCCTTTCTCTGTTTGCCTCGCATTCCTGTAATAAGTAATCAGACATAATCTGTTGCTCAAGGAATATTTCCTCACAGAAGCTGTTGCTTTTGGGTATAGTCAGATGCCAATATACAGAATCATCACAGAGAATCTTTTCTGTGAACTCTATGGCACTGATGTTGATATACGGCAGTTCTTCTTCTGTTTCGATGATGATAACAGAGCCATAATCTTTTAGAGAATCAGACTGATAAATAGAAAGAAGAGAAAGAACCTTGTCAGCTACAAAGAACGGAATATTGCTGCGTTTGGTGTCTTCTGTTGTATTAAGAATAAGCATATACATAACCTCCTGAAAATAGAAAAAGAGATACAGCCGAAAGACCGTATCTCATTCTTTTGCGGATCACATAATCCCTCCTGCGGATTTGTGCGATCCTGAAAAAAACAGGGCGGACTCCGCCCCTTATGTAACTAACTGTGTTTGTGAATTTTGCTGTGTGGTGTTTTGCAATGAATAGATTTGTTTGCCTGCCAATATCCATAACGGATGTTGGTTTTTTTGCCATGTTTTTCACTCCCTGGATATTTCTCAAAGCCATGCTTCAAGATAATAATATATGTTTGGAGGAAGAAAATCTGCGAAAGGGTGAGCCATGAAATACGGGATAGTGTGATTATTCATATTGTTGCAGTAGCCTCTGTATGTGTTTGGACGTAGATCATATTCTATGGTGGTGAGCCAATATTCAAAATATTCTGCAAGACCCGTGCCGATAAAAAAAACGTTTCGCTGATTCCATATTCGCAGTTGCTCCTGTAAAAACTCATTTGCTTTTCTTTTGTTGCCGTCCTTCACAGCTAATCCGCTGTTGATCCATTTGGGTTTTCTCTTACCGTTTTTATCTTTAAGGTTGATAACGGCATAATATTTCCCCTTGCTTTCCTGAATACTTCCTGTAACCATATATTTAACTCCTTTCGCAGGTCACGATCCGAAAGATATATTATCACTGACGAACCGTGCCTGCAATGATGTGATTTATTTAGCAGTAGCTAAAAAGTTAATAACTGACTGCTTTGGAATGATATATCTTTTTCCGTTGCAATGTGAAAAGCAATTTGTGAAACGAGAAAACTTTTGCCAATTTTTGAATCACCTGCAATGACGCAAAGCCCCGAATAAAGAAAATCTTCAATAATAGCAGTTTGACTCTGATATAGAAACAGCCTGCAATTTGTTAGGGTTAGATGCTCTGTCCATTTCTCTGATTCTTTTGAGCAGTTCTTCTTGTTTTGAATTGTTTTCGTTCATAATTATCATATTCAGCGATTTTCTAGCTCACGCTGTTTCCAAGTGTTATCTTTGTTAGGGAATTTACCATTTTTTGAAAAATTTATACTTACGCTGATGAAGAGTGATAAGGTTATCGAGATGTTTGAAATATGCTCCGATTTTTTGCTGCTCCGCATACTTTGGAACCATAACTGTTTTTGCTAAAAGTTCATCTTTGGTTATGCCTTTAATCGAAGTACCTTGCACAGCATAAAGATCTGACTGCAATTTTTTATAACAAGTATAAATCGTAAAAAACGGTTCTGTATTCAACTTGCTTAATGATAAAAAATCTTGACTTGTAGTATAGGAAAATGGCATAAATGCAAGCTTTCCAACGCCAACACGAGTAATAATAGCAATTGAGTTTTTAGGTACAAGTTGACTTGCGGAATTGTTCAAACCTTCCTGCGTTATATACTTTCTCGGTACTACATCAAACAACTTTCCATCAACTATATCCGAAGACTGTATCCATGGAATACTGCCATTCCAAAATTCCTCATTTGAAGTAGCCGGAGTACCACCGCCATAAGTCTTTTCAGCTAACTCAGATAACTTACGCTGTTCCCAAGTTTCTTTTAAAAATCATTTTTTTGCTTAAAGATCAGTGCAACAGGTTAGCATATAAATTTATATTTTTGCACGAAAATTATAACAAATATTGCAAAAAAATTTCATACATGGTAAAATATTCATACTTACACTCGAGCCAAGTAATAGCTGTGATTGGTGATATTATCTGTCATCTTTGTGATGCACTCAACCGTAAAGTTGAAGATATTATTGATTTTATTTCTAATGGTAACGAAGAGTAAGTCCCGATTTAAGTACATACAATCTGCTAAAACAAAATTTACAAATAAATCTGATTCGGAGGAATAGTATGAATAAACAACAGTTGGCGGCAAAAATATGGGAATCCGCAAATAAAATGCGTTCAAAAATTGAAGCAAACGAATACAAAGACTATATTCTCGGTTTTATTTTCTACAAATTCCTTTCCGAACGTGAGGAGAAGTATCTCGAAAAAGAAGGATGGGATAAGGAATATAAAGAAACATATTTAAAAGAAGAATTGGCAGAAGACCTTTTTGATGATGGTTATACAGCAAAAGACCACCAAGAAACTATTGAAAGCATACAGAAAAATATTGGTTATTTTATTTCTTACGATAATCTTTTTTCTACATGGCTTGATATGGGCTCTGACTTTGATGTTTCAAATGTTCGTGATGCTCTTTCAGCATTCAGCAGACTTATTAACGATTCACACAAAAGAGTATTTGATAAAATATTTGAAACTCTGCAAACAGGTTTATCAAAGCTCGGAGATAGTTCAAACAGTCAGACAAAAGCAATCAGCGACCTCATTCAGCTTATTAAAGATATTCCGATGGACGGTAAGCAGGATTATGATGTGCTCGGCTTTATTTATGAATATCTTATTTCAAATTTTGCTGCCAATGCAGGTAAAAAAGCGGGTGAATTTTATACTCCACATGAAGTATCTTTACTGATGTCTGAAATAGTTGCGGATCATCTTAAAGAACGAAACGAAATCAAAATTTACGACCCCACAAGCGGTTCGGGCTCCCTGCTCATAAATATAGGTAAATCTGTTGCCAAATATATGGGCAATGGCAACAAAATTAAATACTATGCTCAGGAACTTAAAGAGAATACATATAACCTTACTCGAATGAATCTTGTTATGCGTGGTATCATTCCTTCTAACATTGTAACAAGAAATGGCGATACCCTTGAAGAAGATTGGCCCTATTTTGATGAAAGCGACCCTGTTAAAACTTATGATCCGTTATATGTTGATGCGGTTGTATCAAATCCGCCTTATTCACAGAATTGGAATCCTGCGGATAAAGAGGCTGATCCCCGATACAAGTCATATGGTCTTGCTCCAAAAGGTAAAGCCGATTATGCTTTCCTGCTTCACGATCTTTATCATATTAAACCTGACGGAATTATGACAATTGTATTACCTCACGGTGTTTTATTCCGTGGAGGTGAAGAAGGCACAATCCGCAAAAATCTTATTGAAAATAATAAAATAGACGCAATTATCGGCTTGCCTGCAAACATTTTCTTCGGAACAGGTATTCCTACGATTATTATGGTATTAAAGCAGCGCAGAAGCAACACTGATGTTCTGATTATTGATGCCTCAAAAGGCTTTGAAAAAGTCGGTAAAACAAATAAGCTGCGTGCCTGCGATATTAAAAAAATAGTTGATGTCGTTACGCAGAGAAAAACAGTTGATAAGTTTTCAAGAGTGGTTACGCGCGAAGAAATCCGACAGAACGATTATAATCTCAATATTCCCCGTTATGTAGATTCATCCGAAAAACCTGAAAGTTGGGATATTTTCGCTTCAATGTTCGGCGGTATTCCCGCTTCGGAGCTTGATGAACTTAAAGAATATTGGCAGGCATTTCCCGAACTCAAAAAAGTATTATTTGACGATGAAAATGCAGAATATTTACATTTCGCCACAGAAAACATAAAAGAAACTGTTAATTCTCAAGAAAATGTAAAATCTTATATACAGAAATATATCGACGCATTCGAAGGCTTTGATGCTTATCTTGAAAACGAGCTTGTCAACAATACAGAAAGCGTTAACATTTCAAAAGAAGAAAATATTATTTCATCAAAGATATTTGCTTGCCTTGACGGTATAGAGCTTGTTGATAAATATGAGGCATATCAGCTTCTTGATTGCGAATGGTCAAAGATTGCTGTTGACCTTGAAATTATACAAACAGAAGGTTTTGAAGCGATTAAAAAGGTTGACCCCAACATGGTAGTCAAGAAGAAAAACGGTAAAGATACTGAAGTTCAGGAAGGTTGGCTTGGTCATGTTATTCCGTTTGAAATTGTTCAGAAAACATATCTTTCTGATAAACTCGGTGAATTAACTGACGGCGAAACAAGATTGAGCGAAATCTCATCAGAATATGAAGAACTGCTTGATGAACTTCCCGAAGAAGAAAAAGAGAAGCCATTTATCAACGATGATAAAACCGCTTTTGTTGCAGCAGAAGTTAAAAAGGCAATTAAAGCAAAAGAAGTTGAGGCAGATATTCTTTCAATCTTAAAAAAATATGATGCGTTAAACACAGAAGAAAAAGCATTGAAGAAAAAAATCAAGGAGCAGTTTAATAATCTTCATATCAAGACGAAAGAAACAATAGAACAGCTTTCTGATGAGCAGGTTAAAGAACTTCTTATAGCAAAATGGATTAAGCCTATTGTAAACGAGCTTTCAAAACTTCCCGAAAATGTAATAAACGGGTTCGTTTCAAAACTTGAGGCACTTTCAAAGAAATATGAAACAACATTTTTTGAAGTTGAAGAAGAAATAAGAAGCGTTGAAACAGAGCTTTGTGAAATGCTTGGAGAATTAACAGGCAGCGACTACGATATGCAGGGACTTGCAGAATTCAAAAAGCTGCTCGGAGGTGAATAATATGGCTGAAAACACAAAAAAACCTGCCATAAGATTCAAAAATTTCACCGACCCTTGGGAACAGCGTAAGTTGTCTGAGATAGGTGAAGTAATTACTGGATCGACGCCTTCGACGCAGCATTCCGAATACTACTCAGAAGACGGAATCCCATGGGTGACACCGACGGACATAACCGAAAATGTAATATCCGACACTCCAAGAAAACTTAGCTCTCTTGGTGCACAGCTTGGTCGAGTGGTTCCGGCTGAAACTATTCTGGTGACATGTATCGCGAGCATCGGAAAGAACGCAATGCTTGCAAATACAGGGAGTTTCAACCAGCAGATTAATGGACTGGTGCCTAACAAGCAGAAATATGATCCGTATTTTTTGCTGACGGAAAGTTATCACTGGTCCGTAAAAATGAAGCGTGAAGCAGCTGCTGGAACAATGCAGATCGTCAACAAAAATGAGTTCTCTTCTATTGAGACATTCGTGCCGGGATTGCCTGAGCAACAAGCTGTTGGGAGATTTTTTAAAGAAATCGACAACCTTATCACTCTTCATCAGCGTAAGTATGACAAGTTGTTGAACATAAAAAAATCTTGTCTTGAAAAAATGTTCCCGAAAAACGGAAGTAACGTTCCCGAAATTCGATTTAAGGGATTTACTGACCCTTGGGAACAGCGTAAGTTAGAAGACTTCGGAACAGCAACAGGTGGAACATCAATTGAATCCGAGTTTTCAGAGGATGGAAAATACAAAGTAATAAGCATTGGAAGTTATTCAGAAAATAGTGAGTATAATGACCAAGGTATAAGAGCTGTTGAATCTGAAAAGGTCTTAAAGCGAGTTTTAACCAAAGGCGATTTAACAATGATATTGAATGATAAAACAGCATCAGGAAATATCATCGGAAGAGTTCTATTGATTGAAAAATCAGGGGTTTATGTATATAACCAACGAACAGAAAGAATAGAAATCAATCACGATGAATATGATTCTCTATTCATTTATGAAATGTTAAATGCACCCAATATTAGAGAAAAAATCATTAAGCAAGCCCAAGGTAATACCCAAATATACGTCAATTGGTCAGGTGTTGCTGCCACCGATTATATGGTTCCTAAAATAGATGAACAAATTAAAATCGGTCAGTATTTTTCAAGCCTCGACAACCTTATCACTCTTCATCAGCGTGAGCTCGAAAAATTGCAAAATTTGAAAAAAGCCTGCCTTGAAAAGATGTTTGTCTGATTTTTTTCAGTAAGGAGTACGTATTTATGAATTGGAAATACGAATTAGATGAATATATCCGCCAAGGTGAGCCTGATAAAGCGCAAAAAAGTGCAGGTTGGCAAACGGCAATCGGACTTCAGGCTGTTGACGGATTATCTACATCAGAATATTTGATTGAAACGGCAAAAGAGCATATCGAAGGCAATATTAATATCGCCGAAGCAAAAAAAAGAATACAAAGCTATTACATTACCCGTGGAAAGAGGCATACCGTTGAGGAACAGACAAAAGAAGCAGATATTGTCTCTGTCAGAATTGCCGAAATTCTTTGTGAGCAAACATTCAATTTTTCACCCGTAGAACTTCAAAATATCCACAGAAGACTGTTTGAAGGTGTTTTTGACCATTTCGGAACCTTCAGGACATATAATATAACGAAAAATGAATGGGTGCTTAACGGTGAAACGGTTCTGTATTCATCATACGAAAGCATAAGAGATACTTTGAATTATGATTTTGAACAGGAAAAAGCTTTCTCTTACGAAAACACTTCGGTTAAAGAAGCTGTAAAACATATTGCCGAATTTGCTTCGGGAATATGGCAGATTCATCCGTTCTGCGAAGGCAACACAAGAACAACAGCGGTATTTATTATAAAATA
Organism: Acutalibacteraceae bacterium; assembly: GCA_045598085.1. Classification (GTDB taxonomy): domain Bacteria; phylum Bacillota; class Clostridia; order Oscillospirales; family Acutalibacteraceae; genus CAG-488. The sequence goes on from JAZLLI010000045.1 coordinate 7,406, forward strand.
TCTTAAAACCTTCGGATTTAAGGTGAATAATGATGTTTTTGCTGAAAATTCGTGGTATTTCAGAAACGCTTTGGTTCGTGCAAATTACAATAACCTTCAGCTCGGAATTCATGCAACCACAGAGTTTTTGGAGCAGTTTTTTGATAATTTATTGCTCGGTGAAAACAATGACCTTAAAAACAGGTATCTGCACATTGATTTTCAAAGTGCCAAAGATGATAATTCAAAGTGCCATTCTGACACTTTAGAGTGTACTTTGGAAGAATTGGCAGTTATTAAAGCCATTAAGGAAAAGCCTTCAGTTACCCAAAAAGAACTGTCTGTTATTACAGGAAAATCAGAAAGAACCGTAAAGCGGATTACAGTTGCTTTACAGGAAAAGAAAATGATTCAAAGAGCAAACGGAAAACGAAACGGTCATTGGGAGCTTCTTGTAAGTGTCCCAGATAAGGAGAACTAAATGATTTTTAACAGCGAGGCGGATTTTGAAAACGCTTTAATAAAAATGCTTACAGAGTCCTGCGGATGGGAAACGGAAGTTTTGCAGTATAAAACAGAAAAAGACCTTTTGAAGAATTGGGCAAATATTCTGTTTGAAAACAATCGCAGCATTGACCGCCTGAATGATTATCCTCTTACAGACGGCGAAATGCAGCAGATTATTGAGCAGATAGAAACTCTGCGAACTCCGTTGAAGCTTAACGGCTTCATTAACGGCAGAACTGTTTCTATAAAACGTGATAATCCTGATGATAAGGAACATTACGGAAAAGAAATTTCTTTGAAAATATATGACAGACACGAAATAGCCGCTGGACAAAGCCGTTATCAAATTGCCCAACAGCCCAAATTCACTGCAAAGACAAGTATGCTGCCAAACCGCCGAGGCGATTTTATATTGCTAATAAACGGTATGCCGCTTATTCATATCGAACTGAAAAAGAGTGGTATTCCGATTTCGCAGGTATACAATCAGATTGAAAAATACGCTCATGAGGGTGTATTTACAGGGCTTTTCTCTCTTGTTCAGATATTTGTTGCTATGAATCCTGAAGAAGCTGTCTATTTTGCAAATCCTGGTCCCGATGGCAAATTTAATCCCGATTTTTATTTTCATTGGGCAGATTTTAATAACGATCCAATAAACGATTGGAAAACACTTGCTTCAACATTTTTATCAATTCCTATGGCTCATGAGCTTATTGGTTTTTATACAGTTGCCGATGATACTGACGGTATTCTCAAGGTTATGCGTTCGTATCAGTATTATGCCGCAAATAAGATTTCAGATACTGTTTCAAAGCACAAATGGGAAAACGGAAAACAACTCGGCGGTTATATTTGGCACACAACTGGTTCAGGTAAAACAATGACATCTTTTAAATCTGCGCAACTTATTTCGCAGACCAAAGATGCCGATAAAGTTATTTTCCTTATTGACCGTATAGAACTTGGAACACAGTCCCTTGACGAATACCGTAATTTTGCAGGTGCAGGTCTTACAGAAGAACAAAAAAGAAATACTGTTCAGGGAACTGAAGACACCGAAATGCTTATTACAAAGCTTAAAAGTACCGACCCAAAAGACACACTTATCGTTACATCTGTTCAGAAAATGAGCAATATTAAAGATGATGCCGAAGGAAGGCTTAAAAAAGCTGATTTGGATTTAATTACATCAAAGCGAATTGTATTTATTGTAGATGAATGTCATCGTTCAACATTCGGCGATATGATGCAGACAATTCAGCATTCTTTCCCCAAGGCATTGTTCTTCGGATTCAGCGGAACTCCCATTCAGGTAGAAAACGAAAAGAAAGGCTGCACAACTTCAGATGTTTTCGGAAATGAGCTTCACAGATACAGTATTGCAGACGGTATCAGAGATGAAAATGTACTTGGTTTTGACCCCGATAAAGTCCTGACTTTTAAAGAAAAAGACATCAGAGAAGCTGTTGCGCTGGAAAAAGCGAAAGCATCAAGTGTTTCAGAAGTGTTTGAAGACGAAGAAAAGAAAAAGATATTTTATAAGTATATGAATGATGTTCCTATGGCGGGGTATTATGGCGGCGATGGTAAATATATTTCGGGTATTGAAGATATTTTAATTCATAACGGGCAGTATCGTACAAAGGAACATCAGAAAACGGTTGTAGGAGATATCGTTGATAATTGGATTACTATAAGTCAGAACCATAAATTTCACGGTATTTTTGCAACATCAAGTATTCCCGAAGCTGTTCAGTATTACAACTTATTCAAAGAGCTCGCTCCAGAATTAAAAGTTACAGCTTTATTCGATCCGAGTATTGATAACGAGGGAACGGGAATTGCTAAAGAAGAAGCTTTAATAGATATTATAGGAGATTATAATAAACAGTATAATCAGTCTTTTACAATTCCGACATGGAGCAAGATGAAAAAGGATATTCAATACAGACTTTCACACAAAAGACCGTATGAGAAGATTGAAAATATACCTGACGAGCAGATTGATTTACTGATTGTTGTTGACCAAATGCTGACGGGTTATGATTCAAAATGGATTAATGTTTTATATCTTGATAAAATTTTGCGATATGAAAATATTATTCAGGCTTTTTCACGCACCAACCGTCTTTTCGGTCCCGATAAACCGTTTGGATGTATTAAATATTACCGTGCTCCGTATTCAATGGAACGTAATATAAATGCTGCTGTTAAGCTTTATTCTGGCGATAAACCTCTCGGAATGTTTGCCGTAAAGCTTGATAAAAATATTGAGAATATGAACTCTGTATTTTTACAGATAAAGAATCTTTTTGAACAGGCAGGAATAAATAGTTTTGAACGGTTACCTGACGAAGTGACCGAACGTCGAAAATTTGCAAAGCTGTTTAATGAGTTCAATGAATATTTGGAGTCTGCAAAAGTACAAGGCTTTATTTGGAAGAAAACAGAGTATGATTTTGTTAACGAAGAAACTGGAGAAGAAACAAGCATCACGTTGCTTTTAAATGAGACAACGTATAAAATTCTTGTATTGCGTTATAAAGAGTTATTTGAGGTTGGACCTGGTACAGACGGTGAAGATTCGCCATATGATTTGGCGGGGTATATTACAACGATTGATACAGATAAAATAGATGCTGATTATATGAATTCACGGTTTGAGAAGTACAAAAAAGCCTTGATAAGCGGAAGTCCAGAAGACATTGACGCCGCAAAAGAGGAGTTACATAAAACATTTGCAACATTAACCCAAGAGGAACAGAAATATGCAAATATATTCCTCCATGATATTCAGACAGGTGATGTAAAGGCTGAGACAGGCAAAACTCTTCGTGATTACATTAACGAATATATGAAAAAGGCTAAAGACGATCAAATCTTTAGATTATCAACTGTACTTGGACTTGATGAAAAAATGTTGCGTAATATCATGGCATTAAAAGTTGATGAAGCATCAATCGACGAATACAGCAGATTGACAAATCTTAAGGATACAGTTGATAAAAACAAAGCAAAAGTATATTTTGAAGCAATAGAAGGATTAAAAATACCAATTCCGAGAGTTAATTCCAAAGTAGATAAGCTTTTGAGAGAGTTTATTATTAGCGGTGGATTTGATATTGAAATGCCAAAATAAAATAATGTATATTTATGCGAGTCAAGGTTAATCCTTGGCTCGTTTTTGTTTGGGAACAGCGTAAGTTTGACGATATTTTGCAAACGCTACCATTTAAGGATTATTTGAAGTCTCCCGAGCAAGACGGGAAATATGAGATTATTCAGCAAGGAAACGACCCTATTATCGGCTATGCCAATGGTGAACCATGTAAAGACTACGAAAACATGGTCATTTTCGGCGATCACACTTTGTCGTTATATAAGCCCAAAAACCCGTTTTTTGTGGCAACTGACGGTGTTCGCATCGTAAAAGGCTTCGACAATATGGACGGAAATTATCTACTTCCTCTTCTGGAAAGAAATAAACCGCAATCGGAAGGATATAAGCGATATTATTCCATCCTTACTGATATCGATGTTTTCTTCACAGGAAATCATGAAGAACAGTCCAAGATTGGAAAGTATTTCTCGGAGCTCGACAACCTTATCACTCTTCATCAGCGTGAGCAAAATATAGAAAAAAACAGGAGGTTTATATGCTTAATAATATTGATAAAAATACATTCTTTTGCGATTATTATTCACAATGGATTACAGTTTACAAAGAAGGAGCTATACGAAAGGTTACGATGGACAAATATCTTCTTACACAGTCTTGGGTGAAAAAATTGGCGCCTGATTTACGCATTTCTAATCTATCAAGAATAACTTATCAAAAATTGCTTAATGATTTCGCTGCTTGCCATGAGCGTCAGACAACAATGGATTTTCATCATCAGCTAAAAGGTGCAATTCTTGATGCTGTTGATGAAGGCTTAATAGAAAGAGATCCGACTCGAAAAGCAATAATCAAAGGGAAAAAACCGAGAGATAAAAAAGTAAAATATCTTAATCAATTTGAACTTCATAAGTTGCTTTCAGATTTAGATTTAGGACAGAATTTAAACTGGGATTGGTTTATTCTGCTTGTGGCTAAAACGGGTATGCGATTTTCTGAAGCTCTTGCAGTAACGCCAAAAGACTTTGATTTTTCACATCAGTCTCTTTCAATAAACAAAACATGGGACTACAAAGAAGGCTCAGGCTTTATGCCAACAAAAAATCAGTCATCTGTTCGCAGAATACAGATAGATTGGCAATTAATTATTCAGTTTTCAGAATTGATAAAAGGATTGCCAGAAGATAAACCGATTTTTGTTAGTGGTAATGTTTATAACTCAACTGTAAATGACATTCTTACTCGACATTGTAAACATGCACAAATTCCCGTTATTTCTATTCACGGGTTGCGTCATACCCATGCTTCACTCTTACTTTTTGCAGGCGTTTCTATCGCAAGTGTTGCTCAAAGACTTGGCCATTCGAGTATGACAACAACGCAGAAAACATATCTTCATATCATTCAGGAACTTGAAAACAAAGATGTAGATCTTGTTATGCGTTCACTTTCAAGCTTAAATTAAACTACCGCTCACGCTGATGAATTTTGATATAAAAAAGCTGTATCAAAGCACAAAAAGTGATTTGATACAGCAATTTAAATTCTTAATTTATTGTTTCGAATATGTATTATTGTCTTGAAGTCTATTTCCTACAAACATATTATATAAGGTTAAATATTAAAAGTGAAAATAACTTAAAAATAATTATATATTTTGCCGTTATTAAATTTTATGTCATATTTGTGCGATTCACTATTATAATTACACCAAGCAATATCAGAGGTAATAACCCTGTTTGTTTGATTGACGATTATCATATTCTGTTTTGTATTCAAATTATTACCTCCTTTTTTTTATTATAACATATTTTAATAAAAAAACCATTGATATGAGCCGATTATCTGCATAATTGTAAAGATAACCTCTCTGAATTGATACTTGATAGCATATCAATTCAAGGAGACTTGATAATTGTGCGGATTGTCAAATCGCATAATTGGGGTTATTTCGGACCGTAACCTTTTAAGTTGATTTTTAAATAAGCCTAATGTAATTTGGTATTCTTTTTCCTAACCAGAGTCCTAACATCCGCCTAACACTTCTGAAAACAAGTGATTTTTATGTAGGTTTTTACATATTTTTTAGTGTTATTGTATGCTAGATATTCACAATAAAACAGACTCCATAGCACTATATAATGTGCAATAATCACAAACAAATACTATAATAATATAGTCCATCCAAAACCGCGTGCCGAGGAGTGTGGGTCTCCAGTGGAGACCTTTGAATGAGTAATATTCAAAAGCACCGACCGAGTCGGCAGACGAGAACGAGTCCTTCTGCCCCTGCCAGTCAAAAAGCCAGAAATCACAACTTTTCTTTTGTTTCAATAATGATAACAGAGCCATAATCTTTGAGAGAATCAGACTGATAAACAGAAAGAAGAGAAAGAACCTTGTCAGCTACAAAGAACGGAATATTGCTGCGTTTGGTGTCTTCTGATGTGCTAAGAATAACCATATCATCACCTCGTAAACCAAGAAAGAGCAGAACGCCAGTAAGAAGTCTCTTCCTCTGACATGGGCTCATCGAATATTTCTCTGTATGTGCTAATATCATCATCAGTAACAGACACAAATTCTCCCTCATCATCGATTCTGACGATAAGAAAAGTGCCAACAAGAACATCACTGCCGTAAACACGGTTAGGCTCAAACCCCCTGATTTTTCCTTCTTCGTTGCAGAGAATGTGGCAGCCATGTCTGTCGGGAACAAGCTCAATAAGGCCGTCAACAGCTTGTTGCAATTCTTCAAGAGAAGTGCCGATAAATGTTTCCTCAATATGCTTGTGTGGGATAACCAACAAAGCTCTGACTTTTTTGTCGCTCATAATAGATAACCTCCTGAAAATAGAAAAAGAGATACAGCCGAAAGACCGTATCTCATTATTTTTGCGGATCACATAATTCCTCCTGTGGATTTGTGCGATCCTGAGAAAAAGAAGCAGGGCGGATTTCCGCCCCTTATGTAACTAACTGTGTTTGTGAATTTTGCTGTGTGGTGTTTTGCAATGAATAGATTTGTTTGCCTGCCAATATCCATAACGGATGTTGGTTTTTTTGCCATGTTTTTCACTCCCCGGATATTTCTCGAAGCTATGCTTCAAGATAATAATATATGTCTGGAGGAGGAAAATCTGCGAAAGGGTGAGCTATGGGTGATATCAGGTAGCATGATTTCTGACAGACACACCCTACAGAAAGCTATGTAATACAAGGAAAAGTGCTTGTTAGGGTGCGAAGGGTGCGTATTTTTCGAAAATTTTGTTTTGTATAGAATCTGAGAAATGGAATTAAAAAATATTTTTCGTATTTTTTTAAAACATACACCCTACGCACCCTGATGAGCAAAAAAGCTATATATCATAAGGGTTTCCTCGGGATACGAAAAAGTCAGTTGAAAAGGTGAAAACAAGGTGCGAATATTCTCAAACTTACACCTATCAGAAAGCCTTACATTACAAGGATTTTCGATCCAAAAGGTGTAAAGGTGAAAGTTTTTCTCAGTTAAGCTCTTACCATAACAAATAGTAAGTTTTATGAGTTTTGAACTTGAATTTCTTCGCACCTTTTCACCTGAATCCCCAAAAAGCTATGCAGAGTAAAGAATATTTATAGGTGAAGATTGAAAAACTATTGACTTGTGGCGAAATATGATATATAATTTAGTCACGCAATAAGGAGGTGTTAATATGCAGATAGTACCAATGAGAGACTTGAAAGATACAGTGAAGATAGAGAATCTGTGTGCCAGTGAGAATGGACCAGTTTTTGTAACAAAGAATGGTTATGGCAGACTTGTTGTAATGGATATCGAATACTATGAGAAAACTATGCAGAAAATCTATGAGGCAAATGCTGTTAACGCATGTCTTAACGATATGGAAAAAAGCAAAACAATCGATGGAGATTCTGTTATTGGAGATATGAGTAAAAAGTATGGAATTAATTTATAATTATAAATTCACAGAAGTAGCAAGACTGGACTTAGATGAAATACTAAATTATATATCCATAACGCTGAACAACCCGAAAGCAGCAGGCGATTTTCTCGAAAAAGTAAAGTCAACTATTAATAATGTGAGACACTTCCCGCATATGGGCGCTATATTGGATAATAAATATGTGACCAATAAAGATGTGCGCAAAGTGTTGATAGATAACTATGTAATGTATTATTTGTCAGATGACAGTGAATAAGAGATATTTATTCTCAGAGTTATCTATGGCAAGAGAAACCCCGATGTGATAGCACAGTCATTTGAGAATTGACGAAAACTTTCCCTATCTGAGCGGTCGTCATTTCGTCGTCATTTTGGAAGCAAAAAGCACAGAACTCTATGTGCTCCATAGTCCTTTATTCCGTACTCAGATGTGCTCCAAAACCGCGTGCCGAGGGTTCAAGTCCTTCTGCCCCTGCCAAAAAAAGCCAGGAATCACAACGATTCTTGGCTTTTTTATTTTTGCTTCCTAACACTCAAGGCGTTAGGAAAACCAAATTTTGTTGTAGTACAACGCTTCCTGCCGGCGACAAATGGGCGACATCCCGTCGTCAAGTCGTCGGCAGGGGAGTCGATGACGAAAAAACTTTGATTTTTGGAGGTTGGTGTCCCTTATACAGGTCTCTGAAAGCATATATTTATTTGATTATTAACTGTATATGTGATATAATATAGTGGTGTATAAAGTGGAAAACAGTAGAATATTTGTATAAAACTTATAGGAAGGTTATTGTAATATGAATGCAGAAGAAAGTAAGTTTTTTCGAGAACTGACAAAAGATAGAATAGAGAGCGCAAATGTATTGGAAAAGCCTTCTCTTTCTGGTGTGCAACACAGTGTCGTAGAAAAATATTCTGATCAAGCGCACTTCATATATGAGTTGTTGCAAAATGCCGATGATGTAGAAGCTACAGAAGCTAGATTCTATCTATTTAGAGATAAGCTCGTATTTATTCACAATGGCAAAAAGCAATTTAATGTAACTAATCCCGGAACTGAAGCGGAAGATGCGATGAATGGACAATTAGGTCATGTAAATGCTATTACATCTATCGCACATTCAGCAAAGAATGAAAATAAGGCAACTATCGGAAAATTTGGTGTTGGATTTAAAGCGGTATTTCAGTATACTAATACTCCTCATATATACGATCCTAATGTAGCATTTAAAATTGAACGCTTTATCGTGCCTCAACTACTTGATGATGATTATCCAAGTCGCAAGAAGGATGAAACAGTATTTGTGTTTCCTTTTGACCATTTGGAACGTACTGCAGAGGAAGCATTTGAAGATATTTCAGATAAATTGCGTAACCTTGTTTATCCGATTCTTTTCTTAAAGCATTTATGTGATGTTTCTTTTGAAATTGGCAACGTAATTGGCATGTATGAAAAAACATGTGTGCTTAGAAAAGAATTCGGCAATATTTCAGCGGAAAAATTAGAGCTTTCGTATAACGAAGAAAATAACATTATTACAGATTCCCTGTGGCTTTTTTCACAGAAAGATAATTATGGAAGAGATTTCAGTGTTGGATTTTTTGTCGATGAAAATCAAAAGCTGAAATTGATTAATATGCCTGCTTTTTGTTATTTTCCAACTAAAGAAGATACAAAGCTTCATTTCATTATTCATGCACCGTTTTTGTTGACTGATAGCCGTGAGGGAATAAAAGCCGGTGAAGAACACAATAGAAAAATGATTTTGCTTTTGGCTAAGCTCTCAGCTGATGCCTTGATGTGTTTGCATGAAATCGGAGAAGAAGATAATGTTCGTATTATTGATGATAATATTTTGAATATTATTCCGGTTGATGAGGACGAATTTACAAACATAGATAACAAATCTAAGATTTCATTTTTGCCGTTCTATAATTCAATTAAACAAGTATTAAAAAAAGGACTGTTACCTACTAAAGACGGTTATGCTTCCAGCACAAATGCATATTGGTCTAATACTTTAGATTTAAATACGCTGTTTTCAGACGAGCAAATCAGTAGTCTGCTTAAAAATGAAGATGCTCATTGGGTATTTTGCTCTAAGCCTCGCCATGCCCTCGATGCATATGGTAAGACTATGCTTAGATATTATATAGATGAACTAGTGTCTGAATGGATAGATGAAAGGGATATTTTTTCACATATCGATAAAGAATTTATCGAAAAACAATCCATGGAATGGTTGCATAAGTTCTATAAGTGGATTTCAGACACTCCAAGGCGATTTACTTCTGGACTGAAATACGCTCCCATATTTATAAATGATCAGGGAAAATCGGTAGCAGCGTATGACAAAAATAATCAGAAAACGTTATTCTTGCCATCAATGGCAGTGAAGGATTGCCCAACGATTCATCCGGATTTGTTAAATAATGAAGATACTAAGAATTTCTTGTTGGATATTGTAAAGCTTGAAGAACCTTCACTACAAGATTACATATACAATACTGTCATTCCAAATTATAAAAGCGATGATGAGGAAGATCCTTTTACATATTTTAAAATTTTCTTCAGCTATTATAAAGAATGTCGTGCTACAGAAATTGACGATTATATTGAAAAAATAAAAGATCTTGACTTCCTTGAGTATATAGATAAATCCGGTGACTATCACCATTGTAAGGCAAGCGAAGCTTATTATCCGGAACCTTCACTGATTGAGTATTTTTCTGCAAAATCTAATACAATTTTTTTGGCGTTAGAGCAGTATAAAAATGAATATCCGAATGATGATAAATTAATTCTCTTTTTAAATGAACTTGGTGTTATGCACTATCCCAAGGTCTATTGCCATGAATTGAATTATTGGGAAACGCTTAAACACAATGAGCTTCCAAAGCGAAATACAACGCATGGTCATAGATATTTAGAGACAAGAATAGACGGCTGTATGGAGCTTTGTAAGTATATTGCATCTAACATGATTGCCGAAAAATCATATTTGCTTTGGAATAAGCTCACAACTGCGTTTGAAAATAATGGTACAATTGATGCTGATGGGCTGTATCAGTATTATTACTATTCTCCGCATCAATTGTATTATAAATCGTTGATGGCACAAAAGCTGCAAGAAGAAAAATGGCTCATTGATAAAGATGGCAATTTTGTTAGCCCATCACAAATCAAACTGTCAGATTTATCATCAGACTATGATACTACAAGTGATGGTGCTGATAAACTAATAAAATATCTCAGCTTTATGGAAGAAGTTGAGGCAGAAACATTAACTGAAGACGGAAAGCTCGCATTTATGTGCAAAAAGTATGGCATAGAAAGCGAAGCGGATTTTCTTGAATTTCAGGAATGGAAAAAGCAAAAAGAGCTTCGTGTTAATCCTCTGGCAGGTATTCAGGCTGACTCGCCGCAAGATGAATCTCCGAGCACAGTAGATTCTATTGCTAAAGATATCAGCAAACGTGCCAAGAAGCAGAAACAGAAAAAAGATTCTGCTGCGATTGCTGATCCTCTTGGAGAGATGACTTCTGAAATGCAGGAGCCGGAAGAAATTGACCGCGATGAATTTATTCCCGGAGCTATAGACTATGCATCTAAAATTGAAAAGCAGAAAGAGAACCAGGCTAAGGAATTACACGAGCTTGTTTGTATGCAGGAGCTTCAGGATATAGCAAACTCTACAGACAGATATTCTTATTTGTGGTTTAAAACTTTGCTTGATATGGAGATTCTTAACAGTGATGTTGACAGCATCAATAACCGTGAGGTCAACATCAGCTTCGGTAAAATCGAAAAAGAAGAAGGTACGCAGAAAACATATATACTGAAACAGCCCAGCAAATATATTCCTCAGTATATGGAAGACCTTTCTGATATTCCGTTGGCAATCCGAATGAAGGACGGTTCTTCCAAATCAGTTGCGATAGAAGTGTCCAGTGTTCAGTCATATACTCTTCGCGTAAAGCTGAAAGATGCCGATAGCTTATCCGGGATAGATTTGCTTGATGTTCAGGAAATCTCGATTAAGGCAACAAGGCCGGTGTTTCTCTTACAGGCTCTTAAAGAGAAATTCTCAAAGCTGCAGGGTGAAGATGGTGAAATACTTGATGATGATTACAATCTCAAGGATAATCTTCCGGAAAATCTTGAATTTGTTTTCGGACCTCCGGGTACGGGGAAAACAACATATCTTGCCAATAAAGTGTTAACTCCGTTGATGCAGCGAAATGACAATTTGAAGGTGCTTGTGCTGACTCCCACAAATAAAGCAGCGGACGTTATCACTACAAGAATAATGGATACAATGGGCGAGAATACGTCTTATAACGACTGGCTGATTCGCTTTGGCATTACAGGGGACGAGCGTGTTGAAAACAGCGAAGTTTTCCGCGACAAAACATTTGACTTGCGTAATTTGCCGCGTAGTGTTACAATTACAACAATAGCTCGTTTTGCCTATGATTTCTTTATGCCGAGGAATGAGCGACTTTATCTTGACGCATTAAACTGGGATTATATCGTTATTGACGAAGCCTCAATGATTCCCATTGTTCAGATTATATATCCGCTGTTCAGAAAAACACCGACAAAGTTTATCATAGCAGGCGATCCGTTCCAGATTGAGCCCATAACAACAGTGGACTTGTGGGCAGGGGAGAATATTTATAAGCTTGTTGAGCTGAATTCGTTTACAAATCCCACAACAAAGCCGCACGATTATTCTGTTGTGAAGCTTACTACTCAATACCGCAGTACACCGGAAATCGGTGAAGTATTCAGTAAATTCACTTACGGTGGCATCCTGGAGCATTACAGAAAATCTGAATCCCGACGTGATCTTCATCTTGACGGAATAATTGATGTGGATTCTCTTAACTTGCTTAAATTCCCTGTAAGTAAATATGAGAGTATTTACCGCTCGAAGCGTCTGAATGGAACTACGCCTTATCAGACGTATTCTGCGATATTTACAATGGAATTCGCAAACTATCTTTCAAAGGCACTTGCACAAAGGAATCCCGGTGAAAAATTCAATATCGGCATTGTTGCACCTTACAAAGCGCAGGCAAGCCTCATTGACCGACTCATGTCTTCGGTAACATTGCCGGATAGCGTTAACGTGCAGGTTGGTACGATTCACGGCTTCCAGGGCGATGAATGTGATATAGTTTTGGTTGTTCTGAATACGCCTCCGGGAATAACGTCAAGTCCGAAGCTGTTTCTTAACAAACAGAACGTTCTGAATGTTGCAATAAGTCGTTCAAAGGATTATCTTTTTGTGATAATGCCCGATAATCAGACGGAAAACATATTTAAATTGCAGAAGATAAAGAGAATAGAAGACCTTATGCGTCATTCTGGTCATTTTACAGAGCAGACAACGTCATCTGTTGAAAAAATAATGTTCTACAACGAAAAATTCATTGAGAACAACTCATTTGCCACGAGTCATCAGACAGTTAATGTTTACGGTCAGCCGGAAATGAGATATGAGATTCGCAGTGAAGACACAGCAGTTGACATTCAGGTTCACAGAGGCACAGGAGCTGTTCGTGATATTCCTAAAATGATACCGCATATAGAGCCGCTGAAAGCCCGTAATGAAGAAAAGCCGCATGTAAAAAATGTTTATGCAATTGAAGCTCAGGCGGAAGAAAAAAAGTCTGATAAAACTGTTGCCGCGGTCAGAGTCGGGGATAAGGTAAAACATAAAATCTGGAAACAGGGAATTATCCGCTCGATAGATGAAACCAAAAATACAATAGAAATTGAGTTTTCTGTCGGAGTAAAAAAATTACAGTATCCCGATGCATTTGATAAAGGATACGTTACAAAAATAGATTAAATCGGAGGTACAGTTATGTCCACGCTGAACGAACTGATAGAGCAGATTGAAAATCCGGAGCTTCGCAAGCGGATAGCAGACGAAGTAACAAAACTGAATAAACAGAAAAAATTCGGGCTTGTGTTTGAGGAGCATCTGCCGGAATGTACTCCGCTTTACGATATTCCCGTGAAGCGCGGTGCACTTGTAATGCAGAAAGGCGGCGACATAAAGGAGCTGTATTATGTCCGTTCCATAGCTGACGGAGTGGCTGAATGTATCAGAAAAGACGGCAGTGAAACAGCGTCAATTGCAGTTGATTCGCTTGTAACGGTAGCTGAATTCGGTGAGCCGATATATCCTTATCTTAAACCGATTGACTCTGTCTGCAATGCGCCGGACAGTGATTTGTGGCATACGCTCATTGAAGCAGACAACTACCACGCACTTCAGCTTCTTGAATATCTCTACGCAGGTAAAGTTGACTGTATCTATATTGACCCTCCGTACAATACAGGTGCGAGGGACTGGAAATATAATAATGATTACGTTGACAGCAACGATACATACCGTCATAGCAAATGGCTTTCAATGATGGAAAAGCGTCTGAAGCTTGCTAAGAAGCTTCTCAATCCTGCTGATTCTGTGCTGATTGTTACCATCGATGAGAAGGAATACTTGCATTTAGGCTGTCTGCTAGAAGAATTGTTTCCGGAAGCAACAGTTCAGATGGTTTCATCGGTCATTAATCCTGCCGGGGTCAGTCGTGGTGTGAATTTTGCAAGAACAGATGAGTATTTATTTTATGTAATGTTTGGAAGTGCCGCAATTCAGAGATTATCACTTGGTGATGAGTGGAGATTGAATGCAGAGGATAAACGAACAACAAAGATGCTATGGTCAATGCTTATTCGTACAGGCACTCATGTTCTTAGAGCTGATAGTAAAAATCAGTTTTATCCAATCTTTGTTTATATGGATGGTAGTAAGATACATTCTGTAGGCAACCCTTTTTTCGGCGAAGACCGAAATTCTGTTGTTGCACCAGATGGAACTGTAGCTATTTGGCCTATTAGAAGTAATGGCGATGAAGGAAACTGGCAAGTATCATCAGAAAATCTTCGAGAACTGATAAAAAAGGGTTACGTGAAACTTGGAAGATTTTCTGATCGAGGTATGGCAATTTCATATCTTAAACGCGGTGAAATCGCCAAAGTCGAATCAGGTGTATATGAGATAAGTGGATACAGGGAAGATGGCTCGGTGATTTCTGATACCGAGATAAGAGCCATAATTCCGGGAACCCAATGGCGCATTGCATCACATGACGCAAGCAGACATGGAACAAACTTGCTTACAAAAGTTCTTGGAGAGAAAAGATTCAGTTACCCAAAATCCCTCTATGCAGTACATGATGCAATTATGTTTTGTTTAGCCAACAAGCCCAATGCTTTAATTGTCGACTTCTTCGCAGGTTCGGGTACAACTATGCATGCAGTAAATCTTCTTAATGCAGAAGACGGCGGTAAACGCAGATGTATTTTAGTAACGAATAATGAAGTGTCCGCTGATGAGGCAAAATCTTTGACAAAACAGGGATACCAACCCGGAGACGAAGAATGGGAAAAACTTGGCATTGCTCATTATGTTACATGGCCTCGTACTGTATGCTCGATTGAAGGTCACGACGCAAATGGTAATCCCCTTAAGGGCGATTACATCGGCAGCGATATCCCCATGGCTGACGGATTCAAGGCAAATGCTAATTTCTTTAAGCTCGGTTTCCTTGACAAAACAAAGGTTTCGCTTGGCATGCAGTTCGCAGAAATGTTGCCAACCTTATGGATGAAAGCAGGAGCTTTCGGTGAATGTCCTGCTCTTGATGGTAAATCTGTTCCGGAAATGCTTATTCTTCCGAAAAACAAAATGGCTGTTCTCAATAACGAGAATTACTTTGCTGATTTTGCTGAAGAGCTTGTGGAACATCCGGAAATAGAAACAGCATTCCTTGTAACTGACTATGAATCAAGCTTCACTTCAATGACAAATGATTTACCGGGCATAACTACATATCAGTTATACCGTGATTATCTTGATAACTTCAGAATCAACGCAGGGAGGAACGCACGATGAAAATTAAACTTATTTCATTTCAGGACAAAGCTGTAAAAGAGCTTCGTCTTAATATTGCGGATGCCTGTGACAGTTATCGCAAAAGAGGTAAAACTCAGGTTGTTTCTCTTCAAGCCCCAACAGGAGCAGGAAAGACAATTATTGCTGCTTCGTTGATTGAGAGCATATATTTCGGTATAACAACAGCCGACGGAGCAACTTACGCTGAGCAGCCCGAGGCAATATTTGTCTGGCTTTCAGATTCACCCGAGCTTAACGAGCAGTCAAAGCAGAAAATTGAGCTGAAAACAAGTAAGCTACGTTTCGGTCAGTGCGAAACAATTTCTGAAGAATCCTTTGACCGTGAAATGCTTGAAGACGGCAAAATCTATTTCCTCAATACACAGAAAATCAGCAGAAGCGGAAATCTGACAAAGCACAGCGACTCCCGTCAATATACCATCTGGGAAACACTTGACAACACAATCGCAAATAAAGCTGACCACCTGTATTTCATCATTGACGAAGCTCACCGCGGAGCAAGAACAAAGAAGCAGGCCGGTACAGACACAACAATCATGCAGCGCTTTATTACAGGCTACGAATATATCGAAAACGGCATTAAGCGCACAATGCGTCCTATGCCTGTTGTGCTCGGAATCAGCGCGACGGCTATGAGATTCAATACGCTGATAAGCAATATCACAAATGTTGGTTTGCAGACCTATGTGATTACTGCGGACGATGTACGTTCCTCCGGACTTCTGAAAGACAGAATCGTTATCACTTACCCCGATGATGATAAGAGAAATAACGATATTGTGTTATTGGAAGCCGCCGTTGAGGAATGGATGAAAAAATGCAGAAGATGGCATCAATATACTTATGAACAGCATTATGCAAATGTTGACCCCGTGCTTGTTGTTCAGGTATGCTCAGGCAGCGGAGGCGCGATTTCAGACACCAACCTTGAAGACGTACTTGCCAAAATAGAGCAGAAATACGGTCAGACATTCAAGCACGGTGAAGTTGTTCACTGCTTTGGTGAAACAGCAAAAGTTGAAATCAACGGACTTGAAATACCTCACGTTAATGCTTCTGATATTGCTGATAATCATAAAATAAAAGTCGTTATCTTTAAAGAGGCATTGTCAACTGGCTGGGACTGCCCGAGAGCAGAAACAATGATGTCGTTTGCCGCAAGAAGAGACCCAACATATATCGCACAGCTTCTCGGAAGAATGGTGCGCACACCCTTGCAGATGCGCGTTACCCGTGATGAATTTCTTAATGACGTTAAGCTGTACCTGCCTCACTTTGACAAGGAAAATGTAAAGTCGGTTATCGATGAGCTTCAGAGTAATGAGGGCGGCGATATCCCGACAGAAATCAACGGCGAATCTCTTGCAGAGCCGACTTATATTACATATACCGTCCATGTTAAAAAGCCTGCTCCGCAGAAACAGGTTGAAGGACAGATGGGGCTGTTCGATAATCCTGCGGCTTATGTGCCGGAAGTTAAAGAAGAATCATCTGATACTGCATCAGACGAAATTGAATCAACTCCTCCGGCGACAGAATATGACTTCGGCGGTAATGCTCCCGAATATCAGCCGCCTCAGATGGTAACGGTTCCTGCCCACGCTCCGAAAGTTGAAGTGCAGGAAGATTTTGTCCCTCAGGGCGTTCAGCTGGAGTTTGAGAATGACATTGACCGTGAAGAAATCATCGACTTTATCAATAAGCAGGGATATCGGACTTATCTTGTTCGCCGCGACAGAATCAACGATTATCTGAAATCACTGCTTGACCTTGCCACGCTTCTGACACACAATATGATTTATCAGAATGCACGCGATGAGGTTATAGATGATGTGGTTGATATGATCCGCAGCTATGTTGAGGACTTGCACAGAAAAATGGAATATAATGCTCTCGCAAGTCAGGTGCTGGAATTCAAGCTGTCTGTGCAGGTATTCGATGCATTCGGTAACCGTATAGACGAAAGTAACAATGATTTGAGGTTGTTCTCAGAAAATGATCTTGACCGTCAGCTTCGTAATGCCGACGCAAAACTCGGCAGATATGGTTTCTCAACAATTTACGGCGGCAGATATTATGATGAGGATAATCCGAGCGCACATAAAATCGATTGCATTTTGTTCGCAGCAGATGAAAACTGCAGGAACAAACTCGGTGCGTACGCCAAAAATAAATTAAAGGATTTCGTAAACAGGTATCGTCTTGCAATTGTAAATAAATCCGATGCCTGCAAGAAAAAATACCATGATATTCTTGCTGACAGCGATATCGTCAGTGAGCAGATATTTACCATACCGGAAAACATTGTTATACGTGAAGATGCAGACGGAAAAGAGTATGATAATCATCTCCTTGCCGCTGAAAAAACAGGTGTGGCAAAGATAAAAATGAATGGTTGGGAAACGGAGCTTATCGAAGAGGAATCCAAACGCAGTGATTTTGTCTGCTGGCTTCGCAATCCTGCGGGCTCATGGGGACTTTGCCTGCCTTATGATAAAGGCGGCGAGAAAAAAGCCTTCTATCCCGATTTTCTCATTATCAGAAATGATCCTTCAATTGGTTATGTGATAGATATTCTTGAGCCTCACGGAAGTCAGTATTCTGATAATCTGCCTAAAGCAAAAGCTCTCGCTGTGTATGCAAAAAAAGAAGACAGACTCGGAAGAATACAGCTTATCCACAAGACCGCAACAGCAAATGGTCAGAAGTTTATTCGACTTGATTTAACAGATATAGATAATCAGGAAAGCGTATTGCACGCGAATACCGATGATGAACTGACTAATATCTTTACCATGAACGGAATAATTGAATAGTATAAGACCGCTGGGTTAAACCGGCGGCCTTCGACTTAATGAATACAATATAATGTGATGAAATCGCGCAACGCTTAACACAACTACAATATATTGTAGTTTACTTATTGCACAATTCTGATATATATGATATAATAATTATTGAAAACAGGTTTGGATTATGAATTTGTGTTACACGTTGAATTGAGATAAACAGCGCATAGTATAAATAGAAGGAAGGGTATAAATGGCAACTATTACTATTGTAAAAGAACGAATCAATCAACTGAATCAATCAAGCTTTCAAATTCTTTGTGATGCTCTTTTAGCAAAAGAAGGCTATCCCGGAATTGTTTCATTGGGGACAAAAGACGGGGCGGAAAAAACAACGCCTGGAACGCCTGATACATATTTCTGTATGAATGGTGGTAAATATGTTTTTGCTGAGTATACAACTCAAAAAAGCAAGTTGTCCGAAAAAATTAGATCTGATATAGATAAATGTTTGGATGCAGAATATACTAAAATTCCTTTGAACGAAATTATTGAGATTGTTTATTGCCATACATCTTCAAATATTAAACCTGAAAAAGATCGAGAACTGAAATCACTTTGTGAGAGCAAAGGAATTAAGTTGACCTTAATTGGAATTGATTTACTAGCTGAAATGCTTATGAATTATCCGATTATTATTAAAGATCATCTGGGAATAAGTATTGATTCAGAACAAATTCAAGATGCAGGTACTTTTGTAAAGCAATATAATTCTAATTCGATGGCAGCTACTTTGGAGACAGCTTTTCTCTTTCGTGAAAAAGAAATTGATGCAATTGATAAATCCTTTGAAAATGTCAGTACAGTTCTGCTTGTTGGATCTGCCGGTACAGGAAAAACACGTCTTGCATTAGAATATGCTAAAAATCATGCAAACGCACATAATGAAAGATTATTATGTATTCATGATCGTTCGCTTCCTATGTATGAAGATTTAAAATTTTATTTTGAAAAGCCCGGAAATTATTTCGTATTTATTGACGATGCTAACCAACTGACGGAACTTGAACATATTATTGAGTATGTTAATAAGGCAGATTCAGGATATAATGTGCATATTTTAATGACGGTAAGAGATTATGCAGTTCCAAAAGTTAAAGCGGATATAAACGGTATAATATACTATGATGTTATTAAAATAAATCCTTTTTCAGATGAAGAAATAACAACATTAATGAAAAACCACTATGGCATCCAAAACACATATTTTCTTGAAAGAATTGTCCAGATTGCAGAGGGAAATGCAAGAATCGCAATGCTTACAGGAAAAATTGCCTGCGACAAAAATAGTCTTGATGCTATTAATGATGTGTCAGATCTCTATCAAAATTATTATGGGAAAGCTTTGCAAGAATTAGGTGTTGCATCAAATATCAAACTTCTTGTATCTGCAGGGATTATGGCTTTTTTAAATGCGATTCATCTCGATCATATTGACTCCATTATACCTATTTTAGAAGAAAAAAGTATTACAATAGAAGATTTCAAGCATAATTTACACATTTTGCATGAAAATGAAATTGTTGATATTTGTAATGATAAGGGAGTGCGTTTTTCTGAACAGTGCATGTCAAATTTTGTCTTGAAATATGTATTTTTCGATAAGAAAGTTATTAAGCTTTCCTCAATGATTGAAGCTTGCTTTAAGCCATATTGCGAACGAACTATCAATGCAGTAAAAACATTATTTAGTGTCTTTCGAATTTCAGAACTTCAAGATTATGTAAAAGGAGAGATACTTGATTTATGGAAAAAGCTTGAAAATGAAAATTCGCCTGTTTTCTATGATTTTTTCAAAGCTTTTTACCTTGTTGATGAGATAAAAGCTTTGCTGATTGTTCAAAATTATGTGGAAAAAGAAGAAACAGTAATAATAAATGCGGAAGATATTGATACTAAAGCAGGAAAAAATTATAAGAGTGTGAGTGATGATATTATAAATATTTTAGGTGGCTTTTCTAGTTCGAAAAATATAGATGCTGCAGTAGATTTATTTTTCCAATACTATTTGAAACGCCCTGATTTGTACATACAGTTCTATCATGCAGCAACATCATCATTTTCTATAGAAAAAGACTCTTATGTATATGGCTACAAAACTCAAATTGAATTTTTCTCTAAAATGATTGAGTATTCACAAAATGGGGATAATCAGTTGATTGATATACTGTTTCTGGATGTTGCCAACCATTTTCTGCAACTGGAGTTTTCTCCTTGGGAGAGTACCAGGAATGGAAAAGGAATAGGGATATGTCAAATGTCAATAGCTTTGACAAGTGGAGTTGCAGAATATAGAAAACTAATATGGACACATTTGCTAGTGTTAGCTTCGAAGTCATTATATAGTAAATGGATAAAAGATATTCTTCGTGGATATGGATATATAAGCCACGATTGCAGTAAAGAAGTAATTGTTTCTGAAGCAAGTTATATTTGCAGATTATCAAAACTACTTCTTTCGCCAGAATGTTTGGATGATTGTTTAATTGCACAATCACTTCAAAGAGTATTTGAAGATGCTGGATATGGCACAAATGATTTAACAAAATTCTTGAAAAGCGAAAAATATAAATTATATCAACTTATAAATGGACCTAAATGGAATTCCGAGATTTCATATGATGAACGGGAGAAGAAAAAACGCGACAATATTCAAAAGTATATGTTAAATGCTGTAGATAAGACAAGTGCATTCAAAAAAATACTATACTTATATTTTGATAGTATTACATTAAGTAATAGAGACTCTTATGAGTTATCAGGAGGTATCAATATAGCTTTGCAGTCTCTTGCAAATAGCAAGGATGACTATGTTTCTTGTGTCAAAATGATCCTATCGTCAAAGGCATCAATGGACTTTAACACTTTTAATGTTGTAGCGAATTTATTCACATTCCTTACTCCCTCAGAGGTTCTTGATTTACTTACAGATAGCCATGAAAGTCAGCGTAATGCCTGGATGTTTGCTTATTATCATGAAATTCCACAGGAGTTAATTGATAACAAGGAATTGCAAGGCCTTTATGATTTTCTCGTGGATGAATCAGATCGTAATATACGGTTGTCAGCATATAGAGATATTGAATTCCTTGATAAGTATTTGACTATAGATAAAGATGTTATTCTCAAGGCATCAAGGCTTATCTTGAAAAAAAGAGAGTATTCGCCATTTATTGTAACTCTTTATTTTGATCTTCAGTTCAACAAAGTTAATATTAGTGCTAAAGATGTTATTCAAAAGTTTACTCGAGATATAAAGCTTTTAGAACAAATATATCTATGTGTAGCGGAATATGGCAATTTAGCTGATTATGATGGGAGCTTCCTTCATGAACTTTTCCAAGTAGATAAGTCATTTGTGGAAGAATATGCAAAATGGTTTGTTTTGAATGAAACAGATAATAAATCTTGTGATAATAATCCCGAAGTAGATGTGTTTTATCAAGAAGATGATTATCTTCATATTCTTGACTATATAGTTGAGGTATCAATTTCATCTGCAAAATATCCTTCATTATTTGTGCCCGAAATAATAAAAAAGATAATTGTACAAAAAGATAGTAAAAACTATAGTGAGAAAAGTGATTCTTGGATTAGGCACCAAATCGAGTGTTATTGCACTGAAAAAGATAGAATGCAATATTTGTTTGACGCGCTTATTGATATATCTGTTGAGTATGAATATCAATATATTCCAATTCTGTTAAGATTTACGGATGATTATAATATCTTTAAGTCAATATCTCTAACACCTCGATTTCATTCTTGCTATGGAAGTTTTGTGCCAGTATACTCTAATTGGGTTAATAGTTTAGAAAGTCTTCTACCATTATTAAAAGGATTGAAATATATTCATCACCAAGAAAGGGTACAACAGTTAATTGATGAATATAGAAAGATGATAAGAGAAGAGGAAATATCTGACATTATAAACGGTTGACATATAAAGTGTTATAATACGATACCAAAGCAATCTCTATAAAAGTATTTTTCTTAACCAAGTTTTCTATATTACCCACCCTGATTCACTGAACTCCAGTAAAAACAAGAAAAAGCAATGGTGAGTAAGTGGTGAGCTTACAAAAAAATACCCCACCCGCGGAGGACTCGATGAGCCCTCCGTTTTTCATTGTTTGGCGACAAGAGAGATAGCTGTGCGAATATCATCCATATAGGATGTTTCGAGCTTGCAATATTTTTGGTAAATGTAGTCAAGTGGAGCAGGGGAGGAAAGAAGAATGCGAGTTTGATGCTCCGTCAACTCCATATCTTCCAAAGCGAAAAGAATGTCCTCTCTGATTATGTACTCGTAAGCGTGAGACAACGCTTCTTCGGCGGACAATCCATATAAATATTCCCTGAACTTTTCCTGTTCTGACCTCATTGCTTCTGATAGTTTTTCTTTCATAATTACCTCACGAAATATTCATAATCCTGTCCATAGTGTCTGCCGCAGCCTGGCTCATACTGTCAAGCGAATGCCCGTAAACATTCAGCACCATGGATGTATCACTGTGCCCTAAACGGTTGGAAATCGTCTTGATATCCACATTGTTTTTCAACAGCATTGTAGCGCAGGTGTGTCGTAATCCGTGAAGCTTGAGTTGGCGTATTCCGTTCTGTTCAAGAAACTTGTTCCACCTCCTTGTGAAGTTGTTCGGCTCGTCAAGTTTGCCGTCCTCACGAATGATAACAAAATCGGATAATGATTGTATCTTTCCATAACGAAGCAGTGTTTCTTTAGCCCATAACCTGTAATGCAGAAATTCTTTTTGTGCCTGAGAACTGAGATATATCTTCCTCTTGCTGCTCTCTGTTTTCGGTGTGTCTATCACTTCCTTTCCACAAGCAGAAAGCCTTGTTTGCACTATGTCAATGTATGGATGTTCTTCTTCAATGTGAACATCTTTCCATTGTAAACCAAGTAACTCACCCCGCCTCATTCCTGTATGAATAAGCAGATAAATAGGGAAATACAAATCAGTACCCTTTGCACATATAAGTATCTTTCTGATGTCCTCTTCGTCAAATGCCTCTACCTCATGATGAATAAGCGGTGCCAAATTAACATGCGTGCATGGATTGTCAGGTATCAGCTTCATAAACACAGCATAATTCAACGCCGCCTGTAAATTCAGAAATATGTTCTTCACTGATTTTGGCGATAGGGGAGAACCGTCATTCTTGACAGTGGGCGGATGCTTGTATATATCATTCACCCAGTTCTGTATGATGCTCACATTAAGAGCAGAAATAGGATAACGCCCTAATGCTGGCTTGATGTACCATTCTACCTGCTGTCTGTATCTTGAGATAGTTGTTTCTTTGAGTGTCAGCTCTTTCGATTCCAGCCACTTTGCCATGAGAGATTCAACAGTCATGTTGTTGTCATCTGTATAAGCACGCCTGCTGAAATCATGTATCATACTGTTGAGTGCTTTCTCTGCATCTTTCTTTTTCTCAAAGGTTTTGTAGATGCGTGTTCTCTTGCCCGTAATAGGATCGGGTGAAGCTGATTCAACAATCACTTGATAAGAAATGCCAGATTTAGTTTCTCTTTTGCGTATGTGTCCCGTAGCCATAGTTATTCCTCCTTGATAGCAACAAGTTCCCATCCCTTGCGAACAGATGGAGTAAGTGGGTGCAATCCTGTTTCGCCGTTGTAGTCTGTGATGTAGCAAAGCTTTGATGAGTATTCTTCCAACTCCTCCATAACCAAAGATACTTTTTCCTTGATAAATTTGTTACTGTTTGCAGATTTTCCCCATGCAATAACAATAGCTTCTGCTTCTTTTGTCGCTTTCTGTATGTACTTGATGTTTTCCTCTGCAATACTTTCTTCCTCGTCAAAATCATCTTTTCTCAACCTGTCAGTAATACAGCTGAAAAGATTTACAACAGTAACACCACCGTAGTTACCTAATCTGTAGGTGTTGTTGGTAACAAGCGTGCTGGTAAGGTCAAGCTCAAAAACATTGTCTGAATTTGGGTTGAGAGTGATAACGCAAAGAACAGGTTTCTTGTTGTTCCATACTCGTTTCCATAAGAATCTGTGAGTCTTTTCTTCGTTGAAAATTGCCTCACAAATGATAGTAGTTTTTTCTGTCATAATATTTCCTCCTTAACTTGCTGAATCGATTTTCGATAATATACA
>JAZLLI010000046.1:0-40494 GCA_045598085.1 Acutalibacteraceae bacterium
GTATAGTAGAGGCTTCAAAATTTTTCTTTAATGGGGGGATAACTTGAAAGATTTACGGATAAAAAACTTTTAAAGAAAAGAAACATCACCGCTATTGCTATACGCATGTTTTTTTATAATTATTTGGAAGGAGAAACATAATTAATTAATAATAATATTATATATTATATATTATATATTATATTTAAATAATTATTATATATATTATATATATTATTAATTATAATTATAATTATTAATTATATTATTATAATTATTATTATTAATAATATTATTACTTCCTAAAAAGAAAAACAAGAAAAAGAAAAAGGGTTTCATTACTGCTCAAGGTCTTTGATTCTGTGATTAGCAACACTGATCTTTTCTTTCAGCACCGCAACCGATTCGTTAAAAAGCTTCGCATAATTGTTATGCTCTTTAATATCTGTCTTCATTTCTGCGATCTCTTTCTTGATATGATCTATTTCATTCTGTGTTACTGCCTGATTAACAGTCAGCTGTTGTGTCACTGCATTTCTTGTTGACCTTCCAGAAACAACTACCGTAATTATTACGCCGACCAACCCAATTACTGCCACTATAATTTCAATCATAACGCTACCCATCATTCCGTATAATCATCAAACCAGCGTTCTATATATGTCCGCCATGCTTCAACATGCCCTTTAAGCCTACTCTCGTCCTCATACAGCCGTTTTAAACAAGTTTCCTTATCAGTGTCTATGAAGATAGGTTCGGCACCTAATAAGGCGATTCTGCGTTCTCTCTCATACTTCACTGCACCGCCTTCAATAACGAACGCTTTTTCCCATTTTCCTGCTCTTGTTTTGATCATATCAATTAGGCAATCCCTGACAGCAAACGCATTTGCTTTTAAGGCTTCAGGCTTATCATATCTGTCACCAGCTGTAATACACTGCCAGATGTTGTCCATATCAACAACAAGATCAGAATTGCCTTTGATATTTTTTACAAACGTTGTCTTTCCAGAACATGGAGCACCATAAACATAATACACTTTCCTTTCAGCCATAAAGCCGAAACGTGCATGAATCGCATTATGTTCTGTTTGGGAAACGATCATAATATTGTCAGGATTAAGCGATACATTAAAATCATTCACATTTGACATTGTTAAATGCTTCTTGTGATGCAGTACAATATCATAGCTCTGTATCAAAGGTTTTCCGCTATATTCAGAATACAAAACGCCATCAGCTTTATTTGTTCGCTCATGAATCAACCCTTGCCTGAACAAACGCCATTCTTTAGAATTGTAAAACTGTGAAAGTGAATTGAACATTATTCATTGCCCTCTGCTACTTCAATTCTTACATGCAACGATAAATTTTTCACGCTTACAATTTTTGTTCCTAATCGAAACTTCATTCATATCACCTACCTCGGAATCCTACATCCTACGAATTTTAATCCTGAAACTCCATCAGGCGCAATTGATTCGATGCTCATATCATTATTTCCGTCAGACGAAATAAGCCCATTATAATACGTTCCGTAAATCCTGTTTGATGTTGAGCTAAATTCTATCTCGTAAGTGCTAATTGAAAAACTTGTACCAGTTCCACCAGAGATACTGCTTATATCAATCCTGAAGCTGTTGAATCGCCTTCCTTCTGGATTTTCCTTATAATCAATATCTTCGTTCAGAGTGCAAACTGCAACTGGAACGTATTTATTTTGAGAAGATATAAATGCGTAAATTTTAATAAAGTCAGAATTGAACAAGCTTTGAAAAACTTCAGTGTCACAGTCCCTAACTCTTTTTTGAGTTTTCATTTGATCAAATTCTTCGTTAGTTAAAACCCACTCGAAAAATGACATTGAATCATTCCGCAAATTTTCAATAGCAATCGAATTTGCTTCAATCGCTCCTACAATGTCTTCGTATTCTCCACCGTCTGTAATTACATATAATGTATTATCATCTTTTTCCGAAACCGCATTATATTCTGCCTCTGTTCCAACCCACCATTTCAGTTGACCGTTCTTATTCATTTCTTTTATTTTCGTTATGAATCCAGCGTCAATTTCTTCTTGTGAAGGAACATAACCACTTGATTCATAAATTGCGGCCAAAATCTGTTCTTTTGTCATACTCTCGAATCTGCAATTATCATCACAAAGAACATAATAATTTCTTTCACTCATTTTTAACACCTCAAATATCCAAATCAAAATTGTTTGATTCTGCAATAGCTTTCTTTAGTTCCATTTCCTGCTGTTTCAATTGCGTACTAATATTGTCCCTGTCAAGCCATGTTTGATCATAATTTCGTAACAACATAGCTCCAGCAGTTTCTGACGGAGGCATGTGCCTTGTCATTATTTCCGTATGCTTTTTCTTGTTTCCGCTTGCATCTTCAGTAATATACTGCTTTTTTTCTTCATAATCATATCCGAGTGCTTTTTTTAGCAACGCACCTTTAATTTCAATGATTATTTTCTTGCGCCCGTGCGTGAAAGCCTCTGAAAACTCCTTTTTTTCCTTCTTGTATTTGTATATCGTGCTTTCAGCAATTCCGAACGCATCTGCTATTTCTTCAACTGTTGCTCCTGCTTCAACCGCCTTTTTAATCTCTTTGATATGCGGTTTAATTTCCGTATCATATTTTGACGGTCTTCCCATTCGCACCACCTCTTTTTATTAAAAAAGTCGATGCTTTAAGAAGTATTCAATTGCACTTCACCGCACCAACTTTTATTGCATTTCATTATTAAAAAAATATCATCAAAATATTAAAATGTCAATATCTGTCACAAATCCGCGCATTTTGTTTCATTCTGTAACAATTAGCGCAATATCATTCAATTTCTTTGATGCTATATATTTCCGCCTCGGATTCTAAACCTTGTCGATACAGCAGTTTTTCAATTCGTTTAAGTGCCGCACTTTCATTTTTCGCTTTGACAATAACTCTATACATTTTATCTTTTGCCTCATACTCCACTGCAAATGTTTTCATTTTATCACCTCGTTTATATATTAAAAAAAGCCACTTTTCAGTGACTTTTCTGTTTTAGTGTTTCCACATTTTTTTATCAGCATACATTAATCGCAATATGCTCTATATAATGCTTCATGTTCTTTATTTCGTCTTTCAATAATTTCTTTTCTTGCTTCAACTGCCTTTCTATAACATTCAATTTTAACGCCTCCAGCAACCGCAAATTCATCATCTTTCCAAATATCATCAACGGCAGTCAGATATATTTCATCAAGTAAAAGGCTTGTTTCTTTGCTTACAAAATAATCAATGCCCAATTCTTTGGAAGCCTTTGTGTGACTTATGTATTTTCTTGTTTCAACATGCCAACAAGCATCATCCTCGCTGAATATATATACAAATTCATTGTCACCGTCATTTGTCTGCATGAATTTTTCGCCTCTGTCCCTGTGATAAGCCACGCACACATTTTCTTGCTGTTCGTTATATTCAAAACTGTGCGGCTTTGTCGGATCAGGATCAGGATAATATCCTAAAACCGACAAATCACCAAGTTCCAAAAGCTTTTCAACCTTTACAGCTGTATTATATGCCAGCTGTAAAGTCACGCCTACGCCTTCAATATATCCGTCATAGTGGCAGTAAATTCCTGTTTCTGTTCCGTCTTTTCTCTTGATTCTAATTGTGCTATTTGTACTCATTTTTTTATTTTCCTTTCTTACTCGCTCATCATGTTGTAAACTTCTTGCGTTTCATAACGCAATTTATCTCCGTCCCACATCGGGCCAACATACCCATCAATTATAGGTCTGTTCCAAAGTTCTTTCCTCGGAACAGTGTACGCAACTTTTTTTCCTGCGTATGATTTGCTGTATCTTCCTGTCCATTCGGGAATTAATTCCAGCTTGTCTGCATCAAATTCTTTCCCGTTATATTTGCCTCCGTAAAATCTTGCTTTCATGTTTTCTCCTTTGTAACCGCTTTCATTTTTAAATTTCAAATTCCTGATAATAGCGTTCCCAGCTTTCTGCGCTTGTATCATCGTCAATATCTCCGTATAACTCAACCGCTTCTGCTATCATTTCTTTATAAGTTAAATGCACGTTTCCATGCTCCATGTTCATGTAAATTTTCATGTTATCCTCCTTTGTAACCGCTTTCATTATTTAGTATTTAATCTTTTTTCCTTCTTTTGTTATATAGAAAACTGCATCTCCCAGCATGTTGCTAACTTCAACGGGTTTGCCTGTTTCTTTGTAAAACTTTTCTGCTTCTTTTATAGCTTTTTCTGTTGTTATGCTTGCATTGTTAATTGTTATTCTCTTCATGTCGTTGCTCCTTGTTTTTCTTTTAACTTACATATTTATTATAAGGTGTTTTGTGACATTTGTCAACGCTTTTTTTACATTTTGTTACGTTTTGCAACATTTTTTATAAATAAAAAAGGACGGTAAATATCCGTCCTTGACTAAACCTTGACTAATCAAGTTATATATCAATTTTTATTCGCAGTCTGCTTTTTCACAACGCCTTGCATCAAACTTAAATGATCCTGTGTTCTTTTCAGCTTTTGGTTAGTGTATACTTTAACCTCTTCGTTCACTCCGTAAATTCTAATAATCTGTTCCAACATAATTTGAACATCGGCAATTTCCTCTGCTATTTGTTCATAATTGCTTTCACCTCGTTCAAATTTAATCAGTTCTTTTGTCAATTCTGACATTTCCTCGATGCAGACTAAACTTTGGTGAGCTGGCCCGAAAAATTCAACAAGATCATTATAAAGTTTAATTTTTTCAATTTCGTTAAAATAATAGATATTTTCTTTTGCTTTCCTTCCCATTTTCTAATTTCCTATTCTTTCAATATAAACTTCTGTTCTCGGATTTTCTTTATCGTATAGCACCCTTGATCCGTCATGCGATTCAATCACCGTAAAATTATCATCTGCCAATACTCCAGCTTTAACCATTACATCGTCAATTGCTTCCAGAAGGTTTGTAAGGTCTACTTTTCTGTGAGTTTGCATATAAAACAAACACTTTACATTGACTGGATAATCTATTTTATCAACAAACGGAATAAAACAAACCGCTTGCTTTTCATACTCTTTATACTTCTTTGATGGTGAAATAAACGGCTTTCCAGTCTTTTTATTAACCATTATCTGCTGACTATTCTTCTTGCTGATCGGTTGTAATGGTATCGTGAATTTTATCATTTTATTCCCTTTCTAATTTTCTGCCAGCACCAAATTTTCAGTATTTACACCTTCAAACACGCTAACCTGTTTTGCTACCTTTGCAGTGACGGGGACAAATAGTGCTTCATATCCAGTTTTCAGAACAATTTCTGTTGCCATTGTAATTATCATGCCTTCAATTGGAATTACACCCAACAATGCTATCGGATAAAATGTGAACGTGTCAGTTATATTTCCGAAAAAGCTGGATAAAAGCGCACGTGTTTTAAATCCCTTCAAGCTATTTTCATGTTTTTTCTTCATTTTACTAAATATTTTGTCATTGATAAGGTCTCCGAAATAAAATGCAAGCATTGAAGCGATTAAAATTCTTGGCGAATTTCCCAATATTGTTTCCAAAGCTTCTTGAGCTGTGAAATAATCTACCGCTGGAGCTATAATTGCCAACTTAAAATTTATAACCATCAGCAAATTCATCCCAAAAGCAAGATAGCATGTAATTCTACTCCAACGATAACCATAGACTTCTGAAAATACATCTGAAAGAATATATGTGATCGGAAAAACAAACATTGCGCACGTAATAGTCATCCCCAAAGGCAAAGGAATTGTCTTAACAACTATTATATTAGATATAAGATAGCAAGCCACCGAAATAACCGTCAATATCAGTTGCATATCGCTAATATTTTTTTCTTGAAGTTTCTTCATTCTTCAATCCTCTCTTTTTTAATCCTTGCAAATTTTTCGCCATTTTTCATAATAATGTTTTTGCATTTCCTGACCTTCTAAATAGGTTCGCAAGAACACTTCTTGACGTTTTTCTTTACTGTATGTTCTTGTGACTTTTTTATTACCAATCTTTCCGAAAATAGCCTGTTGCTTCCAACTGCTACTATCTGTATAATCGAATGGCACTTTGTCAAGAACCTTTCTTCTCGTCATACCCAGACAATGCACTTTGCAATTATATTTCTTTGCATACTTTAGAAACATTAAATATTGTTCATCTTTTATATCTTCATTTCTAAATCCAGTTATAGCAACAATTTTTCCGCTATATTTCTGGCACATTTGTTTAAAATCTTCTATGCCTCTGTTTTTATGCCATACAGGAATGATTTTATTGCTCGCATTTTCAAGGATTTTTCTTAATTCAAGAACTTTTTCATATCCAATAATGTTATCAACATCCATTTCAAAATATCCAATAACATTAGGCTTGTCAAAGTGTTTTATGAAATCTGCATAACGTTTGGTATACTCAACCCAATCCACTTTCTTTCCTTTCTGAAAAGAATGCGCTCCACTATCAATTAAAATTTCTTCAGAATTATCTCTGATATAGCAAGCAAGTTCGGTTTTCTTTTGAATATAGAAATAGCTCATGAGATTCCATTTGAATTTTACGCCTTTGGATATAAAAAAATGTGCCAAGCTTTCACTGCTGTTATAAACGGTTGATCCATTTTCTAATGCGCTCAGAAAAATTTTCATTATGCGCCTTTCTCTTCTTCGTATTCATCGCCACTTTCAACTTTTTTAAAGTGGTTCTTGCTGTCTATATGGTGGCAATTCGGACATTCAAGCATATCTTTTTCAGGCTTGTCATAATTGTCCTCAGAAAGATCATCAACGTCTGCCCACTCTATGTCAGTCTGTTCTATAAATCCAAACTGTTGCATATCCATTTCAAGTTCTTCAAGTTCACTTTCTAACAGCTCATAATCCCATTCAGCAAGTTCAGCCGTTTTATTATCTGCAAGGCGAAACGCCTTAACCTTATCAGGTGTAAGATCATCAGCAACAATACAAGGTGCTTTTTCAAGTCCTAATTTCTGTGCGGCCTTCAATCTTGTATGGCCTGCAATAATAACATTATCTGCATCAATAATTATCGGCACTTTGAAGCCAAATTCTTTAATGCTTGCCGCTACTGCATCAACCGCATTTTCGTTATATCTCGGATTATTCTCATACGGTTTCAGATCGTCAAGGTTGATATATTTTACTGTCATGTTTTAGATCCTTTCTAATGATTAAACTTTTCTCGTTTTTTTCTATCTCGATCCGTCTTCCTGTTAGCTTCTCTAATTTCTTTTGCTTTGCGCTTTTTCGGCTTCAGCGTGATATTATCAAATATTGCAGTAACAAGTGCAACGGTCTTTTCATGGCTGTCCATGCCTTGTGTATCAATGTGAATTTCAGTCATATTTTCACCTACATTGTAATCAATTCGCTATATGGCAATGTTTTAATCCATTCGCAAAATTCAACACGCCATTCATCCTGCTTGTGTTCTTTTCTGGCGTGAAACATATTTCTTAATACCTGATAATTTAACTGCACCGTTCTTTTCTGGTTGTAACTTGAAGGCAATAACTGAATCATATCCCACCAGTATTTTTTATCTTTCGTTCTTCTGTATTCAAATCTTGAGACATTAAGTTCTCCAATAACTTTATCCAGCATATAAATCCCAGATGCAGTCATATTTTCATGACTAAAATCATCCATTTCAAACTGTTTTTCATGAATCTTGTGCATCGTAGAACAGGAATTTGCCACCGTTCCAACTTTGTACGTATCAAACTCTTTCCACCAGTATAACGGAGCTGTAACGTCGCACGTTACATTGATCATTCGCATAAATTTGGAATGGTCTGTGCCACCCTTTACAAGTTTTGTCATAAGCTCTAAATCGTTTTCGCCAATGATATACTTATCGTCTGTACATAATTCCAAGTCGCAATTTTCGCAGTCCTCACAATTTGCGACATCGTAACACCACATCGAATCCGACTTCTCCCAGCTGTTCATTGGATTCCTCATTCCACGGATCGCCGCTTCCCAGCCAAATACTTCTGTTTTTTCAATTTTGATCATAATTTTTTACCTTTTCAATTCAATCTTTAATCCACATTCTTCTTTTAAACAATTCGCAACATCTTCCAGCGTAATATAGCCTTCACGAAACGCATTGTACTGATCAATAACTAAATTCATAAACGTTTCTTCACGTCCTTGCTTTTTCATTATCTTTGGATAATAGTCATGAATCGCCATTATCGGCAGTCCCAGCATCAGGATAAAAGCTTTATCAACCGCCTCGTCCGTTGCTTTTTTCTCAATCCCTTCAATTTGTTTCAAACTTAAATTGTAAGTCGGATTTTTATTTTTCTTTGACATTTTTCTATTCCTTTTCGTTACTGCTTTTCTTAACCGCTTCAAGTTCTCGCTGAATCTCAGCTTTTAAGACTTCAACCGTTGCTCTTGTTGACATTTCACTTTCTCGCAACAATTCCTCTTTTGTGCTTTTCAGCTCTGCAAGTATATCCTCTTTCGTTGTCCTCAGGTCTTGCTTTTGGTCTAAGGTTGTTTGTTTGGATGCATTTGACGTTGCAACGGAAATAAAAATATAAGTAAATGCCGTTTGAGCTAAATACGCCCAAATCTCAATTTGTGAAATGTTAATCAGTCCTTTTAGTTTAAAATTTGACTTATTTTTTAATTTAATCAAAATTTTTTAATTCTTAATTTAAAATTTGACTTATTTTTTTAAAAAGGTACTTCATCTTCTGGAACAGTTTCAAAACCTTCTGGAATATCATCAAGTGTTGCCTGCGTTTCCTGATAATGCAGATGCTCATGCTCATTATTATTTTTTGCTTTATCGCCGCAAAATTCCACATTGTTCACCGTCACTTCCATGACATAATGACTTTTGTTATTATCGTCTTTCCAGCTTCTTGATGTTAACGCACCAGTCAGCGCAATCATTTTTCCTTTGAAAAAATATTTACTGACAAACTCGGCTGTTTTTCTCCACGCTACGCAACGAATAAAATCCGTTGTGTCTTTTGTGTTCGGCCTCGGTACTGCTACCGTGAAAGAAAGCACTGCATAATTGTTTGCCGTGTACTTTAATTCAGGATCAGCGGTTAAACGCCCCATTAATGAAATGTTGTTCATCGTTACCCTTTCCTTTCAATCTTAACAAAACGTTACGTTTTTTATAAGCCTAATAAATCATTTAATTCGTTATAATCGTTTGCTAATTTTGCTTTGCGTCTGTCTTTCCCCGAAACTTCAACGGGGATCGTCATTTCTAAAATTCTGCTGTATGTTCTTTGTTTCTTAACATCAGCAGGATTTTTAATTTCTTCAGAAGATAGATTTGTTGTAATGATCGTTGGCAATCCTGCTCTATATCTGCAATCAACAATATTCTGAACAATTTCATTCATATATTCAGTATCACGCTCAGCCGCAAGATCATCAATAACAATTAAATCAAATCTATTCAATCCGTCAATATACTGCTGTTTCCCGTCATACATTCCGCTGATCGTATTAACCAGCCGTGCGAAATTTGTAACCAGACACGGAACACCTCTATCAATAAGCGCATTTGCAATACAGGCCGCCGCAAACGTTTTTCCCGTTCCTACTGTACCATAAAGCAAAAGACCTTTGCCTCGCTTTTTCATTTCATCGAAATTCTCAACATAGTTCATTGCTATCTTTGATATTTTGCTGTTTTTACCATCATCATTTGCAAAAGTCCATCCGTGCATTTCGCTTTCAGGAAAACCCATTCTCCGCAGTTTTTTAATGTTCATCATCTTTTCCTGATACGCTCTTGCTCGTTCTTCCTCTGCAAGTTCTTCAACACGGCATTTGCAGATGCAGTATGGCGTTCTGATCTTTCCGAATAATTCAACCTTGCACTGTTTTGGAGTGTTGCATTTACCGCAATACAGAAGACCGTCAACATAATAATCACCTTCGTTAATGACTGTCTTCTTTTCCACTCGTTTTTCTAATCCGCTGAAAATAACTTCAATTTCTTCTTGTTTCATTTTTAATTCCTGCTTTCTTTTTATAAAATTCCTGCAAGTTCGTCCTCTTCTTCAGGCTGTTTAATCTGAATGCCAGTTGTACCATATGTTTTTCTTTCTTTTGCTGGTGCGTTTAAATAAGATTCAAATTTTGATCCGAATAATGTTGACGGTCTTAAATACTGAGCAAAATCAGTTCCGATCCATTCATCACATTTCTTTGCAATTACAACCTTAAAATCTTCAAGCGTAAAACCTTCTTCAAGTCTTGCATGAATATGTGACTGTGTTGTTTTGCTTGTTGGCTTGAATTTTGTACCAGCTTTTTCATTTAAGAAGTCAATAATATCTGCATATATTTCTTTATTTGATTCTTTAGTATTTAATTTTTTAGTATTTAATTCTTTAGTATTTAATTGTCCCTCATTTTCTACCCCTTGTTTTTCAACCCATAGATTTTCTACCCCTTGTTTTTCAACCCATAGATTTTCTACCCCTTGTTTTTCAACCCTCTGTTTTTCTGCTATAAGCCTTGCCGCTTCTTGCGGAGATTCGTAAATATCATATTCATATTCAATCCTTCCGCTTTTAGTTTCATTAGGCATTTTCTTTGTCACGATTAAATATCCTAATGTTTTTAACTCCTTTAATGCACTTTCTACTGCGGTATTATTTTCTTTGCAAATCGCAACTAGTCCATTAATAGAATAATCCCACGTATCAGGAAGCGAAAGCATTACTGAAAGCAATCCTTTAGCTTTCAAAGACATTGATTTATCTCTTAAATGGGTGTTGCTCATTACCGTATAATTCTTATTCGTGTGTACTCTATACGTTGCCATTGTTCCACCTCTGAAGTATTTCCTGATGTTGTTTCCCAAAATCAAGGCGTTCTTTATAAGCTAACCATTTTCCGCATTCTCTTAGCGTTTCCAGAAAACCTATAAGCGTTTCATCTGCGAAATAATCAAATCTTCTTTTATCAATCCTTGTATTTATTTTTAGCGTTCCACTTTTCCAATTCATATTATCCATATGCTGAAGATAAAAATGATACCGTTGATGTAATTCTTTTGGAAGCAAAAGCAAATTTGAAATTTCATTATTATTTCTATCAAAATCTAAATGATGTATCACGAAATTATTATCAAAATCAATGTTGTAATATCTTTTGTATTTCGTTCTATAATTTTTAATTTTGTTTATATCTTTCATTTCTTTTACCTATGAAAAAATCCCAATCTATAAGCGTGACGGCACTTATAAATTGGGATTATTGGTTAGCGATATATTCAGTTAGCCCCGTTAGCAATACCGTCACATCACTAACCATATATATTATATAATTTTTGTAGCATAAATACAAGCCGTTTCGTTACATTTTTTTAAATTATGTATCAAACTGTTACACCATGATTATACTTTAAACATGAAAAACAAATTGATTAAATACACATTGTTGACCGTTGCACTTGTCTTTGGATTTTCTTTACCAGCTTCAGCCGCTCAGCAAATCACGGTTAAAAAAGGTGATTCAATGTGGCTGATTGCAAAACGATATAATGTTTCATTCTCGGAAGTGATCGAATTAAATAAACATAATCACATTGATGTTAATATGATTCATCCGAATGATAAAATCCTCATTCCTGACGGCTCACACGGCACGCATACAGCCGATTCTTCACACAACGATAATATTCCTCAAGGAAACGCTTCTGCCATTGCAGGAAGTGTTGAGGCGAAGGAACAAGCGGTTTTGAATCTTGTCAACAAGGAACGAAAAGCATCAGGCTTGAAAGAATTGACGCTTTCCACCAAATTAACAAGCCTTGCTGAAATGAAATCTGAAGATATGGCGAAAAATAATTACTTTTCACACACATCGCCAACATATGGTACACCTTTTGAAATGATGCAAAAGTATGGTGTATCTTACAGATCAGCAGGAGAAAATATTGCGGCTGGTCAGAAAACAGCTCAGGAAGTTATGAACA
The DNA here is from genome assembly GCA_045598085.1 of Acutalibacteraceae bacterium. Taxonomy (GTDB): domain Bacteria; phylum Bacillota; class Clostridia; order Oscillospirales; family Acutalibacteraceae; genus CAG-488. Next base: position 12,008 of record JAZLLI010000046.1, read on the forward strand.
GTTGGATGAACAGTTCTGGCCATCGTGCTAATATTCTCAACCCTTCATTTACGGAAATTGGTATCGGTTATTATGCTGGTGGTTCTTATCGCACTTATTGGACGCAAGAATTTATCGGCAAATAATAAAAAGGCATGGTGTCCCCTTCCATGCCTCTTTTTTATTCTCATTCTGCTGAAACTAAATATTTAATCAACAAGCCTCCGACAATGTTCCCTGCCGTAACGATCAGCATTATTCTTACCCAATCCAAAATACATGCACATCCAGCAATTAAGAAAAACATATCTGCAATGCTATGTTCAAAACCGCAGAACACAAACATAAAAATAAACGGATAAGCGTATGCAGGTTTATTGTATTTTTTCGCAAGGTATACACCTGTACAAACAAGCATGTTACATAGCATCGCCCTTGTGAACAGCTCAAAGAACGGAAGCGTTAATTTAGGATCAATGTTGATTGATGTTGGAGCAATTATAAAGACTATCAGCACTCCAACAAGATTCAACAACCATACCTCTGCCCATTTCAAAGACGGTTCCTCAAGCATTTGAGCTGTAAACAGTTTTGATCCTGTTCCAATCACCGCTATAATTCCAATCGGAAATATCAGAGCTTTCAAAATCAAAACATCTGTCAGCGTTGAAGCGTATGAGGCCAAGCCAATATAAACGCCTGCAAGGATTGATTTTTTAATCATTTAAATCCAATCTCTTTCATCATATTTGTTTTCTTTAATTTTTATAAATCCTAATTTTTTCAATTTTATGTCCGCTATTCTTATCATTATTCATCCTTCCAATCTATCGCCTGCCCACAATTGTAACAGTGTTGCATCTGTGGACATATTATTTTGTAATCGTTTTTAATTCTTATCGTCCTATTTATCCATGCTCCGCAAGTTGGACAGTGCTTCGCAACTACTTTTTCGCCAAATATCAGCACTGGTTTCTTCGGCATCTGCTTTTCAAGTGCTTTGATCGCCACGTCTATTGCCGAATTGTGTTTCCTCACGGTTATTGCTGATTTTGGAACCGCTTTATGAATTTCTCCCTTCAGCAGTTTTATCGCTTCTTCGCCTGTCATAATTACAACCTCTTGATATTAATTCTGTACTGCATTTTTTCTGGAACGGTAAACCCTTTCTTCAGGAAGCCTTTGCGTTCGATAAGGTATTCGCCAGTTATTATTTTTTCACGTTCTCCGACTTTAGATTTTATTTCTTTGTCTACCTGATCATATTCTTTTTTAAATGGTGCAAGTTCGTTTTTCCTGTTAATCAGTGCATCCAGTTCATCGTCAAGATCAATGTCCGTTGGCGTTCTTCTGCACTCTCCGCAGATATGAGCAAGTCCGCAATTCTCGCAAAACGAAATTTCTTCACAAGCTTCAGGCGGTTCGTCATTTTCAAGTGCTTCGTAAATTCTTTCAGCTTTTGAAAGATATTTTTCTCCTAAATCATAATCGAACGGAACATCAATAAATTTTGTTTCGCCAGTCAGTTTGTTCGTTAATGCAAAGAATCCTTTTTCTTTCCCGAAATGGAGCATGTAAACAAATAACTGCGCTGGATAACCTTTTATGTATGATTTTTTACTTTTCAGAAAATCGTCAACGGAATTCAATTTGTCAAATTCAAACGGCGAAATACCTTTAATTTCAACTGGGAGTAATTCACCGTTTTCGTCTTTAATTCTAATATCTTCACGGCCTGTAATAATTCCGCCTTTTACGTCCAGTTTCCAGCTCCTTTGTGTCGGCGTAAAGACTTCAAAACCAGCTTCCTTGATGCTCTTTATCGTATGTTCTTCAAGCGTGTTTCCGAGATCAAATATATTTTGCAATCCAACATCATGCGGCTTTTGTTCGTCCCAATGTCTGATCAGCAAGTATAAATACCGTTCACACGGATGCCCTAAATTTGATGCCCTTAAATTTCTAACTGGATAGACTGTTATTTTGTCCGCTTTTGCTTTAAAAATCTTTGCATTTATTTCTGTTGCGTTCATTTCAAATCCTTTCTATCTTTTGTATTTTTCAATGTAGTAAACAAGTGCTAATGTCACCGCAAGGAATATTGCAGTAAATATAATTTTATCCATCCTCGCCGTACACCTCTTTTCTGAATTTTTTAATAAAACTGCAAGTTTCGCAATCTTGAAACGATATTCCTGTTCTATCGCACCTGTATTTAGGACAATCGGATATTATTAATCCGTGATTCCAGCATTTTGTATAAGTGCATTTATAACAGGAATTTTTCTTTGTACAAGTTTTTAAAGTAATCATTTTTTAAACGATAAAATAATAACAGTTGCACAAATAATAGCTGTGATAATTATTCCGTTCATTTTTAACCTCTCTTTTCTACTGATTAGCTTCTTTCTGACAGTTCATGCAGAGGATTGCCCCGAATTTACTCTGACTAAATGATGCAACTTTCTGTGTAACAGGCGATCCACATTTTGAGCAAATAAGTCCTGAATCTTCAGCCGCTTTACTTGCTCCGCCTTTGCTTCCATCTTTAAATGTGTAACCGCCTATTTTGCTCGTATCAAGTCCAGCACGTTCAAGCGTTGCAACATCTATATTTCTAAGGTTGGGAATTAAACGTTTGATGCCGTTGTTTATGCAGTTTGTATAGGCGGCCATTTTCACGTCTCTTTCGTCTATTTCATCAGGTTTCTTGTAATGTCCTTTGCCAGCGAAAAAGTCCTCTTTCATACTTCTTGATCCTTCACATTCGACAAACTGATCCTTCAGAATAAATCTTGCCTTATACGTGTACGTCTTATATCCTTCAGAATCAAATTCAACTGTTGGATTTGGATGCCCAATCAGCTGAATCGAAATTCCAAACAGTCTTGCAACCTTTGTTGCACCTGATTCCTGAAGATACGGCTTACCGCCGATTAAAACCCAATCGAGTTCGTTTGTTATCTTCAGTGCCGCATCCATGATCCTATTCATTGCTGTAATATATTTTTCAGCTTTTTCTGCAAGATACAGAATATTATCTGCATTAGCATCAAGCAGTCCTGCGTTCTGCGGCTGTGCTGTAATTTCTGTAATATCTTTTTCTATCATTTCAATTTCGTTACTCATTTTCGTTACCTTTCTTTAATTCTTCAATCAGTCTTTCAGCTTTTTCAAGTTTTTCCGTTAAAAGAAAAATTTCATAATCTTTAAACGAAATATCCGCTTCTTTTTCGGATAATAATTCTCCGATGGATTTAATGATCTGCATGTACTTTTGATCATCTGTCATGATTTTCATATTTTTTTATCACCGCCTTTCTTCAATTCTTTCACAATTGCATCAACTATATTCTTCAAATTGATAGAATTTTCTGACTTTTTTATCGTCACTATTATTTTACGATTATTCAGCGTCAACTTTCATCAGACTCCACATTTCCGAGTCAGGAACATGAAACACTTTCTGAATATTTTCCCATACAGAAAAATTTCCGTATCTTGATCCAGCTTCAATGGCCTGATACGTTGCCCTTGTCACTCCGATCCTTTCAGCGGCTTCATTCTGCGATAAATTTCCATTCTTGATTCTTAACATTTTTAAATTTGTTCTCAATTTTTTCACCTCATATTCTTTATTGACGTTTTGTAATGATTTTATTCACGATTGTAACATAATGTTACATTTCAAATTCAGTTAGCTGATTGATTTAATTTTTTTCTTGTTCTACTCGGAGAAATATTCTTTATAATTTCCCACGCATTTTCTTTGTTCAGATCAAGGCCAACAAATCCAGCAAGTTCTTCGCACCAATCCGATTTAAAAAATAATTCAGCGTCCACGATCATTTTTTCTGCTCTCGATTTTTTATATAGCCATGATTTTGCTTTTTTATAATCCGGCTGTTTTTTAAGATACAGCATTTTTTTATACGTCTTATATCTTTTAAGGATAATGCGGTTTTCCGCTATCCAATTTTCAATTTTTATACGTTCTTCCTCTGATTTGTATTTTCTTTTTAAATACTTTCCGCATTTTTCTTTGGAAGTATTTTTATTAATTTTATCATATCGTTCAACTAACCTCATGCCCTCAGCTGGTGGAGGATTCCTTCTGCACCAATCTAAATCACTCCTTGCCAATAGACAATCAGTTAATTGCTGTCGTATGATTCCAGATGCCAACCGTCTATACGGTTCCATTTCTGTTGCGCTATAATCTTCAATCTCGTTTATCACTTTATCACCTTCCTTGACGTAAACCGAAAAACCTGAAAAACCCTTATTTTACGCCTTTTTTACGGTTTTTTTACGGTTTTTTTACGGTTTTTTTCAGCCGTTTTTTTCACTTTCACAATAATATTCTTTAATAGAATCAAAAGCCGCTTTGTGCTTTTCATCCCATGCGTTTTTATATTTTTCCAGTTTATCTGGAATATATACTGCGCCGTATTCATTTACAAAATCAGCAGGAACAGAGTGCCGAACGTCCTTATCATCGTAAAATATCACGTTATATTGTTCAGCAAGTTCACGCCGTCCCATGCCTATATATGTTTTTACAGAGGATTCACTTATATTCAATTTAGATGCAATCAGACTTTTTTCCATTCCGTTCACGTCCATGCGGTACGCTCTGACTGCTTTTGATTCTTCAGATTCATTCGCTTTTGTAGGAACAAATTTCCCTTGCGAATCTCTTTCATTATGCCTCTGTGTGATGCCGTGAACACTTTCAAGCGTTGTCAATGTGCTTCCAGATATATACTGGTCAATGATCGAGTTCAGCACTTCAATCTGCCTATTCAAACCGGCATTTTCTGCTTTAACAACATCCCTTTCACGACATACATTATAATATTCACTTGTTGCCACCTTTGCATCTGACAGATATTTATCATTACCTGACAGAGCAAGGCGGTGCTCCAGATCAGCAATTTTTATTCTGTATTTTCTGACCTGAAGCTCCATTCTCTTTTTTTCGTCATTTATAATAGTAATAGTCATTATCGTTAATATCGTAACTGCAACGATAATCAATATTACTTTCATATTTATTTAACCCTTTCTATTAACTGCCAATTACCTGTGTAAATTTCTACTATATAGCGATCATTTATATATTTTTTTCCAACCTTTCTTAAATAATCAATGTCTTCGCTTCTGCTTACAATATGCCTCTTTGCGTTTTTCTGCTTTCCCTTTGTTGATAATATAAATTTCATTTTCTTGTCCTCCTGTTTAACCTTTACGTCTTCTGCGACCATTGGAAGGTCTTACGCATTTAGCGTATTCCTTCCAGTTATTCGGAACGGTGATAATTAAAATATATTCACCGCTTTCATTCTTTTCAAAATTGTAGTCCACTACTGGAACCCACGTATCAGCTGGGCCTGCAAATTCTGCGGCTCTGCCCTTTTCGTCAATTCTGATGTAGTCAACGACATCTTCAGAATCGCAATATTCTCTTTCAATTATTTCTGCTACTGTATACTCCATTGTTTTTTCCTTTCTGCCCGTCAACCCGATAGCGCAGGTTCTTTTTTTACGCTCTTTCTATTTTTATCTTTTACGCTCTTTCTATTTTTATCGTTTTTACTTTATATGCACCATTTTCTCCGCTCCAATAATTTTTCGCCCATTTTCTAAGGTATGCCGTTTTCTTATTCTTGTTGAATGTGCTGTCATATCTTATATCAAGATAAAATTCAAAACTGCCATTTCCAATATATAAATAGTGACCGTTTCCGTAAGTTTTTTCGTCATAGCTGAATTCTACATCCAGCTCCATTGTTCTTACTTTTGTTTCGTCTTTCGGACTGCAGATTGTAACATTCATTTTGTAATTCATTTTCTTTCTCCTTGTTTAAATAGTTATCTTTAACTTACAAATATATTATAGTACAAAAGTACTAATTTGTCAAGCATTTTGTTTAAATTTTCCAACAATTTGTTTTAAAATTTTTATCTTTTATAATATTTCAACGCCCAGCTTCTCAGCGGCTTCAAAGATAACAGATTCAGCTGTATCATCATCTGCTTCTTCCCATTCTTCAGACATATCTGCGAGTTCGCACAGTTCTTCGACTTCATCAAGCACCTCATCCCATGATTCTGCGTTTCTGATTTTTCTTGCAAGTTCCTTTGCTTCGCCGTCCTCTTCGGTTTCTCCAGCTTCTCTTACTATCATAACCAGAACTTTTGCGTTCTCGTCATTGTAATCTCTCTGGAAGTCAGCGTATTCATCGGTGTTTGCTAAGATGGAATGTGTAAAATCAAATTCATCCATCAGCTGGTCATCTACAACTTCATAGCCATCAAGAACATCGTGAATTTCTGGATCCACATATTCTATGAAGTCTGTATGGTAGAGAGTTCTGTCTTTTCCAGTGCTCATGTAGCACATCCAGTCAACATATTCTCTATTTTCTTCTTTCAGGTTTTCTCTTACTGTCTTCATCTTTTTTCTCCTTTGTGTTTTTCGTTTTCTTTAACTTACAAATTTATTATAGTACAAAAGTACTAATTTGTCAAGCATTTTGTTACACTTTTTTAACATTTTACATAAAAAATAACAGGCAACCGTCAAGTCACCTGCCTTATCCTGAATATTCTGAAAATTTACTTCGCAATTACTTCTACCTGATCAGCAGTAAAAAATGCGCTCATTTTCATGAACATCCGTTCATCTATTTTTTCTTCGCCGTTTTTATCTTCCTTCTTGCGTGTTGTGTGCTTCCAGATCGGAAATTTGATCTCTGACTTTTCACCTTTCTTAACAATGAAACCTCTCTGCTTCCATCCGTTGAATGTGTGGATCGGTTCTGGAATTTCCAGCTTTTTAACTTCGCCGTTTTCCTCGATCTCTATGTATTCGCCTGTTCCTTTCAGTTTTCCCTGATTCATTAATTCGATTGATTCTGTTAAAATTATCATTTTGTTTGTCATTGTTCTGTTCCTTTCTAAATTAATCTACATTATCATATATTTTTTCTAAAATTCTGACGGGTTTCTTCTCAAGTTCTTCCTTTGTAAACTGTTTTCTTGTCTGATATTCCAAAATATCCTGTATCAGCATTTCTTTGTATTCTTTCATGTTCATCGTTCTGTTCCTTTCTGCTTTTAACTTCTCCCTTAACTTGATTATATTATAGTACTTTATACCTATTTTGTCAAGCATTTTATATCATTTTTTTTACATTTTGTTAAAATTAACAAATATAAAATTGTTGCATTTTGCGACCAAATATTTTATCCTGTAACAAGGTGGTGATTAAAATTGACAAATGACATTGGAAGAAAATTAAAACAGCTACGAAAAAGCAGAGGAATGACGCAGGAAGATGTTGCGGAAAAAGTAAAAATAACACGGTCTACGATCTCAAATTATGAATTGGGAAGACGTACACCACATTTAAAAGATTTACAGAAGCTTGCCAAAATCTTCAATGTTGGCCTTGATTATTTCGGTATTTCTGATGCTGATGAAGCTATTGACCTGTTAGAACGTGCTAAGGAAGTTTTCCAAAATCCTGATGTTGACAGGATCACAAAAGAGGAATTGTATCAGGAATTTATGAAGCTGTATCTCCAAATGAAAATGGGAGCTGATAAAAATTGAAACGTGCAATCATTTACGGCAGAACGTCAACAAGCAAACAAAGTGTTGAAAGTATCGAAACACAAATTGCTGAATGTCAAAAGTGGGCGAACGAAAATAATTGTACAATCGTTGAAATATACGATGATAGCGGTCAGAGTGGACGATCCTATAATGTTTCTAATCGTGACGGATTCCAGCAAATCAAGGTTGATGCTATGAATGGCAGAATGGATTATGCTTTAATTCACAAAATAGACCGTTTTGCTCGTTCTGTCGCAGATTATTTCATTCAGGAACGTTCATTGGAAAATTACGGCGTAAAGGTTATAGTCGTTGGTATGCCATTTTTTCAAGATGCTGACATTATAACTAAAAGTGTTCATATTGCAATGGCTGAACAATTCAGCAAGAATTTATCAGAGGATGTTTCTGTTAAAATGCGAACATTTGCAAGAAAAGGTGCTTTTTTAGGCGGAAAACCTCCATACGGTTTTAACGTTGAAACATCTGCAAACAATGAGAAACATCTTGTTATTAACGAGGCAGAGGCAATTGCAATTCGCCTTGCCTATGAATCATACTTGCAAGGTTATGGATATGAACAAACAGCACGTATTTTAGCCGAAAATGGCTTTCTCAGCTATACGGGCAACCAGTTTACTGCGATGTTTATTAAAAAGATTCTTTTTAGCAAAAAATATAATGGATATTATGTTTATGGGGAAAGAAACAACATCAACGGAAAAGAAAAGCGTGTTGCTGACAAATCATTAATTATTGAAATTCCTGATGCAGTTGAAAAAATAATTGATGATGCCACTTTTCAGGCAGTCCAGAACAAAATGAAAAACACCAACCCACGAAATAAGCGTCATAAACGAGATTATCCTTTAACCGGATTAATTGTTTGCGGCGTGTGCGGATATTCATATGTTGGCTCATGCACAACGAAAAACGGACAATTAAAATTTCCGTATTACAAATGCAGTGGGCGAAAAATTAAGGTATGCACTTCAAAGTCAATTCGTGCTGAAATTTTAGAAAATTACATTCTAAAGAAAATAAAAGAATATTTGTTCGATGATTCTTTCACGGATCAATTAATAAGTGAAGTCGAAAAAAATCTTTCTGGTGACGTTCAACATTTTCACGAGATCAGGAAAAAGATTGAAAAAGAATTAAAATCCATTAACGGAGAAATAAAAGAAGCTACAAGGGAAAAGTATAAAAAGAAGATCAGTGAAGACCTTTACAATGAAATTGTCGATGATTTGAACAAAGAAAAAAACAGTCTTGAAATACGTCTGTATAATATTAACAGTCAAATTGACGTTGAAAATAAAACGGATGAAATTGCAAAATACGTGAAATTGTTGAAAGAAAATTTTGAAAATTCAAACGATGAAATTAAAAGTGTTTTCCTTCGTCAAATAGTCCAGTCAATTAAGGTTAACGATGAAACAATTGAAGTGCTGTTGAATATCACTCAAGGCACTGATGCAAAAGGCTTTTCTGACAGTTTGCACAATATAAGCGGCGGTGTGCCGCTGTTTACGTTAGGCAAACAGAAAATATCAATTTACATAAAAGACGGATTTAATTGCTTAACATTTTCCATCAATAAAATACACTTCAAAACGCTATATTAAAAAAGGGATGCTGTTTGCATCCCTTTCTTTTTTTACTTATTTTGTAAGCTGTCAGACTGATTGAAATTTTGTTTCGTGTACAGTCACCCACTCCAAACGCTCTGACACGCTTATAATTAACGCTTAGATTTCCAGATTTGGCCTTGAATCTGCACCGTTGCTCCTGCACTTTCCATTGTCGAAACAACGCCGTCAATATAGATGTTTCCAACTCCTGCGGACGCAAGATTTTTCTGCGAAAATCCAGTTAATGAAACCGTTGGAGCATTAATATTATGAGCAAGAATAACCGCACTTGTTTCTCCTGATACTATGCTCATTATCACCGCTGACTTTGAGCTGTTGCCAACATACGCATAATATGTTCCACCTATCAACCTGATAAGGCTTGCCGATTTTGCGCTGAAACAAACAGCATTTCCATCTGTCGATTTGACAATGCAATGGCAATTTGCAAAAGTTCCATTTTCAGAAATTACGGCATTACCAGAAGTTGAAACGCTGAATCTGCAATTGTCAACATTTATATATCCATTGTTTGCACTTCCAGCAACCATTGTAATTGCGCATCCATTTCCGTTTGAATAAGCATAGGTATTTGCATTTCTGACGTTAAGATCAGTGCCATAAAAAATAATATTATTAGTGTTAGCAGTGCAGGCAATCGTGATTTTCTGACATTTTGAAAAGTTGAAAATTATCTTCTTTTCACCAGTTCCTGCAACTCCGAAATTAAACCATCTGTAACGGCTTTCAGTCGTTCCGCTTCCTGCGGCTGGTGTCGTTACTCCTAATTTGCCGACAACATCAATTTCAACCTGTGCTTCAGCTGGTAACTGCGCAAGGTATGTATTTCCACCCAATGCAGATAAAAACGCCTCTGCTGATGCGGAAAGACTTCCAACTGTATATGATCCGTTGTAAATCGCTTGAGCAATTTCGGAAAGTGCGATATTGTCATTCAATCCTGTGCAAGTGAAAACGAATTTGTTTGTCCCTATAATCGTTGCAACCTGATTTTGAAGCTGTGTAATTTCATCCGCAACCGTCATAATTCCAGTTCCGTCAATCGACTTGTAACAATTAACTGTTACCACCGTACCAGCAACAAGCGTTCCCATGAATGTGATCACACTTCCGCTTATAGTATGCCGTTTATCAAAGATCCCGTTAACGAAAACCTCAACGAAACAATTTTCTGGATCATACTGCGGAATGTTAAATGAAACAGCACTTGCAGAGGCTGTCAACGTCTGCGACCACTCATAACGTTTGAACAGCGTCACACTTGCAAGCGTGTCCCTTCTTTCTGCAAACCACTCATTGAAAGAATTGTCAAGTGATGTGAAAAAGCTATTATCTCCTGTCGTGCTGTATACCCATCCGCATATACTTTCATCAGGGCGTGTGTCTGTGATTACAAGATTTCTCGAATTTCTATCCGCAAGAATATCAGCAAGGACAAGATCGTAAATTTTGTCCGTTCTTGTCGGTGCTGGTTTTGCTGGTACTGATGATTCTTCTCCTTGCACATAAGCAAGTGATATTTTTCTCCCAGATAATTCGTTGTTAAGCCTTAACACGATTCTGTCATATCTCTTGCCGCCTACTGGCGCAGGTGTTTCGGAAAATGTGAAAATAGAATCATTATAATAATAGTGACCGTTTATCCACGCCCTTCCAGCTTTAACCGAAACGACCATTCCAGATGCTGATACCTTCAGGTCATCGTTTACGCTTCTAAGTACGCCGTTTGAAATTACAACAGCGAGATTATCCGAATAATCATTTGCATTGTACTTCCTGTCATACTCATTATCGACAAGCAAGGCGTTGAAAAATCCGCTTTTTTCTGCCATTTTATCACCTCATTAATTTACGTCCGTGTGAACCGCATTTCCCATGTTTGGAGCTTTAACAGAAACACCGCTTGAACTATATCCATTTCCATATGAATAACGATGATTTTTCAAAGATTTAAGATGTTTAATAATAGTCTTTCGTCCGCTTAATGAATCTGTCAATCCTGCCTGATGAAAGTCTGCGGCCTTGCCTGATAAATGACGGGAATTTGATGCAGAACCGCTTAATTTGTTGTTATAAGTCGAACATCTTAATCCTGACGTAATTTTAACCGCTTTTCCATAATGCGAACGCACTTCCTGAAGATTTTCCAGAAGTTCTTTTTTCAGTTCTGTTGGATAACCGCAACAATATTTCCCGTTGCATCCGCATTTAAATTCTTCAGGCTTGAAATTTTTCGTATATTTCTTCACATTGTAGACAGTCCTTAAAAGGTTGTCCGTATTTGTGCCATAAATACCGTCATAATCTTTCTGCCTTAACATATACGCTTTCTGCAACTTCAGGATATTTGTCTTGTTGTACTCGCCTAATCCGAGATAGGCAAAATATTCTTTTCTTTTTTCAACTGTTAAAAGTGCCATAAAATCACCTCACTATTCCACCTCTGGAAGACCTGCAATTGATGTAAGAATTGATACGAGGCCAGCAAGGCCTGCAACGCTTAAAATGTCGATCCAATTAACATTGATAATTCCAATGCTGTCTGTTCCGATCATTGCAACAATGGTCTGGCATACTGTTTTCAATGCTCTTGTTAGTGCCGCACCCCACCATTTTTTGTTGATTAAGTTTTTCATAGCTTAACTCCTTTCAACTTGTAAGCTTAATTTACAAGTTCGAACACTGGTGTAATTGTATACCCGTATTCGTCTTGCACTTCTGTTATTTCAACAATTCTAAAATTTGCATATACGCCAAGCGCATTATCCTGAAAAGTAACAACATCGCCAAGGAAATAATTTTTATTCAATTTCCATTGCCCACTTACGACATTAACGTTTGCTTCAAACTTTTCCTGCGTAACATCTTCAGCAAGTTCCTGCCTGCCTTGTGCATTAAGCATTGCTGTATATTCTTCTTCCGTATATGTTTTTTCTTCCGAATCATCGTCCTCTTTATAAGTTCTGCTTATTGTTGAAGCATCTACCCACGTTTCACGTCTTTCAATGCCTGTTTCCGTTCCAGCAATCAGCGAATAAAAACGATCAAGTTCTTCACCTGCTCCACCTATTAAGGCGGCTGTTTTCTTTGTCGAAATGTCGAATGTGTATTTACTTTCGGTTAAATTATCATATTCTTGTGAAAAGATTACAGGATCATTTCCTTGTTCATTTCCTATACTTCTATCCGATCCTTTGTATACAGAATATTTCAGTTTGTTTGTATCATCATCCAGCGTAATAATTGCGCCTAACGAATATTCTTTCAGCACTTCTTCCGTATATTCCAGAAGGTTCTTGTAAGACACCTGCTTTTGCGCAGGCTGTCCGTTTTCGTCAACTATAATATCAGGAATATTTGACAATACTCCAAGCTCAAGAAACGGAATATTTCTCCGATTGTCAAACGTGCATGAAATGGCATTATTAGCAACAAGCGCACGCATAGCACTTTCTACCTTTCCACTTAACACCGTTGCCCTGTTTGTATGGCCTGAAAGATTGTAAATATGCCTGCGATCCAGAATTGACTTTGCAAATCTTCCGCTTGCAATTATAATTGTTCCATTATCCACATCGAATGATGATGATACACTTTCAATTATTCCGACTTCTATATCATCTGTTCTTGTGATCCAATTTCCTTCTTTAAGCAGTTCAATATGCTTTTTACTTGCGACTGCGCAAATTTCAAAATCTCCAACTCCATAATATGTGCTGTGCCAGATTATAGATTTTACTGCATCAACAATTCCGATTATTTCACGGTTACTTTTTTTTCTGACCTCTACATATTCGATCATGCTTTCACCTCTTTAGACGTATCGCCTTCTATATGTAAGCGAAAAAACCATATTGTCAGCACTTTGATCATCACTATCAACCGAAAAAACATTCTCGCCAGCCGCAAGCTGTAACCATGTGCTTTGTGGCTTTATCTTTCCCAGCAAATTCTGACCGTTTAACGTTACAGTCTTCATGTCTTTCCCTGTTGTAATAGTCAAAATATCTCCTGCGTGCATTACAACCTTTTTATTTCCACTTCCATAACCAACGCCGAAAAACTTTTCATTCTCAGCGTAAATAATCGGATTTGTGACAGTATCATAAGCCTGAATTTTAATCTCAAGACCAACACCAACATCGCCAGCGTTATTTATCACACGTCTTCTCGAAAAATCAAATTCGCCCATTACAATGCCGTCTTCAGGAAAATAAAGCATGTCATTTCTATAAGTCGTAAAATAATGATATGAGATTATTTCATTAATGTCCGAAACTATATCATCTATATCCTCCCAAAACGGTTGTTCGCAATGCAATGTGACTTGCATCGTAACATTGTCATTCCATCGAGGCATCTCGATTGATTCAACCGCTCCTTTAATTTCAACAACTTTATCAGCTTGCTCCCATCTGATCGTCCCTTGCTGTTTCAATTTTATAACGCTTAAAATTTCACGTTTCGTACGCTCAATATCTTCATCAAGGATTTTCAGGTCTAAGACAAGCGACCTCGGCTGTGCCTGAATACTGTTTACCGTGTCACCGTCAGAACCTGCGATAATAACGCTTGCAATTTTGCTGGAAGCGGCAGTTTGATTGTCTATGTTGACGAGTTTCAACTTTTTATTGTTGATAAGTTGCAAAACGTCACCTCTTACAGAAATGTATTCAAAATTCATTTTCTTACACTCCTTTCATTGCCAATCTTACCGCCGCCGCTGTCTGCTGTTTTGATTTATAAATTTCATAGCGGCTATGAGCCTGCGAATAATTGTTGGTCTGGTAAACTACAACACCGCCACCTGCTGGTGTAGGCGATCCACTCGCATTAATCTCGTTAGAATTAAAACCAGTCATTGTTGATTTAATGTCAGAAGCCAACCCTTGAATTTTGTTTGTCAATTTATATTTATTTTTCTCGATACCCTTAGTGAAAAGGTCGATCATGTCTGGCATCCATTTATCTGCGTCTGACATCGGGCCTTCTTCTGGAACGGAAAAGCCCATCACGCTTTTGACTTTTGAGGCCATGCCTGATACAGCTGATCCTAAAGCTCCAAACATCGACTTTATGCCGTTGATAAATCCCTGAATCATATCTTTTCCCCACGAAAAAGCCTTGCTTGCAAGATTGCCTAGTACGCTTTTCACGGAATCAACTATGGATGTTGCGGCACTTCTTACATTCCCAAGCAATGATTTTATTCCGTTTACAATTCCGTCAATTACTTTTTTCCCTAACGACATCCAGTTAAACGCTTCCCAAACTTTCACAATCGCCTGAATAATTTTAGGAACGTTTGCAACAAGTGTTGGGATTGCCTGAATGATACCTTTAACCAGCGTCACGATTATTTTAATTCCTGCCGCAATTATTTTAGGCATATTTGAATTGATAACGTCAGCTATTGTAATTATAATTTCTGGAACATATTCAATCAACGTTGGAAGTGCTTCAGCTAATCCTTCAACAAGTTGAATAATAAGCTCAATTCCTGCCTCGATTAATTGGCTTGCACTTTGAGCAAGGTTTTCTGCAAATTGCTGAATTGCCTGAAGTCCTTTTTCTATAAGCTGTGGAATGTTGTCACCGAAACCTTGTGCAAGTGTAGTTAATAGCTCTGCTCCAAGAACAAGCAACTGCGGAATTGCTTCCATTATGCCCTGAATCAAAGATGTGATAATTGTTCCTATACTCGCTAACAATGTTGGTGCTTGTGAAACAATAGTATCACCTATTCCGACTATCAATTCTGGAATAATATCTACAATCGCCTGTACAAGTGATACAGCTCCTTCAAGCACTTGTGGCAAAAGTTCGTTCACTACCGCAGGAAGTTCTTGAGCTATCATCGGCCCCAGCTCGGTTATCATTTTAGCAATGCCAGTCAATACAATTTTGATTCTCGGAATTAAGTTCTCCGCAACCGTTCCTACTGATTCAATCAGGTTTTGTAAAAGCAAATCAAAGTTCGCATTTTCATCAGCAAGGCCTGTAAGCATGTTTGCCCACGCCGCTTTCATCATTCCAATTGACCCTTGAATTGTTGTTGCGGCTTCAGCGGCAGTCGTACCTGTAATGCCCATTTCTTCCTGCACTAAATGGATTGCCTCAATGACATCCGAATATTTTTCAATCGTCAAATCTCCTGCTAATCCCTGCGCAACTCTCAGCTTGTTTGCATCATCAATAAGGCGTTCCATTTCTTCTTTTGTGCCGCCGTAACCAAGCTTCAAGTTATCAAGCATTGTGTAATTTGCTTTTGCAAATCCTTGATAAGCATTTTGCAAAGATTCTATGTCAGAACCCATTTTGTTTGCATTGTCCGACATGTCAATAATAGCTTTGTTGGTGTATTCTGCCGCTTTAGCAGTATCTCCACCAAGCGATTGTATCAAAGACGCTGAAAAGCTGGTTGCCTGCTCCATATACTGATTTGCAGAAATACCAGCAGTCTTATAAGCGTCAGCCGCATACTGCTGAATTGTCTTGCTACTGCCTTTAAAAAGAGTATCGACACCGCCAACCAACTGCTCATATTCTGCATAACTTTCTATTGCAGATTTACCGAGTGCAACAACCGCCGCACCAGCCGCCGCAATAGCTACCGCCGCAACCTCTCCAACTTTCTTTACGACTTCGCCAAATTTCTGAAACTTTTCACCAGATTTTTCAGTTTCATCGCCAAGTTCCTTTAAAGCTTTTTTATTGTTTTCAAGCTCTTTCTCATTCTCTTTCAGTGCCGCTTCTTCATTATTGATTTTAGTCCTTAATTCAACCGCCTTCTGGCTTGTTGGATCCATTCCTTCGTCAATAAGTCTGGCGTATTCTTCTTTCAGCGCACGTACTTTTTCCTTCTGGATTTTTGTTATATCGGTCAGTGATTTAATTTTTGCTTTCAAGCCGTCTTCACTTTTCGACCAATCATCCATGCCTGCCGCCGCTTTTTTAAATTCGCTTTCACTCTCACGAACCATCTTGTTTGCAGTTTTAAGGCCAGCAGTTAGTTTCGAAACGTCAATCGTAAAAGATGCACCTAATGTTTCTGACATTTTTTCTCACCACCTTTTTAAAAATCCCAAAAGCCATCATTATGTGACGGTTTAACTTCAGATTCAGTTTGTACGCTACCTAAAGCAATATAAAAATTAATGATTAAAATGACATCATCAATATCCCTGTCTAATATCTCAAACGGCGATACATTCAGATTTTGAGATAAGGTCATTGTTGTTTTCATTAATTCTACAAATGCACTTATAGGGACGGATTTTTTTACTCCGTCCCTACTGCGTTTTTTGAGCCACTTTCAGCCGTTTCTATATCATTTCCTTTGCCTAATAACTGCCTGAATGTATTCATAACATCGTCACTGTCAGCACTTTCTAAGTCTTCATCCGTAAGATCAGGAAATACTTTTTTCATCAATCCATTAATGAGCTTAAACTGTTCAACTGCTGGTTTATTTATAAGTCCGCTTTCTTCAAGCTTTACAGCTTCAACATAAACACCCCAGCGCACTTTATCGGTTTTGAACGACTTAATAATTTCATCATCTTTGCCGTATGTGTTCAACTCAAACTTTGCCATGTTCAACCTCTTTCTATATCACTTCCTGCAAGCGTAATAAAAACTTGCAGGAAGCTTTAATTTTTCAGCAATTTATTAAAAATTAAGATGTTATTTTCTGAACGATTGTTGAAAGATTTTCAGGCGTTACAACCTGCGCTGTCCAGTCCTGCGATGCCTTTACCTGAGAAACAGCCGTGTCAATTACAACACGTTTCATCGGCTTGTCCTCATCATCTACTTCGAATAAATGCTGTGTTCTAACAGCGGAAAAGTTCAGTGTCATTCCGTTAACATCAGTGCTATCGTCTTCAGTTTTATCAGACTGTTCAGGAATAGAGAACGTTCCTTTCATGAACCAGAAAAGTTCGCTTGTGCCGTCAACATTGTTTGTTTCGCCTCCGAGCGCAAAATACTTAGGTCTAAATTCTCCAGTATCGAGTACTGCTCCTGTTGTCTGATCGACATATTTATTATTTAATTTTGCAATATCTTCAGGACGTAACGCCGCACCTGTGATTGAAATTTCTGTTGCGCCTTCTTTGCCTGTCGTGAAGAAAACAGCATTGTCATAATAAGTGTCTGTTTTTTCATTATCAACCGTTCTGCTCATTTCACCAGCAGGAATTAAATGAAACGGCGTTCCAGTCACATAACCATGATCAGGCGTTCCACTCTCACTTGTTGGTGATTCATTATCATCAACGATAATTTCAGCGGCATAAATGTTTTTTAAACCTCTTTTTAATGTAAATTCGCCCATTTTATAGCTCCTTTCTAAAGATATTCAGTCACGATATAATCCATTGCCCAACCTGTATGAGATTCAACATCGGAAGGAATATCGTACCCTTTGCCTTGCGGAATAAATCCTGCTTGCTTTAATGCATTCCTGATCGTATCGGGAACACTTCCAACAAGTGCAGGATCGTTTGAATAAAAAATGACACTAAACTGCCAATCCACGGAAATAACATCATTGTCAAAATGAGAATTATCGTCAGTGTAGTTTGTCCAAAATGTGATAAAACTTTCTGGATATGGTTCGTCCTCAGATAGTGTTCCCTGAAGATACACATTGTTAGGACAGATTGTTTCCAACGCATCAATAAGTAAATTCTTCATTATTTCAGTCTCTCCAAGATTTTGCTTAGTGCCTGTTTCTGTTGATTTTTAATTTTAGGCCTTGCCGCTTTCTTTGCTTTAGCAACAAAACCTCTCGGCCTTTCTTGCCCGTGTCTTTTTCGGTACGGTGTTCCGTAATTTGCAAATAAAGCCTTGAAATAGTCCGAAAGATTTCTCGGATTATATGCAGTTTCTTTGTATCCTATTTTCGCTTTATACACGCCTCCACCTGCTTCAATTTCAGGCGGCGGCAGTCTTCCAGCCAACGAACCATCAAGCGAAGGCGATGCACCTCTAATAGCTGATTTTAATTCCTGTTGCATTACATTCGCACTTGCTTTAATGCAACTGCTTGCAACACGCTCAGTGTCTTTCTGTGATAATTCAAGGTCTTGAATCATCTTTTGAAAACCTTTATCAAGTTTCAAATGAATCGACATATTACGCACCGCCTTTAACTCTCGTCACCTTAAACACAATATATTGATTTCTCATATCAACATTCTCTGGTTCACCCAATATGTTGTATATTGCGTTTGGATTGTTTGCAAGCGCAATTCTGCATCCGCTTGTAAATTCAGGCATATACCAAGTTTCGACATTTGCAGTGTCTTCAACGGAATAAATCCCGTTCACGTCTCTTTCAGTTCCACCAAAAGTCTTAAACGTCCCGAAAAAGAATATTCCATTTTCTGCATCAGGAAATGTTTTTTTCCTTACTCCATTAACTGTTGTATATGTCGGCTTTAACAAGATCATCGGAACGTTGAAAGGCTCTTTCTTGTCAACTGGTCTGTATGACATTGCTTTGCTCCATTCGTTTATTAATCAATACGAACCCATGTCGGAATTCCATCTACAATTGCAAGCATTTTTCCTTCATCTCCTGCCGTAAAGTACGGAAGTCCATTTGGAATGAATTTTTTATCAAGCGGCACAACTTCTTCGTAAGGAAATTTTATCGAAATTCTTCTAAAACCTTCAAGCTCTCTAATGTTTGAATGGAGCATCCACGTTTCGATATTTGCAAACAGCATCTTTGGAGTGGCTGAAAAATCGAAATCATCAGTTGCATAAATCACTGTGCCATGCGAGTCAGGTGTTTCAAATTTATTAAGGCAGTATTCCGTATCGTCAATAGTTACTATGATATGGTCACTGTTTCCCCAGCAATACCATATAGTGGCTTCATCGACCCCGTAATTATAAAAACTGCAGGTTGTTTCATTAAGTTCGTCATTGTAGTAATCAAATTCTTTCCTAACCGATTCAGCTTCATCAGCTAACAAACTACGCATTTCACTTTTTTTCACATATCCGTACCCGTCTTGCTGTTTCCATTCGCCGTCAACTGCTATCAGCATTGTTCCGTCTGGAACGTCTGAAGGATCAGGAAGACCGCCGCCGCTTTCAACATTCACAATAACAGGCGAATACGCCTTGCCTTTCGGTGCTACATATGTTCCGTTTTTATTTATGATGATTTCCATAATTTCAACCCCTTCAATCCTTCTCAGCTGTAATACACGCATACGGAAATAATCTGAAAGTTTTGCGTTACCAGCTCCATAATTCCATAAGTCTGCAACTCCTCGCATTATGCAACCAATAGCGGCATCACTTTCAATCACGCTTTCAGGAACGCCTGCATCTGCCATAAAAAATTTAGATTCATCAATGTACAATTTCAGGGCATCATCATGAAACGTTCCTGTAATTCCTAATCCGATTTTAATTTTCGTTAAAAGTTCTGCATCTGCCATGTGTTAATTCCTTCTTATTCTGTCGGCGTGTGGTTATAATGGATTGTTGCATTCGTTGCACCCCACGGAGCATTGGCAACTTCACCTTCTGACCATGGGACATAAATATCGGTTAGATTGGTGCACCAAGCAAAGGCGATACTATTTATCAAATCAGGAGTGCCTTTAAACGTTAGAGTTTCAATGTTTGTGCAATTACCAAATGCACTACCATTTATTCTTTTCAAACTTGCAGGAAGCTCTGTTAATGCAAGACTTGTGCAATAATTAAACGCAAAAGCTTCGATTTCAGTTAATCCGTCTGGAAGTTCTGTTAACGCAAGATTTGTACACCATGTGAAAGCTTCATATCCTATGCTTGTTAATCCAGCAGGAAGCTCTGTTAATGCAAGATTTGTGCAATTACCAAAGGTTGAGCGCCCAATTCTTTTTAACTTATCTGGAAGTTTTGTTAACGCAAGGCTTGTGCATCCATGGAATGCACTTTCACCATCTAAATACATTAATCCTTCTGGGAGTTCTGTTAATGCAAGATTTGTGCATCCACTAAAAGCGTTTGACTCTATACGTTCTAATCCTACTGGTAAATCTAACGATTGAAGATTATGACAACCATAAAACATAAATTTACCTATATCAGTTATGCCATCCGAAATTACAACTGACTTTAATGACTCTCTTATATCTTGTGGTATATCTTTATTTATTTTTACTGGAAGACTATAATGTAAACTATAATTTCCATCATCGTCTTCTTCAATATCTTCTACTACCTGATTTGAAATAGGAACATATCTCGGATCAAAAGAAACATATTCAACGGACGAAGGATCTTCTTCGTTTTCAATTGTATATCCATAACCTTCTGGTAACACAAGACTTCTGTCAAATTTGCGACTTGCTAAACCAAGTGCTGTTATTTTGCATGTGTGCGAACCTAAAAAATCTTCGTGTGTAGACGCTAAAGCGCCAAACCATACTAAAGTTGCATTAGGAAATCCTCCAGCAGACGGATCAAAGTCCTCAGTTGCGAAAATAGTTTCCATTTCTGATTCGCCCTCGAATTTTAAAAGTTCATATTCATTTTCATCTATCGTAACGTTTACTTTTTCAATTCCAGTAATCATTTCAGCAATATCTGGTTTTGCATAATCCATAACATCTTCGCACAGATACATTCCTGGATTAATTTCATTAAATGTAATTTCAACTTCATCCTGCGTTAGTAAATTTATCAATCCTTCTTTTTTATAGCCGTACCCGTCTTGCTGATGCCACTCACCATTGACTGCAACCATTACAGTGCCGTCAGGATAGTCAGACGGATCAGGCAAACCAGAACCACCACCGCCGATTAAATCAGCATCAAAGTTTTCCTGAACGAACAATTTTTCCATTCCATTAGGCGAATACACTACGGAGTGCATTGTTTGCCATGTCTGACCGTCACGTGTTCTTTCGAGATAAATCTCTCTTGCAGTATTATATACTTCAAGTAATTCTTCATCCGTGCTATCTTTTGTAGTGTCTGCCTCGCCGATGAAGTCACTTAAATAGTCAGGGCTTTCATAAGCGTTTGTGAATTTAATGTCTGCCATATCGCAAGGCATAGCGTTGAATCTTTCAATGCCCGTTGGTCTTGTCTGCATGTCTTCATCTGACCTATCTACCTCGGCTCTGTCAACCCAACGGAAATTTGTCAGCTTCGGATTGCTAGTTGCATCTATTACTATATAACTGCCCTCTGCATCTTCAGGCGGTTCGATAACATATGTTGTCACGCCATCAGAAACGATGAAATGCAGTAAATATCCCATATTTGCTAATGCTTCTGGTATCTGAATATTGCTTAAATAGTCGGACATCTGATTGTTGAAGTCTTCCAATGTCGTAATGTTATTCAGGATCAGAAATGGAACATGCATGATATTAATATTTTTATTTCCACTTCCCGCATACTCCCAGTCGTTGTAAAGCACATGAGTTGCCACCATAATGCCATTTTCGTTAATACCATCCACGACCTGATACGGCAGTTTCTTGATTTTTTCATGATCTAAGTTAGAATCATTCAATCCGTCAATGTACGCCATGCCTTTAAATCGCTTAGTAACAACAATAAATTCTGCTGTTTCGGAATACTTCCAGTCAAGATTGCGATACAGTTTCCCGTTCGATACATAAGACGAACATGCGCCTATATTTGGTTCAAGGCCTGCTGGTGCTTCTGGTATAACATTGAAACTAACCTTATAAAGATAATTCGCAACTCTTTCTAAGGCAATATCTGAAATGCTTCCGCCTCCGCCTCCACCTTCATAATGTTCTGCAATACACTCCAGAATATCTGCTACACTGTTTCCTGCTGGATGTGTGCCTTCCATTGTGCATTTCGTTCTTAATTCGTCTAACGCTTTTGATATTCTTCCCATTTTAAGCCTCCTATCATTCGCTTATGACTTCACCTGTATTTGAATTTTTATAAATTACTGTTGCATTTGCATTTCCAAACGGTGCGTAATTCGATATTCCAGAAGGAACATCCGCAAGCGTTTCTGCATCAACATAAATAACAATATCGCAAGTCGGAGCTGTTGTGAAAAACATTTTCGGCCTTGCAAACGCTAAACACGGATTGCCAATGCTTCCAATTTCCACGGTTTGAAGTGCTGGCAATGTTGAACCTGAGAATAAACGATCATCTTTAGACGTTGAAAGATTGATTGAACCGCCCATTTTAACGGTTTTAAGTTTCGGAAATGAATAATTTCCAAAAGCCGCACTTGCATATCCGTTTGTGCTTGCAGGTGCGTCTACACTTTCAAGCTCAGTCATTGACGTTTTGAACATCGCTGGAATTGCAGTCACCGTATCAGGGAAAACAATATTCTTTGTGTATATTGTTCCGTCATTCCCAAACAACACATTGCCGCCTTCACTTGCCATCACCTGCGCAAGCCTATACAGTAATGCGCCCATTCTTGTTGTTGGCGTTGGCAATCCTTCACAACCTGTCTTTTCGCAACAAGCATGTAAATACGCCTGCGTTTTCGTCTTTGGCTCAAATTCTAATTCTTCGCCATTTAATATTGCTTCAAGCAAATCAACGATTTTCGCCATTTCTTTTTACCTCTTCGCACATGGCAGATTGCAGAATAATCCACAACCTGCCACTTTCAGCGATAAATTAGTTTCAATGCGTCACAAATAGACTACTATGATGCCGCCTTTGTAAGCGTAACAAGTGAAGTCTTATCTACAACCTTACCATCGTATGCCGCAACTGCCTTTGTTCTATGATCCTCATTGTCCCAGTCAATTTTATGCTGGATGCCGAGATCATAATTGTTGTTAAGGATATAATCATCGAAATCAAAGATGAACGCAAACAGCGTGTCAGCATCAACTGTATCAGAATAATTTCCAATATGGGAACCTGTCTGAGGCTGATAGATGATAACATCCCTTCCGAGTAATGTTCTTTCAGGCTTTCCGCTAATTCCGTAATTAACACGTGCAATCGGCTGGCCTGCATCATCAGTCATTCCGATAAATTTCATGAATGTTTTCTTTGTCATGCACCACTTTGAGCCGCCTTCTTTTTCTGCTGGAATAGTCGCTTCAGCATCACAAAGAAGCGCATAAGATAATTCATCAGCCGCCGCAACTTCAATTGCCTGACCATCAACTGGTGTTTCAGCAAGGATGCCTGTTGGCATTCCGTAACCGTCACCGTCTACAATAGCAAATTCAATTGCTCTCAGCATCGCCATTGAAACATTCTTAATAAATAACGCTTCAAATGATGATAATGTCATACGTGCGACTTCTTCAGTCATTGCAACCTCGCAACGGAGCTTGAAATGTGTGAATGAAATAGCAGTATCAAGCGTTACACCCTTCTGAACGGTTGAGCCGTTTCCTTCACCAGATGTTGAGGATGCAGGTGTAGTCGTATTTCTTCCAACCCATGTTGCTACTGGCTTTGTTGCTTCACGAGGGATTGTCTGACCAACTGGATATGCAGTCTTTGTGACAAGCTGATAAATAGTTCCCAGCGATTCAATTTTTTCCATGATCTGATTTAACAGATTTTCAGGAATTACAGTGCCCACATTATCGCTCGTTGTTTCATTTCCTGCGGCCGCTCTTAATTCCTTTCTGTCACCTGTTGCGATGAAATTCTTAAATGCCATTCTTGCATCAAGATCAGAATTAAAGTTCATTCCCTGCGAATTTCTCATCTGCATTGTCTGCATAGGATTTAAGCCACGTCCGTTTGGTTCGCCGTTATCGCCTTCATCAGACGCTGGTTCTTCAACTTCATCAATCAGTCCTCTTACGTCTGCAATTTCTTTTTCGAGTGCCGCAAGCGTTTCACCAATTGCCGCACGTTCTTCCTTGCTTTCACATTCGATCATAGACTTGTTGAGCGCATTTCTCTGCTCCTGCTTCTGCTTTAACAGCTTCATTAATTTTTCTTTCATGATTTTAAATCTCCTTTTTATACATCATCATTATTGCTTTTGCTTTTGGATTTATATTTGGTTTCTTGCTATCCAGCAAGCTACGGGCATTCTCCAATGCTCGCTTGTCACTATCCAGTGACCGTGAATTTATGTTAGTTCCCTGATATGCAGGGAAATTAACAGCAGATACTTCAATTACTTTATCGACTTTCAGAATTTCACGATATTCGGCACCATCTTTCTTT
The DNA here is from genome assembly GCA_045598085.1 of Acutalibacteraceae bacterium. Taxonomy (GTDB): domain Bacteria; phylum Bacillota; class Clostridia; order Oscillospirales; family Acutalibacteraceae; genus CAG-488. Next base: position 36,443 of record JAZLLI010000046.1, read on the forward strand.
GTCCATCGCTGATTATTTTCAGCAACGTAAAAACAAAAAGACATTCCGTCCATATCTCCACGACTGATTGCAGAATATAACGCCCTTGCCTGTTCATTATTTTCGGTGTCCAGATCAGCCGCAATGTGAACACCCTCTTTATCAACTGATAACTGCATTGTATTCGGCTTGTCTGATTTATTATTATTTCTACTTCTTGCAAGCGCAATTCCCGACATATCATGATTTACTAATAATCTTACATCCGAAAAATCCGTTTCATCAAATGCACCCTCATGAATCACTTCAGTAAATTCACCAAAAAAGTCTGCAATTCGTGTTTCTTGCTCATATACAGCCGCAAGACCTTCAACCCTGTGACCTTTCTTCTCAGCATCTTCACCAGCCGCACGAAATTCGGCAGTAAATCCACGCTGAAGAAAATAATCATTTCGTTTTTCTTTACTCATTCTGTTCACCTGCTTTGCTCTGCAAACTGTTGTTGTTATTTTCATCAAGCAACGAATTATATCCCTGTGGAACAACCTGACCCTGACCGTCTGGTAACGGTGGATAACCAAGTAATTCACGGGCCTCATCCTTTGTGAAAATACCAGCAGGAAGACCTGTTTGTAATGCACTGATTTTATTCTCCATCGACATGAAATTAATATCATTTGGATATAATACAATTTCATTTCCATAAGAATCTTCACGCTCACTAAACATCGTCTTACTCATTGCCTGACCTAAAGATTTTATATCTGCTTCCAGTGCATGTTCGTAATAAGCTTCCTTCTGTGCTTTAGTATAATCTCCGTTAAGGATTGCAAGACTTGTCCCGTTCGCCCTCAAAATAGTATCATAATAAAATTTTAAAGTGTCAGCGTCAACAATTTTCGTATCACGGGGAATGTTTGTGTATTCTGTGGATAAATCTGTGAATAGAATACCGCTTTCATTATTTTTTAAATCCTCTTCAAACTTTTGTCTGCTTGCTTCAAGCTGTTCATCCCCATGATAAGTATTATACCTGACAATTCCGTTAATTTTACATGAAACTTCTAATGCCTTTGCAATGCTTTGCGTCAATTGGTCATAACGCTTCAGCATTTTCAGCATCCCCACATTATCATCGCCGCCGAACATTCCTCCGCCGAAATAATCATTAACGCCAAAATCCTTACGCCAGTGAATTATATCTTCAGCAGGTATTACCGCCTTATATCCGTTTGCGAATGTCATTGACAAATACAATTTTCCTCTTTCATCCGTCATATAGCTGACAGATGAAGGTTTCAACGGATATATACCTGTAAATATTTTCTTTCCACTATTCGCTTTAAAATACTGCGGATAAATAAAAACATTCTTGTTCAATTCCAGCAGAATTGTTATCTTTTCAAGAAAATCCGCAGTTGTCATATACTCATTAGGCCTACGAATAACCTTTGCAATGCTACTATCTGTAACAAGTTTTGTCGTTCCGTCAGAATCAGTAATAATGTGCCTCGGATCAAGCTTTTTAAATTCATTCGCCTTGCACCGAATAGATTGAACAATTATATCGCTTGCATATATGCTATCACCGAACGGCGCATAAAACGGAGCACCACCGCCCATTGTTGGAGCATATCCAAGCGTTTTTTTATCGTCCTTCTTTTTTAGAAAATCGAATAATCCCATTGGATCACCTCTATTTTATCAGCCTTTGAAATTCTGAATTGAATTTCATTAATGTTGCATACAAAATAATAAATACAACTGCTCCGTCAATTCTCTTACTTGCAGTTGATTTTTTACAGCTATAATTTTCGTGTCCGTCAATAAAGCAACAAGCATTGCCCAAACACCATTCGTCAACTGGATTGCTCCCAAAATTGATTATGTGCTTTTCAAAATCTTTTTCCAGCCACTTCATCGGCGTTGACATAATTTTCTGATTTATCGGTTCACGGATATACTCCGAAACATCATCAATAGACTTTTCAAATTCTCTTGCATATGCCTTATCGTAACCACATTTGTATACTGTAATTCCAAATTTTCTTTTTAGTTCCACAATATAATCAGTTACGGCTGTCAAATCAATAATGCTTCCTTGCTGTATCGTCATATATCCTTTCTGCGCCCATTCAACGTATCTTGCTCCTGCTGATTTGTCAGCACTATCTGTCAGCTTGCTTTCTGGAATCCAATAGTGACTGAATACATACTTTGTCGGATCATTCGGACGCATGAATAGCAATTTCAAATTCGTCAGGTCTGTTGTTTGCGAACAATCCAGTCCAGCTAAACACGTCATGCCACGAAATTCTTCAAGACTTTTAATTTCTTGCGTATATGTGAAATCCTCTAACTTCAACCATGCCTGCGCAGAATTTTGTTTAATGTTGAAATCCTTACAGAGCAAATGCAGTCTTGCTTCTTTATCAGTCCTTGCAATGTCAACGTCACGTCTTAACTTTGTGTATTTCTTCACTCCATACCGCAATGCTGGATTTGATTTTTCCCAGCTGGTTTCGTCTTGCCATATCTCTTGTTCGGAATCTTGCTCAAACAGAAACGGAAGGAAGTGAATATCATCTACTTCGCCGTCAATAATTTGTTTTGCCCTTGCAATTTTCTTGTCCAGATAACATCCGTCACGGCTGAATCCTTGTGTTGTCACGTTAATAAAAAGCGGTTCATCTTTTGTTGACATACCACGCCAACAAGCCTCTGCAATTTCGCAGTTGCCTCCTTCTTCATCAACATCATGTGATTCGTCTTGATATGTTTTAGAATAATTTCCACCGTCTTTATTTTGCGTCTTTGTAGACATACGACTAATGATAATATTCTTATGATTGTTTTTTATTTCGGATAAATTCTGACCTGTAATTGCTCTTTTAGGGTCAATCCGTTGCCTCATTCCAGCAATTTCACGCCAAATATATCTTGACTGCTTATCATCATTTGAAGCGCAACAAATTTCAATACCGCCTTCTCCAATCATCAAGTCCGTAAAACCATCAGCCGCAAACAATGTCGATTTTCCATTCTTTCGTCCAATCTCCATTATTGCTTCGACAAATCTTCTAAAACCCGTGTCAGCCATTTTAAAAGAATATATTGCTTCAATAAATGCAAGCTGAAACGGCATCAGCTGAATAGGCTTTCCATAATACGGTTGTTTGCTCTGTGTTGCGAACGTCTGCATGAATCTGATTCTTTTATGCGCTTCCGTTGTATCATAAATGAATATCGGATTGCTTAAATCATCAATCAGGTTTTGCACTTCTTTTTTTATCCAGTAACCAACAACAACATCGCCATTTTTAATCAGGTCATGATATTGCTCAAGATATGTTTTATTCATTTCGTAAAGGCTTCACCTCTCCGCATATTTCGCAACCGCAGGCGGCATAACCCGCAATGTCAACAAAACTATCGTCTTTATTTCTTCCTGTTTTGATTCTCGCTATCTTCAGCAAACACATCATCATTGCTACATCTTTTGGCTTGATCTTTACGCCTAAATAAATCGTCCATAAATCAGAGATCAGGCCGAAATTATCTTCAGGCGTTCCGTGTATATTTTCACGATCAGAACAAGCCGCCTCAATAGCCTTTTCTAAACATTCTTTTCTTGTCATTCTTTCCACCTATTCAAACTCTGCTAACTTTGCCAACAATTCATCTGCCGCACTGTTTTCAACACTGTTAATGATCCTCAGTAAGGTTCCACGTTTAGCATCAATAATTTGAGAATACTCTTTAATCAGTTTAGCCGCTGGTGTCAGTCTTTGCATTTCAGGATTTTTTTTCGATACCTGAATATAAGGCAACTTTTTCAATTCTTCAATCCGTTCTAAAAAAAAGATGTATTCATCAATCGTATCGTAGGCGAAAGTCCTTTTATCTTCATCAATTAATTCAAAGTATGATTTTAATTGCTCAGATTTTGTCATTTGCTCACCTTTCTTTTTTTATCTTTTTTAAACTTTTTAGAAATGCTTTGAAAAAACTTTTGTCGCTCAAAACTTTTCTGAAAATTTCAAAATTTAGGTTTACGTCCTTCTTTATTTTCT
>JAZLLI010000047.1:0-79651 GCA_045598085.1 Acutalibacteraceae bacterium
GCTTCTTACGCATGAAAGGCACTTGCGGTTATGAGTTGAAAGAATAAGCTCAAGAGTTGTTTTTCTCGCTTTTCTTACTCTTTCTGAATTTGTCTGGATTTCCATTCCGTCGTTTACGGGGAACACGCAGGCTGCTACAAGGCTTCTTGCGCCTTTAACTTCAACCATGCACATACGGCATGCGCCGATTTCATTAATCTCTTTCATATAGCAGAGTGTGGGGATTGTGATACCCGCATATCTCGCCGCTTCAAGAATAGAGATTCCGTTCGGCACGCTAAAGGGCATGCCGTTAATTTTAATATTTACCATTTCCATTATGACACGCTCCTTTTATTTCTTTTCAATAGCATTAAATTTACAGTTGCTCATACATACGCCGCACTTAATGCACTTCGCGGGGTCGATAACATGCGGATTCTTAACCGTGCCGCTGATTGCGCCGACCGGGCAGTTTTTAGCGCAGAGTGTGCAGCCTTTGCACTTGTCGGGGTCAATCGTGTAGTTGAGAAGAGCCTTGCACGCGCCCGCGGGGCACTTCTTATCAACAACGTGAGCGATATACTCGTCACGGAAGAAGCGGAGTGTTGCGAGAACGGGATTGGGAGCCGTCTGACCGAGTCCGCAGAGTGAATTGTCTTTAATATACGAAGCGAGGCTTTCAAGCTCGTCAATATCTTCAAGAGTTCCTTTACCGCTTGTAATCTTTTCAAGAATTTCCATCATTCTTCTTGTACCGATACGGCAGGGAGTACATTTACCGCAGGATTCGTCAACCGTGAAGTTGAGGAAGAATTTCGCGATATCAACCATACAGTTGTCTTCGTCCATAACGATAAGTCCGCCTGAACCCATCATGCAGCCGATAGCCGTAAGGTTGTCATAGTCGATTTCGGTATCCATAAGAGAAGCGGGGATACATCCGCCTGAAGGGCCGCCTGTCTGCGCCGCTTTGAATTTTTTGCCGTTGGGAACGCCGCCGCCGATATCCTCAATAATCTCACGAAGGGTAGTACCCATTGGAATCTCAACAAGACCTGTGTTTGAAATCTTGCCGCCGAGAGCAAATACCTTTGTGCCCTTTGAACGCTCTGTACCCATTGAATTGAAGTACTCCGCGCCTTTAAGTATAATCTGAGGAATGTTTGCGAAAGTTTCAACATTATTTTCAGTTGTGGGCTTAGCGAAAAGACCCTTAACTGCGGGATAGGGAGGTCTGGGTCTGGGTTCGCCGCGGTTGCCCTCGATTGATGTCATGAGAGCCGTTTCCTCACCGCATACGAACGCGCCCGCGCCGAGTCTGATATGAAGGTCAAAATCAAAGCCCGAGCCGAAAATGTCCTTGCCCAAAAGACCGTATTCCTTAGCCTGCTTAATGGCAATCTCAAGTCTGTGAACGGCGATGGGATACTCCGCGCGAACGTAAATATAACCCTCTGTCGCGCCGGTCGCGTAACCGCAGATTGTCATAGCCTCGACGATGCAGTGGGGGTCACCTTCGAGAACCGAACGATCCATGAACGCGCCGGGGTCGCCTTCGTCGGCGTTGCATACAACATACTTCTGATTCGCAGAATTCATAGCTGTGAAGCTCCACTTTTTGCCTGTGGGGAATCCGCCGCCGCCTCTGCCGCGAAGACCTGAATCCATAACCACCTTGATAACATCTTCGGGAGTCATTTCGGTCAGAGCTTTCGCGAGAGCCTGATAACCGTCCATCGCGATATATTCGTCAATGTTTTCGGGGTCGATAACACCGCAGTTTCTCAGTGCGACTCTCTTCTGCTTTTTATAAAAGTTTGTTTCATTGATTGACTTGATGTCGGGAGTCTTTGCGGTTTCATCATAAAGAAGATGCTTAACGATTCTGCCCTTAAGAAGATGCTCCTCAACGATTTCGGGAACATTTTCAACCTTAACCTCGCTGTAGAAGCAGCCTCCGGGGTAAACTACCATACCAGGGCCGAGAGCGCAAAGACCGAAGCAGCCTGTCTTGATAACCTTGACTTCATCTTTAAGACCTTTTGCTTCGATTTCCTTTTCAAGAGCTTCGATAATAGCTGCACTGTTGGATGAGGTACAGCCGGTACCGCCGCAAACAAGAACATGGGAACGATACATAATTTGCTTTCCTCCTTATTATTTGTCGATTGATGCTACCGTATATTCAGTGACGGGATTACCGTTAACGATATGGTCAGCAACAACGCGCGCAACCTTTTCGGGAGTCATCTTGATATAGGTAACTTTTTCTTTTCCTTCTTCAAAAATCTCAACGATAGGCTCATACTGGCACATACCGATGCAGCCCGTCTGGCTTACCGCTACGTCTTTAAGATTTCTTTTTGCGATTTCCTCAACAAAACCGCTGAGAACAGGTCTCGCGCCTGCGGCGATACCGCATGTTGCCATTCCGACAACAACACGGATGCCCGCGCCTTCCTCTTCTCTTACATTCATTGCTTTTTCTGCTTTAGCTTTAATAGCAAGCAATTCTTCAAGAGTTTTCATTTATAAAATACCTCCGCGGATAATTTGTGTCTGTTCTTTTAAATAGTCCTTTATCCACATCACTACTTCGGGCATATCCAGCGGGACATCACCCAGAAGCTCTTTAAGCTGCGCGGTGGATAAAGTAAATTCGCTGTCATTAACCTTCAGGGTATAGGCAAAATCAATGCCTGTGTTCATCGTTACCAGTGTAACAACAGTGGAGTCGATATCGCCCAGCGGAGTAAAATCCACATTATCGGTTTTAAAATCCGCTTTAACGCAGGTTCCTTTACCGACAGCCGAATCAATTGAGAAGCCGCCGCCCGTCATTTCCGCCGCCATCTTGAAAAGAGGTATTCCCATACCGACCTTTCGTGTAGTGCGGGTTGTAAAAAACGGATCCTGAACGTTCTTAAGAGTTTCCCCGTCCATACCGCAGCCGTCATCTTTAATCATGATTGAAAGAGTCTGCGCCGCCGTATTTTCGTCAATAACTATCTCAACAAGGCTCGCGCCGGCGGATATGGAATTCTGAGCAACATCTAAAATGTTAAGCGAAAGCTCACGCATAAATCAAGCCTGATACTTCGCGAGAATGCCGGGAATCTGGTCATCTGTGAGCTTGCCGTAAACCTCGTCATTAACAGACATAACGGGTGCAAGACCGCACGCGCCTATGCAGCGGCAGGCCTCAAGCGAGAATTTACCGTCTTCACTGCATTCACCGGCTTCAATATTGAGAACCTCTGAAACCTTATCAATAATGCTCTGCGCGCCTTTAACATAGCACGCTGTACCGAGACAAACAGAGATATTGTATTCTCCTTTTGGCGAAAGTGCGAACTGGGCGTAGAAAGTGGATACACCGTATACTTTCTCAAGCGGAACGTCCATACCTTCCGCGATCATCTTCTGAACCTCGATGGGAAGGTAGCCATAAATAGACTGAGCCTGCTGCATTACGTGCATGAGAAGACTCTTATCATCTTTACATTCTTCGATAACCGCTTTGAGCTGAGCTTCCTGCTCCGGTGTGCCCTTGAAAGGAATTTTGCTGATTTTCTTGAGCATGAAGTATTTTCCTCCTTTAACTAATTGTTAAAAACTAAACAATTTTACTCTTTTAGATATTATCACAACGGAAAGAAAAAATCAACAATATCTTGCATTTTATGCGTGCTTTTTTCTGGTTTTTCTGCCGTTTTTCATCAAAATCACTAATATATTTGATTTTTTATTTACGAATTTAAAAAATCTGTTACGTTTTTTGCCGAAGCTGAGGGAATTTCTATGTGTTTCGGGTTCATATTTATGTTTTCAAGATAGTGAGCGTCGCTGTTGTAAAGAATTTTCATCTGCTTTAAATCCGGATATTTTTCCTCATACTGTTTAAGGTCGGCGTCGGGCGTAAGCTCAGCGCAGTTAAAGCCCATGTCGGCGGTTATTTCGCCTAAATTTGAAATAACACTGTATGAGCTTCTGTTTATATGAGCGGGGAACGCCGCTCCCCCGTATTGCTCCATTAGCTTCGGTACCTGATAAATCCCCACCGATGAAGCTGTTGTAAGCAGCAGCTCCTCTTTGCCGAGAATGTTGTCTTTTTCGTCCATAATAAGCTGCTCGCCGAAAATTTTTTCTCTGTTTTTCACCGGAGGCAGAGTTGACCTTATGTAAGCCGAAAAATTGAGTGCGTTCTTTAAATCGGCAAAAAGGCACACAACATGAACCTCCTCAGCCGTGCACAGCTCCATGCCGGGTATAACGGTTATACCTGCAAATTCACCTGCCTTTACCGCGGCAGGGCAGTTAAGGCAGGTGTTGTGATCTGTAAGAGCAACGATGTCAAGCCCCATAAGCTTTGCCATATTGACAAAGTTATAAGGCGTCATATCATTATCGCCGCACGGCGACAGGCATGAATGGTTGTGAAAATCGTATCTGAAAAACATAATTATTAATCCAGCATTGCGTTTATCAAAACGGCGGTTTCGTATGTATTTTTTTCTGTCTGCAAAACAGTGATTCCGTTTTGCTCCGCTCTCATTTTTGCCACATCATCAAAGGCGGCATTTTCTGTGAGGATTACGCAGGCTGTGTCTGCCAAAGCCGCAACACCAACAGCGTTAACATTGCCCATAACCGTCAGCCATGCATCGCCGCTCTGCGCTTTTGACATTACCCAGCTTAAAAGGTCGCCGCAATAACAGCCAGTAACTTCTCTTTCAAAGCTGTCGCCTTCACAAAGGATTTTCATATTACCTGCAAGGCAGATGTCTTTTACAGTTTTCATTTATTTTCCTCCTTAGAAGCTTTAAATGAAGCAGGAAGATTTTCCATAAACATCTCTGCCTGCGGTTCATGTGATTCTTTATATTTATCTCTTGTGAGGAAAATGCACTCTCTCTTTTCTGCAAAAAGCCTTACAATATCCTCTGCAAGTGCTTTGCATGAGGGTGCACCGCAGGTTCCGCAGTCAAGCTTCGGAAGCTCCTTTTCAAGCTCATTTATTTCATTCATAATACGCATTGCGTCTTTAAAATTATCTGCAAGGCGCATAATGTTTGCAGGCTCGGGAATTTTTTGCCATTTAAGAATGTCTGCGTCCTTTTCCTCATCATCTTTTGTGTATTTCTCTGCGGTTACAGGCATGTAATGTGTCAGATGATGCAAACGGCGTTTTGCCACAAAGGGATTTTCAACTGTAAGCACACCGCCAACACATCCGCAGGTGCATGAATTAAGCTCAATGAATTTCACATTGTTAAGCTTACCGTTTTCAATTTCATCAAGGATTGCTTTAACATTTTCAATGCCGTCTGCGGCAATATAGTTTTCTTCAAAAAGTGCCGCACTTTCGCCTCCGCTTGTTGCCCAGCCGACACCGCTTTTGCCAGAGCGTTTTAATTCTGGAATTTCTTCATTGCTTTTTGCAAGTCGGTTCATCTGCTGCAAAAGAACAGGGTAAATATCGCTGATTGCAATTGCACCGTCAATAATCGGTCCGTCAAGGGTGATGGGATTTTTGGCGGCTGTGATTTTTGCAGGGCAGGGGGTAATAAAGAATATGCCGATTTCATTTGGTGAAAGACCCGTTTTCTCTGCCGCATCTCTTCTTGCCGCCAGTGCCGCAATTTCCATTGGTGCGTTAATGTCAACCAACTGCTCAAGAAGCGATGGGTAGCACACCCTTATAAGTCTGCACACAGCAGGGCAGGCGGACGAAATCAGCGGTTTGCCTGTGTTGTTTTTCTCAATCATTTCACGGGTCAGCTTTGATACAATCTCCGCCGCATGGGAAACCTCATAAATCTCGTCAAATCCCATGCGTATAAGACCTGCCAGCACATAATCTATATTTTCAAGATTGTTGAACTGACCGTAAAGTGATGGCGCAGGAAGCGCAATGTTATATTTGAATTTAATTATTTCCTGAAGTCTGTCTCTTTCAGCATACTTTGCGTGGTGAGGGCAGACGGATATACATTTTCCGCAGTCAATACATTTTTCTTTAATAATTTTCGCTTTTCCGTTTCGGACTCTGATAGCCTCTGTTGGACAGCGTTTTATGCAGTTCATACATCCAACGCATTTTTCTCTGTCCATTCTTACGGAATGAAAAATGTTTTTTTCCATACATAAGCTCCTTTCGGCTACCTTATATGTTGAATTTCAATGTGATTGTGGTGCCTACACCAACTTCTGTTTCAATATTCATTTCATCAGAATATTTTTTAATATTGGGCAGACCCATACCTGCACCAAAACCGAGGGCACGGACATTTTCTGGTGCTGTTGAGTAACCCTCCTGCATTGCCTTTTCAACATCTATAATACCGGGACCAACATCTTTAAGTACTACGGTGATTGTGTCGGGCGAAATTTCTGCATCAATACATCCGCCCTCAGCGTGAATTACCATATTTATTTCGCCCTCATAAACGGCAATTGCCACATTGCGAACCAGAGCAGCGTCAAGTCCAAGGCCTTTGAGAGTTTTCTTGATTTTTCCCGAAGCTTCGCCAGCACATGAAAAATCATCCTTAACCACATCGTAATGAAGTCTGATATTTTCCATTATTTTCCGCTTGCTCCTCTCAGTCCGTTTTCATAAAGCTTGCCGCAGGCGGTGAACATCTCAAGCTTTGTGCAGACAAGCACAATGTCTCTTTCCTCTGCAAGGTCAATCATACTCATATCGGGGCGTTTTCCCCTGACAAAAACAATACATTTCATATCCATCATCTCTGCGGTGCGCACAACCTGAGGGTTAACAAGACCTGTGAGCATAACCGCCTGCTCCTTAACAAAGGCAAGCACGTCGCTCATCATATCACTGCCGCAGGCACTGAATACTTCGTTTTCAACAAAATCTTCGCCATAAACAATTTCTCCGTCAATAACCGAAACGAGTTCTCTGATTTTCATTTTTGCCACCCCGAAAATATTTTTTAAATTTGCTGTTTTTACAGCTGAGTTCATTATAGCATACAAATGTATATAAATCAACAACAGGTTGAGTGGTGCGGATATGATGCTGAAACAGAGATTTGCAATTCATTTTTATCTTTTTTTGATAAAAGGGTTGAAAATATTTTGATTATGGTTTAAAATATATGCGAGATAGAACGGTTTTGACCGTATTGAATTAAAAATCGGAGGAATAATACTATGGTATCAGCAGGCGATTTCAGAAACGGCGTAACTTTTGAAGAAGACGGCAACGTGCTTCAGGTTGTAGAATTCCAGCATGTTAAGCCCGGCAAAGGCGCTGCTTTTGTTAGAACTAAGACTAAGAACGTTCTTACCGGTGCAGTAGTTGAAAAGAGCTACAACCCCACCGCTAAGTTCCCCACAGCTTTCATTGAGAGAAAGGATATGGAATATTCATACAGCGACGGCGATCTTTACTATTTCATGGGTCCCGAAAGCTATGAGCTTATCCCTGTTAACGCATCAGACCTTCCCGAAACATTCAAGTTTGTTAAGGATGGCATGGTTTGCAAGATTCTTTCTTACAAAGGCAAGATCTTTGGCGTTGAGCCCCCAACATTCGTTGTGCTTCAGGTTACAAAGACTGACCCTGGCTTCAAGGGCGACACAGCAACTAACGCAACAAAGCCTGCAACTGTTGAAACAGGTGCAGAGATTAAAGTTCCCCTTTTCATTGATGAGGGCGAAATGATTCAGATTGACACAAGAACAGGCGAGTATCTCAGCAGAGCATAATTGCCAACGAAAGGAAGGTAATAACTATGATGACAGTTACTGAAAAAGCAGCATATCTTAAAGGTCTTGCAGAGGGTCTTAATCTTGATGAGAGCAAGCCCGAAACAAAGCTTATCAAGGCTATGCTTGATGTTATTGACGAAATGGCTCTTTCAATTGCCGACCTTGAGGACGATGTAGATATGATCGTTGACCAGCTTGACGCTGTTGACGAGGATCTTTCAGAGGTTGAGGATTTCGTTTTTGGTGAGGATGACTTTGAGGATGAGTATTCATCATGCGAAGGCTGCCCAGGCTGCGGCGAAGGCGATTATTTTGAGGTTGAGTGCCCTGCTTGCGGCGAGGTTATCTGCCTTGACGAAAGCATGCTTGATGAAGAATCAATTGAGTGCCCCGCTTGCGGTGAAACACTTGAGTTTGATTTTGACGCTGACGAAGACCTTGAAGAGGACGAGGACTAATTTGTCATTTTGACCATATCTGTTGCGGTGCTTGTGGTTGCAGGCACCGCTTTTTATTCTTTTGAATGCTTTATTAGTTAAAATCACCAAAGCAAAGTTTTTGCGTTTTTAGAAAGTCTTTTTGTGATTTTTTCTTAAATCAGCCTGTTTTGGCTGTTAAAATTCAAAGATTTGTTAAAAGATTGTAAATTTTTTTGCAAAATGACTTGAAAATAATACAATAATTGTGTAATATGTATATTGTCGGGTTGTCATATTGTCCAAAAGGTCAATAAGGCAATAGTTTTATGTATTGTTAAGGAGCGGATTGTATATGTCTAACAGACTTTTTCAGGGCGTTGTTCATCAGATGCGTGGAGCAATCGACAGAACGATTGGTATAATTGATGAAACAGGCACTGTTATTTCATGCAGTGATCTCGTAAGAATCGGAGAAATTAACGCACCCGCAGCAGCTAAAGCTTTTCAGGAAACTGAAAGTGTAATTATTGAGGGATTCACATATAAAACTTTTGGCACTCAGGGTCATCCCGAGTATGCTGTTTTTGTTGACGGTGAAGACGAACAGGCTAAAAAGTTTGCAGATCTCAGCGCTGTTACTCTTGGTAACCTCAAGCAGTATTTTGACGAAAAATTTGACAGAAGCATATTTATCAAAAATGTTATTCTTGATAACATCCTTCCAGGTGATATTTATCTCAAGGCGAGAGAGCTTCGCTTCAACAGCGAATCCTCACGTGTTGTTCTGCTTATCCGTGTTCCAGATCAGACAGATGCTTCAACATTTGATGTTATCCAGAATCTTTTCCCCGACAAAACAAAGGATTTTGTTATAAATGTAAGCGAAACAGATATTGCACTTGTTAAAGATATTAAAACAGGCATTTCTTCCAAAGATATTGAGAAGCTTGCCCGTTCAATTGCGGATTCTCTTAACACAGAGCTTTATACACATGCCGTTATCGGCATAGGTACCCCCGTTGTGGGTATCAGGGAGCTTGCTAAATCTTTCAAAGAGGCTCAGGTTTCACTTGAAGTAAGCAAGGTTTTTGACACTGAAAAAACTATTGTAAGCTATGACAGCCTCGGTATTGCAAGACTTATTTATCAGCTTCCCACAACACTTTGCGATATGTTCCTTCGTGAAGTATTCAAAATGGGCTCAATTGACAGCCTTGATCAGGAAACACTTTTTACAATTCAGCGTTTCTTTGAGAACAACCTTAATGTGAGCGAAACATCAAGAAAGCTCTTCGTTCACAGAAACACCCTTGTTTACAGACTTGAAAAAATTAAAAAGATTACAGGTCTTGACCTGAGAGAATTTGACGATGCTATTGTTTTCAAAGTAGCACTTATGGTTAAGAAATATCTTGATGCCAACCCTGTAAAGTATTGATGATTTGCATTAACGGCTTGAGCTATGCTCATTTCGGAAAGGACAGGTGATTAGCGCAAATGATCGAGTTTAAAAATGTGTCCAAGGTTTATTCCAACGGCACAAAAGCACTTAATAATGTTAATATTAAAATTGAAAAAGGCGAGTTCGTATTTGTTGTAGGTGCCTCTGGCGCAGGTAAAAGTACATTCTTAAAGCTTATGATGAGAGAGGAAGTTCCCACATCAGGCTCAATTGTAATCAAAGATTATGACCTTGTTAATATGAAAAAAAGACAGATTCCTTATTTCAGAAGAAATATGGGTATCGTTTTTCAGGATTTCAGACTTATCCCTACAATGGATGTTTATAACAATGTTGCATTTGCAATGCGTGTTGTTAACGCAAGGAAGAAAGAAATTCGCAAAAGAGTTCCTTACGTTATAAGCGTTGTTGGCCTTGCATCAAAGGCACGCAGTATGCCTAACGAGCTTTCAGGCGGTGAACAGCAGCGAGTTGCCCTTGCAAGAGCACTTGCAAACAATGCTGAAATTATTATTGCGGACGAGCCAACAGGTAATGTTGACCCTCAGATGTCAATGGAAATTGTTGAGCTTCTTACAAGACTTAATGAGGCTGGCACGACCGTCATCATGGTTACACATGCTCATGACCTTGTTAAAAAATTCAACAAGCGTGTTATCGTTCTTGAATCAGGTCAGGTTGCATCTGACGGAATTGTTACAGACGGCAGCTTGCCTGAGGCTTCAACAGCACATCTTCCCACCGCTGTCAGAGCAGATAGCAACAGCTTCAGAAGAAGACATGGTGCAATGGGTCAGGCGGCAGGTGCTTTTGAGGTTAAAGAACCTGTTTATACAGAAGAGATTGAAGAGGTTGCCGAAGAGGTTGAAAGCGAAACAGCAGAGGCTGTTGAAGAGGTTTCAGCTGAGGTTGAGGAAGTTCAGGAAGCTCCAGTTGAGCAGACACCTCCGCCTGTTAAGCGTAAGCCACGTGAGGTAAATGACGAATATCTCAATTCCATTCTTGGCGATAATGATGCCTACAGAGTTTATCTTGACTCAACAGGGGAAGGCGGTGCTGAAGAATGAGAAGAAGCTTCGGATATTTAACAAAGGAAGGATTCCGCAATATCTGGACAAACAGACTTATGTCAATCGCTTCAATTGCAGTTCTTCTTTCATGCCTTATTATGATAGGCTCAGCCTTTATGGTTCTTATGAACATTCAGCAGGTAATTGACGATATTGAAGATATGAACGTTATCGTTGTTTATGTTCAGTCAGATGTTGATGAGGCTCAGACAAAATTCCTTGGCGACGAGCTTAAATCGCTTTCAAATGTAGCAAGTGTTCAGTTTGTTGATAAGGAAACTGCATTTAAAGAGCAGATTGATGCTATGGGCACAAATGCTGATTACTTTGCAGATGCAGAAAATGTTCTTCCTGATACATATAAAGTAACTGTTGAAGATATGAATAAGTTTGACAAAACAGCAAAAGAAATCTCAAAGCTCAACGGTGTTGACAGCATAAGAGATAATAAAGATGTTGCAATGGCTCTTTCAAGCATCCGCTCATCTGTAACATATATAAGCATTGGTATTATCACATTGCTCATGCTTGTTTCACTCTTCATTATTTCAAACACAGTCAGAATCACAATGTTCAGCCGCCGACTTGAAATCAGCATTATGAAATCAGTTGGTGCAACAAACGGATTTATCCGCTGGCCATTTGTTATCGAGGGTATTTTGCTTGGTATTATTTCAGCATTCATTTCTCTCGGTGCAGTATGGGGCGTTTATGAAATCGTTAAGAAATCCATCACCGCAATGATTGGCAATATCATGGGCATCGGCAAGAGCCTGCTTGATTTTAAAGATTATGCACTTTTGCTTCTTGTTGCATTCCTTGCAATAGGTGTACTTTCAGGTGTTGTCGGCAGTATGGTTTCAATCAGAAGATATCTTAAAGAACAGGGAGGCGTTATTGATGAAGACAGCGAACTTTAAGCGTATCACATCCATTATAGTTTCAGTGGCACTTTTCTTCACATATGCCTGTGCTTTAGGTCCAATCAGAAGCTACGCCGCAACTCTTGAACAGCAGAAAGCGGCTTATAACTCCAAAATCCAGAGCGCAGAAAGTGAAATTGCAAAGTTAAGGGCAGAGAAAGCTCCACAGCAGGCAATTGCAAACAAGCTGCAATCTCAGCTCTCAGACCTTACAAGTCAGTCATATGTTATTCAGTGCCAGAGAGATCAGGTTGATAAGCAGGTTACATCCCTTACAGCTGATATAAAATCTCTCTCAAATCAGATAACTAAGACAGAGAATAATCTTAAAGATATGAATGACAGCATTGACGAAACTGTTGATGTTTTCTGCCAGAGACTTCGTACAAACTATATGAACGGTCCCACATCATATCTTGATGTTTTGCTTAACTCAAAGGATATTTCAAGCATGCTTAACCAGCTTGAACTTATGAAGAGAGTTACAGACAGCGATCAGAAAATCGTTGATAAGCTTAACAACGATATTGAAAAAGCTGAAAAGCTTAAAGTTAAACTCAGCAGAGATAAAAACGAAGCCGAAGTTAAAAAGACAGAGCTTGGTGCAAAGAAAGTTGAGCTTGACAATTCTAAGGCAGAGTATGACAAGCTTATTGCAAGCGCAGAGGCAAAGGCTACAGAGGTAAACAGAATCCTCTATGGCTACAATGCAAAGATTGAAGCACTTAATGACAGCGTTGAGGCTTACAGAGGCGCAGAGGCAAAGATTGATAAAGCTATCAAAGCAGCTGAGCTTCAAAGACAGCGTGAAGCCGCCGCAGCCGCAGCCGCCGCAGCTGCTGCCACAAAGAAGCAGACTACTGGTGGTTCATCATCAGGTTCATCTGGCAGCTCAAGCAGTTCAGGCTCTACAAGCTATGTTACACCAACATATTCAAGCGGTTCAATTAGCTCATCAGGCTGGATGTGGCCGGTGCCTGCAGGATACATCAGCTCATATTACGGCTACAGATCAGACCCTGCAACAGGTGCTTCAAAGTTCCACGGCGGTCTTGATATTGCCGCACCGTGCAATTCAAATATTCTTGCCGCAAAGTCAGGAACAGTTGCAAGTGTAAACTATGGCAACACAGGCTACGGCAACTATATTATGCTGAGCCATGGCGATGGTTCATACACACTTTACGGTCATTGCCTTGCAAATTTCCCTGTTTCAACAGGTCAGGCTGTTTCACAGGGTCAGGTTATTGCTCATGTTGGTACATCAGGTTATTCAACTGGTTACCATTGCCACTTTGAAGTTAGAGATGGCAGCGGCAACAGACTCAACCCCTTAAACTACGTTCATAAATAATGTTTTAAGCAGTCGGCCTTGTGTCGGCTGCTGACGTTATATGACCTTTTAGACAAATTATGCTATTTTTCGGGAGATCTTATGAATAAAAAAATCTCACTGGGCATTGCAATCACAATGGTTATCGCTTCAATTGCGGCAACATTTGCAATTACAATGTCTGTATCTCAGCGAATTTATAACCGCCTTGTAGTCAATTTGCAGGATAGAATTGCTTCTTATGCTCTTATTGACGAGCTTGACGCAGTTATTCAGGAAAATTATTATGGCACAGTTGTTAATGACACACGCAACGGCAAAATGCTGAGCGGCTATGTGGATTCACTTAATGACCCCTCAAGCTATTATCTTTCAAAATCGGCATACAGTGCATATCTTTCATCTATGAACGGTGAAATTAACGGCATTGGCGTGAATGTTTCAACAGATAAAAAGAGCGGTTATTTAAAAGTAACATCTGTTTTTGATAATTCACCTGCTTCGTCTGCGGGAATCAAAGAGGGCGACCTTATTTCTGTTGTTGACGGCGAAAGAGTTACAAAAAAGAATGCTTCAAAAATGACCGATGCACTTAACGGCAACAAGCTCACAAGTGTTAAAATCACTTATATTCATAACAACAAGGCAAAGAATGTTTCTGTTATGATGGGCTACTCTGCAAAGTCGGTTTATTATAAAGAAACAGGTTCGGCGGCATATATTAAAATTGACGGATTTTATGCCAACACAGCAAAACAGCTTGACGAAGTTATAAAATCCCTGCCAGACGGAACTGAATCTATTATCTTTGATTTAAGAGGAACATCGGGCGGAACTATTGAATACACAACAGACGCATTGAAACAGATTGTTCCTATAGCAGGCGAGGGCAGTGGTGCGCTTGCAACTGAAATTGATAAAAAGGGCAACAAAACCTATTACGCTTCAAGTTCTGCAAGCCTCAGCGGTTATTCAATAGTTGTGTTGACAGATAGCGAAACCTCCTGCTGCGGCGAACTTTTTGCCTGCGATTTGAGGGATTTCGGCATGGCTCAGATTGTTGGTGAAACCACAAAGGGCAACGCAGATGTGAGCAAGGCTTTTGCTTTGAGCAACGGCAGCGGTGTTGTGCTGACAGTTGCAAAGGTTTACCCTTATATTACAGAAACATTTGATGGTGTTGGTGTTGAGCCTGACATCAAGGTGCTTTCTGAAAAAAATACAGAGGATAAAGATGTTCAGCTTCTGACAGCTATTGATTATCTTTCAAAAAAATAAAACTTGCAAAATTTAACATTGTGTGATATACTCCAATTTGATAGTTACTATCAAATTGGAGCGTTTTATTATGGGAACAGAAAAATCATATCACACAAAACAAAAAGACACATTGCTTTCACTTTTTAAATCCGACCCAGACAGATGCTTTACATCCCGTGAGATTATAGGCAACAGCTCACTGGGGCTTAGCGAGGCAACGGTTTATCGCCTTATTTCTCAATTTGTCAAAGAGGGCAAGCTGAAAAAATTCAAGGGCGAAAAGGGCGCACTTTATCAGTATAATCACTGCGCAGGGTGCACGCATTTTCATATGAAGTGCCTTCAGTGCGGTGAGCTTTATCATATTGATTCGCCTATATTGAAATCGGCTGAGGAAAGTATCGCAGAAAGCTATGACTTTTTTGTTGACAACGCAAACACCACCCTTTACGGATATTGCAAAGGATGCAAAAAGGCAGATCAATGAAACGGCTTTTTGCAATAATTCTTTCTGTGTGTATGATTTTTACTTTTGCGTCCTGCTCCGCTCCTCCAAAAAAACAAGATAAAATCAGCGTAATTTCAAGCATTTTCCCGTCGTATGATTTTGCCCGTCAGATAACCGCAGGGGTTGACGGTGTGAGCGTTTCAATGCTCATTATCCCAGGCACAGAGCCACATTCTTATGAACCTGCTGTAAGGCATATGGCAGAGATAAAAGAAAGCTCGCTTTTTATTTATCTTGGCGGTGAATCTGATGAATGGGTTCAGTCGCTTCTTGAAACATTCGGCGAAAATGAAATCAATACATTAAAAATGACCGACTGTGTTCCGCTTCTTAATGAAGAAGAAAAAGAGGGGATGCAGACGGGAAAAGAAAAGCATGAGGGCGATGTTTCTGCTGAGGGTGAGAATGACGAGCATGTGTGGACTTCACCCAGAAACGCAATTCTCATCAGTGAAAAAATAAAAGATTGCCTTTGTGAAATTGACAAAGACAACGAAAGTAAATACACATCAAATTTTGAAGATTACAAGAAAAAACTTGAAAAGTTAGATGGTGAATTCAGAAAAACTTTCAGCAAAAAAGAAACGCTGATGGTGGCAGACCGTTTCCCGTTCCGCTATCTTGCAAACGAATACGGCTTTGAATATTTTGCCGCTTTCCCTGGGTGCTCAACAGAAAGCGACCCAAGTGCGGCAACCATTGCTTTCCTTGAAAAAAAGACAAGGGAACTGAAAACGAAGGCTGTTTTTTATACAGAGTTTTCATCACAAAAAGTGGCGGACACAATCTGCGAAGCAACAGGCGTTAAAAAGCTGAGACTTCATTCCTGTCACAATGTTTCTCTTGAAGATTTTGAAAACGGAGAAACATACCTTTCCTTAATGGAGCAAAATTTAAAGAATATACAAGAGGCTTTGAAATAAAATGTCATTGATAGAATGTAAAAATCTTTCTGTTGCCTATGAGGGCAGAATCGTAGTTAAAAATTTATCTTTCAGCATCAACAGTGGCGACGCTGTGTGCATTGTGGGCGAAAACGGCTCTGGCAAATCCACACTGATGAAATCTATGCTTGGTCTTATGAAAACAGCAGGCGGCTCAATTAAATTTGGCGATGGACTTAAACAGAGTGAAATTGGTTATCTCCCTCAGCAGACTGATGTTCAGCGTGATTTTCCTGCTTCGGTTGGCGAAATTGTCCTTTCAGGCTGCCTTAACAAAATGGGAATTTTCCCGTTTTTTAATAAAAAAATTAAGCTTCGTGCAAATGAAAATATGGAAAAGCTTGGTATTCTTGATTTAAAAGACAGATGTTATCACGAGCTTTCGGGCGGTCAGCAGCAGAGAGTTTTGCTTGCAAGGGCATTGTGCGCAACAGACAAGCTCCTTTTGCTTGATGAGCCTGTTTCGGGGCTTGACCCCATTGTAACGGGCGAGCTTTATGAGCTGATTAAGAAGCTTCACGAAGAGGGGATTACTGTTGTGATGGTGTCCCACGATATTGAAGCATCACTCGGTTTTGCAGATCACATTCTTCATCTGAATCACGATAATTCTTTCTTTGGTACAACTGAAGAATACAAGCGTTCACCTTTTGGCAAGCGTTTTATGGGAGGTGTGCAGAGTGAGTAACACTTTCTCGTTGCTCTCCTATTATTTTGGATTCACATTTGTTCAGCGAGCTGTGATTGCAGGCGTGCTGATTTCACTTTGCGCCGCACTTCTTGGGGTGAGCCTTGTGCTTAAACGCTACTCAATGATTGGCGACGGACTTTCACACGTTGGCTTTGGTGCAACAGCCATTGCGGCGGCACTTAATCTTGCGGATGTTTCACTTTATGTGTCAATTCCCATTGTTGTTGTGTCTGCGTTCTTTTTGCTCCGTTTAAGTGAAAACAGCAAAATAAAAGGCGATGCGGCTATTGGAATTATATCGTCTGGTGCGCTGGCAATCGGAACAGTTATCATTTCATTCACAAACGGAATGAATACAGATGTATGCAACTATCTTTTCGGAAGCCCTTTAACGATGACACGAAGCGATGTATATTTAAGCGTTGGACTTTCAGTGGTTGTTATCCTTTTATATGTGCTTTTTTACAACAAGATTTTTGCTGTAACATTTGACGAAAATTTTATGAAAGCCACAGGCTTGAGAGCTAACCTTTACAACACGGTTATTGCCGTTCTTACAGCGGTTACAATCGTTCTTGGAATGAAGGTTATGGGTGCACTTCTGATTTCTGCACTGATAATTTTCCCTGCCGTCAGTTCAATGAGACTTTGCAAATCATTCTTTTCAGTTACAATAAGCTCGGCAATTATTTCGGTTGTGTGCTTCCTTGTCGGCTTGGGTGTTTCGTGCGTTTATGTCAGCCCTAACGGGTACACACTTCCAACTGGCGCAACGATCGTTATAATGAACATTATTGTTTTTGTTGTGTTCACAATAATTCACAAAATCAGAAAAATGTCGTAACATTATTTTTACATTCATTTTATTACCTGTTAATTGACAATAATCAATCATAAGAATATAATTATAGTATGCTAAAGAATCAAGGAGGAAATCATATGCCATTTTGTACCAATTGCGGAAAAGAAATTTTTGAAGGACAGAAGTTTTGCACAAGCTGTGGTGTGCCTGTTAAATTTGCACCTGTTCAGAATGAAAATGCAGAACCCGTTCAGAATGAGAACGCTCAGCCTAATCAGAACATAGAAACACAGTCCATTCAGAATGGAGAAAATACACAGGGCGGATTTTATCCACCTTACGGTGAAAACGCACAGTCTGAGGGAAACAAATCTTTTGAATTTTTCCAGCAGCCTGCCGACCTCACTGCACCCGTTAAGAGCAGAAGCATTCTCACCTGCATTCTTCTTTCAATTGTAACCTGTGGAATTTATGGACTTTACTGGTATTACTGCATTATTCAGGATGTTGCGGCGGCATCTGGCAAAGCTGACGATATGTCCCCTGGAATGATTGTTCTGATTACAGTTATCACCTGCGGAATTTACGGCTGGATTTGGTTTTATAATGCTGGAGCTAAGGTTGACGAAATCAAAAAGCGCAATGGCGAAGCTGAATCAAGCCTCAGTGTAATCTATCTTATTCTTGCGATTTGCGAACTTGCAATTGTGGATTTAGCTCTTATTCAGACAGAGCTTAACAAAATTGCTGTTGAATAATCAATGAAACAAAGATTATTAAAAGTTATAAAGATTGGCGCAGTCATTTTTGCAGTGGGCTGCGCCTATGCTTTATTTGTAATGAAAACAGGTCTTGCAATTCCCTGCATGCTGAATTTAATTACGGGACTTAAATGCCCTGGGTGCGGAATCACCCATATGGCGGTCAATATTATGAGGCTTCATTTTAAAGAAGCGTTCAGATGCAACCCTGCCATTTTTGTGATGCTGCCTGTGCTCACCTATCTTGCGGCGGCAAAGCTTTACAGATATATAAAATATGACAGCAAAAAAGAACCGACTGCCGAAAAGGTGATTGAAATAATTCTGATTATTGCACTGGTTGCCTTTGGAATTGTGAGAAATTTAGTGGCGATTTTTTGATATTTTGTGCCTGCAAATGCTGATTGGCACAATTTGCAGACTAAAGCCGAAAATATAAAAAATTATGAAAATTTTGCTTGACAAGAACCCCTCTATATGATAAAATTATCGTACCTCTTATAGAGGGTTCTTTTTTTGTGCCCTTATTTAAAAGCTGATAGGGTAAAGCTTTTATTAAGAGGGAGGCTAAATTCCCGGGATGACCCGGTTAAACGGAGGTGCCGATATGAGAGTAAAAGTTACCCTTGCGTGTACTGAGTGCAAACAGCGCAACTATGACACGATGAAAAACAAGAAAAACACACCGGACAGGTTGGAGATGAACAAGTATTGCAGATTCTGCAAGAAACACACTCTCCACAGAGAAACAAAGTAAGCGGAGGTAACCAGTATGGCTAAAAAAGAACAATCCGAAGCTGCTGCAAAAATTGAAAAGGCCGCAAAAGCAAAAAAAGCTGGCTCAGCAAAGAAGAAAGAAAACATCTTTGTTCGCATTGGCAAATGGTTTGCTAAATTCTTCAAGGACCTTAAGGGCGACATCAAAAAGATCACCTGGCCTAACGGCAAAACAGTTCTGAAGAGTACGCTGGTTGTAATTGTTTCAATAGCAGTTATCGGTCTTGCTGTTTTCCTGGTTGACTTAGCCCTTTCAAAGGGTGTTGACGGACTTGAAAGTCTTGCCAGCCACTATTCACAGAGCCAGACCGCTGATGAGGAATCTGCTGATAAGAAAGAAGATTCCAAAACTGCTGACGCTGCCGCAAAGGCTGACGCTGCTGTTAAAGCAGGCGCTGTCGATGCTAAAGCTGCAGAATAACTGAAATAAGGCTGTTTTTCGGTGGAAATGCAATGTCTATTAACTCCAGATGGTATGTTGTTCATACCTACTCAGGCTACGAAAACAAAGTAGCGGGCAACATTGAAAAAGTCGCCGAAAACCGAAAAATGCAGGATCAGATTCTTGAGGTTAAAATCCCCACAGAAACCGTTACAGAGGTTAGAGAGGACAAGACCAAGGAATATGAGCGTAAAATTTTCCCCGGTTATGTAATGGTCAAAATGGCCGTTGAAATGGACGACAACGATCTCCCTGTTATCAGCGATGAAGCATGGTTTGTTGTTAGAAACACCAGAGGTGTTACAGGCTTCGTAGGCCCGGAGAGCAAACCCACTCCCCTTACAGAAGAGGAAGTTTATCGCCTTGGCGTTGAAAAACGCACAGTTGAGGTCAACTATGCTGTTGGAGATACAGTTAATATTATTGACGAAATCTTTGACGGCTTCACTGGCAGAGTTGAATCTATCGACGTTGAAAACAATAGAGTTAACGTTACTGTTTCAGCTCTTTTCGGCAAGGAAACCATGGTAGAACTTGAGCTTGACCAGGTTGAACCTATTGCCGACTAACACACTGATAATTAACAGCGTGTCTGTTTAATTATATGCGCTCTTTTTTGGCGCATGGAGCGTAAGGCTCCCTGTGGGAGGAGCATAAATTCACATTAAGATGCTCCGCAATAACCACATATTTTTGGAGGTGCAAAAAATGGCTCAGAAGGTTGTAGGCTTTATTAAGCTTCAGATCCCCGCCGGTAAAGCAACCCCGGCTCCGCCCGTTGGTCCTGCATTAGGTCAGCACGGCGTTAACATTATGGCGTTCACAAAGGAATTCAACGAGCGCACAAAGAACGATGTAGGTCTTACAATTCCTGTTGTTATCACAGTTTATGCAGACCGTACATTCACCTTTGTTACAAAGACTCCACCCGCTGCTGTTCTTATTAAGAAGGCTTGCGGAATCGAGAGCGGCTCAGGTGTTCCTAACAGAACAAAGGTTGCAACTATTACCGGTGAGCAGATTAGAAAAATCGCAGAAACAAAAATGCCTGACTTAAATGCAGCAACTATCGAAACAGCTATGAGCATGATCGCTGGTACTGCACGCAGCATGGGCGTTACTGTTGTTGACTAATGCTCCCTGGTGGGAGGAAAAATCCGATTAACCACTTATTTGGGAGGTAAATTTACAAATGAAACACGGCAAAAAGTATGTCGAAAGCGCTAAGCTCGTAGATAGAGCTAAGCTTTATGAGCCCACAGAGGCTCTTGAAACAGTTGTTAAAACTGCTTCAGCTAAATTTGATGAAACAGTTGAAATGCACATTCGTCTCGGCGTTGACTCTCGTCATGCTGACCAGCAGGTTAGAGGCGCAGTAGTTCTTCCCAACGGTACAGGTAAAACTGTAAGAGTTGCTGTTTTCGCAAAGGGCGATGCAGCAGATGCAGCTGCAGCAGCAGGTGCAGAGATCGTTGGCGCTGAAGATCTTGTTGCAAAAATCCAGGGCGAAGGCTTCCTTGATTTCGATGTTGCTATCGCAGCACCTAACATGATGGGTCTTGTTGGTCGTCTTGGTAAAATTCTCGGTCCCCGTGGTCTTATGCCCAGCCCCAAGGCAGGCACAGTTACACCCGACGTTGCTAAGGCTGTTGTTGAAGCTAAAGCAGGTAAGATCGAGTATCGTCTTGATAAGACAAACATTATTCACTGCCCCATCGGTAAGGTATCTTTCGGTGCTGAGAAGCTGATGGAAAACTACAGCACACTTATCACTGCTGTTGAAAAGGCAAAGCCCGCAGCTGCAAAAGGTCAGTACATTAAGTCCTGCGTTCTTGCAACAACAATGGGTCCTGGTGTTCGTATTAACCCTGCAAAGGCTACAGTATCGGGCACAGAAGAATAATAAAGGCTGGTTTTATAACCCAATTGTAGCCTTTATTATACCGCATTTGCTTGCGCAATTAATTAGGGCTTGACGATACAATATTATTTGTATTACAGATTTCATTGACGAATAGTCTCTTTGTTACATTTGGGTGTTGCAACTTAACTGTAACATTGGTTCGGCTATTCGTCTTTTTTTATCTTACTTGAAACGCATTGATTGTAAAACTACAATAGATTATACAGAGTACGAATAGTTCGACTTAATATTTATATAATAGTGATAAATTTAGCAGTGAGTCCGTTTATCATAAAAATACAACTCTTTTGATGTATTTTCAAAGAGTTTCAGGGCTTTAATAAATAAGGACAGGAGTTTGAAAACAATATGAAAATACTGAAAAAGATTTTTGGCGGTATTGAGATGACATGGGTTAAGGTGATTATTTTCTCGGTAGCAACAGCGGTTGTTACTGCAGCCCTGCTTTTGCTCCCCGTCTTTAAAGATAGTGCGTTAGCGCAGATGGGAGTATTTTTAGACTGGTGGTTTATCTTTGCTATATTTATTGTCAGCAATTGCAAAAAGCCGTTGGAAGCAGGATTAAAATGTTTTGTATTTTTCTTAATCAGCCAACCTTTGATATACCTGATTCAACAGCCCTTCGCATCAGTAAATCTTATTCAGGCGTACTACGGCAAGTGGTTCATTATCACCCTGTTAACTTTCCCTGGAGCTATGATAGCTTTTCAGATTAAACGCAAAGAAATGTGGAGCGCACTGATTCTGGCAGTAGCAGGCGCATATCTTGGAATTGTCGGCATAGGAAGAATGACCAATGCAATTTTTGAGGGTAACGCATTATATGTTATTGACGGACTTTTCTTTGCAGTAGTAGCTGTTCTTTTCGGATTTATTTTTTGCAGTGGCAAAAAGCGCATATTATATCTGTCAATAATTCTCGCATGTATAATTGGATTTGGCGGATACACCGTTTACGACAACCTTTCATCGGGAACGTTTGAATATGATATTCAGCAGGAAGGTGTTTGGAATATAAAAAATGGTTCGTACGAAAACGTTATTGTAGATTTTGCAGATGATGATACAATCACCATTGAGCATGGAAGCAGCGGTAGCGGTGAATTTACAGTTGCTAACGAAAAAGGTGATACAATTAATTACATAGTAACTGTTAAGGGCGGTAAAGTAACCCTCTCCGAGAGTAAATAAAAATTCACTTGATAAATGTAATCCACATAATTCAGTGATGAGAGCGATTTTATAAATATCATAAAATCGAGCATATAAAAATAAAAAAAGTACTTGACACAAAGCAATTTGTGTGGTATTATATCTAAGCTGTTCTTTGCTTAAGACAGCAGGTGCATTTTGCATAAAGGTTTATCCACCTGCCGAGGTTAGGACATATAATGGTCAATTATTTTAGATTGATTTATGTATGATTCGTCCCTGCCTGCGGTTTCGTGGGCAGGGATTTTTGCATTGAACACCGTACTTTATTTAAAGAGGTGAAAAAGAAAATGCCAAGTGCAAGCGTATTGGAACAAAAGAAGCAGGTTGTAGCTCAGATCGCTGACAGAATCTCAAATTCTGTTGCTGGTGTTGTTGTTGAGTTCAAAGGCATCACAGTTGCTGACGATACAGCAATGCGTAAGGAGCTTCGTGAAGCTGGTGTTGAATACTCAGTTGTAAAGAATACCCTTCTCAACCTTGCTATTAAAGACACAAGCCTTGAGAGCATGAACACAGTTCTTGAAGGCACAACCGCTATTGCAACCAGCAAAGAGGACTATGTAGCAGCTGCTCGTATCCTTAACAACTATGCTGAGAAGATTGAGTCTTTCAATCTTAAAACAGGCTACCTTGACGGTGAGGTTATCTCTATCGACAAGCTTAAGGAACTTGCAACACTTCCTTCAAGAGAAGTATTGCTTTCTATGGTTGCAAACGTATTCAGCGCACCTATCGCATCTTTCGCACGTGCGGTTCAGGCTATTGCTGATAAAAACGGCGAAGGAGCAGAAGAGGCTCCCGCAGAGGCTTAATTGCCCAATTTAATTTAAAAAAACAACTATTATATTAGGAGGATGACTATCATGGCATCAGAAAAGATTACAGCAATCGTTGAAGAGTTAAAGACTCTCTCAGTTCTTGAGCTTTCAGAGCTCGTTAAAGCAGTAGAAGAAGAATTCGGCGTTTCAGCAGCAGCAGCAGTTGTAGCAGGCCCCGCAGCAGGCGCAGCAGCAGCAGTTGAAGAGAAGACAGAGTTCGACGTAATCCTTGCAGACGTTGGCGGCCAGAAGATTAAGGTTGTTAAGGCTGTTAAGGACATCACAGGTCTTGGCCTTGCAGAAGCTAAGGCTCTTGTTGATGGCGCTCCCAAGGCTATCAAAGAAGCAGTTTCTAAGGACGAAGCTGAAGAAATCAAAGCTAAGCTCGAAGAAGTTGGCGCAAAAGTTGAGGTTAAATAAGTTAATTACTTATACCGAAAAGACCGTAGGATTCATTCCTACGGTCTTGTTTTTTTATAAAAGTGTTTTGAGTTTTCGTGCGGTCTGTGCAATGGGAAGTCCCACCACATTGTAGTAATCACCGTTGATTCTCTTTACCAAAGTGCAGCCGCCTGTCTGGATTCCATATCCGCCAGCTTTGTCATAGCAATCGCCTGTTGCGATATATGAGTTGATTTCATCATCTGTGAGCGAAAAAAATTCAACCTCTGTCTTTTCACTGAAAGAAATTTCTTTATTACCGTCTGTGATAAAAACTCCAGTGTAAACATAGTGGCTTCTGCCCGAAAAGGAAGAGAGCATAGCGTAAGCTTCGTCTTTGCTTTTCGGTTTGCCGAGAATTTTATCATCTATAACAACAACTGTGTCTGCACCGATAACAATTGAATCTTTGCATTGCTCCGCCACGGCGAGAGCTTTTCTTTTTGAAAGGATTTTAACTGCTTCTTCGGGGGTAACGGGTTCGGTGATTGTTTCGTCTGTATCGGCAGTTTTAACTGTGAAATCAAAGCCTGCAAGAGCTAAAAGTTCCCTGCGCCTTGGTGAAGCGGAAGCGAGAATTATATTTTTCATTCTTCAATTCCGCCTTTAACTTTAAGATAAGTTTTAAGAATTGCCGCCTGCGTTTTGCCGTCTGGAATTTCATTGTTAAGAACCATCTGAACAGCTTTTTTAAGCGGAATCTTTTCGAGGTCAACAAATTCATCATCATCAAGGTGCTGACCCTTAAATGTGAGATTTTTTGCAAGATAAAGATAAATAATCTCATCAGTGTATCCACAAGAGGGGTAGAATTTGCCGAGAAAATCGTATTCAGCGGCTTCATATCCTGTTTCTTCAAGAAGCTCACGCTTGCCGGCGGGGAAAGCATCCTCACCTTTTTCAAGCTTTCCAGCAGGAAGCTCAAGGAGAATATCCATATAAGGGTATCTGAACTGGCGGACAAAAATCAGCTCCTCATCATCTGTCAAAGCGGCAACGCACACACCGCCGTTATGCTCAACAACCTCTCTTACACAGGGGCGACCGTCGGGCAGCTCAGCGTCATCACGGCGAAGATTTATAATTCTGCCCTCATAAATATAATTCTTTTTGACTGTTTTTTCTTCAAGTTTCATAATTTTCTCCTATTTGCACATATCATAAATTACGCCAGCGTAAACCTTGGCGGCTGTGATTAAATCCTCAACGGGCATAAACTCGTCTGCACCGTGCATATTGGTGTTCAGCCCTCGTTTAATTGCACCAAAGGCAACACCGCCATCAATATTGTGAACATAAGTGCCGCCGCCCATTGAGATACATTCGCCTTTATCGCCTGTAAATTTCTCATAGTTTTTCAGAAGTGTCTGAATAAATGATGAATTTTCGTCAACATAGTGGGGTGGCTTCATGTTGTTGTTTTTAAGGAAAAATCCCTTTTCATTCAGCTTGCCTGCAATAATGTCTGCGCAGTTTTCGTTGTTGGCTTTCATAGGCGTTCTTGAATCAAAATAGCCTTTGATTTTGCCGTCAGAAAGGTTAAGAATGTCAAGAGTCAGTGTAAGCTCACCAAGAATATCTTCCATTTCAACACCGAATGACTTGCCCAGCCAATCCCCGTGAGGGAAAAGTACACTCAAAGCCTTGATTTTATCTGTGCTTTCACATTGAGAGAGTGGAAGAGATGAAAGGAAAACCAACATTGCAGTAATTGGATTGTTGCCCATAAAGGGGAGAGAAGCGTGAGCAGAAGTGCCTTTGCAAAGAATTTTGCCACCATTTATTTCAAAATGTACTTTTGTTTCATCCTCAGCTTTTTTGGCAAATGCAAGAAGTGTGTTGTCGTCAATGCCAACCACCTCTGCTTCACAAACAGCAGGAACAGCGTTGCCTGCAACACCGCCATTTATTGATTTAACAAATTTTTCGGGGCAATTGTCATTGTATTCGCAGGTAAATTCCTTTGAAAATCCGCCCTTTTCACCGTTGGTAACAGGAAAGTTAGCATCTGGTGTGATTGACCACGGAGCCGCCTTTTCTTTGGTGAAATAATATTTAAGGTCGCTTGAACCACATTCTTCATCTGTGCCAAGAATAAGTCGAACATTTTTTGAAAGTGAAACACCGCTCTCTTTCAGCGCACGCATTGCATAAAGTGCCGAAAGGGCAGGACCTTTATCGTCGCTGACACCTCTGCCATAAAGGACACCATCTTTCTCAATAACCTTAAACGGGTCTGTGTGCCAGCCATCACCTGCGGCAACAACATCAAGGTGAGCGAATATATTCATTTCAGTTTCTTCGTTGTTAAAGTCAACCGCTCCAACATAATTATCATAATTTTTGGTTGCAAAGCCGTAACTCTCTGCCATAGAAAGTGCAGTTTCAAGAGCTTTGCAGGGCATTTCACCAAAAGGCTTGCCATCCTGTGCTTCACCACGGACACTGGGAATAGCACAAAGCGTTGCTATATCGTCAATAAGCTGTTGCCTGTGAGATTCAAAATAGTTTTCAAGTAAATCTCTCATGTTAAAACTCGCTTTCTGAAACGCATCTTCTGGTTGAAATAAGTGCGCCTTTTTCAATGCAGCCGTTTTCACATCCGCACCACGGGCAATAAATGCTCTCGGCAGGAGCTTTTAAATCAGGTGAAATGGGAACAGTTGTATCTCTGATAATTTCAAAACGCTTGTAACAGCCTTCGCACTGTTTTTTCATAGTATCTCCGTCTTTCACTAAAATTTCACATACATTATAACCCTATGGGGCAAAATAGTCAACAAAAAGGAGCCGTACAATTAAGTACAGCTCCTTGAATTTATATTTTTTAGATAACTCTGATTTTGATTATTCCGTCAATGCCGTCAAGTGCGCTTTCGTCAGCATCATCTTTAACTGCATAAGCATAGCCTTTTTTTGCAGAAGCATAAACGCCCTCGCCAAGAGCTGACTTAACAGCATCAAGTGCAGACTCTTTGCAGATAACACATACACGCTTGCCACTCTTTTCGGGAAGTCCTGTAAGATTGGGGAGATTAACTGAATTTTTGATTTCGCCTTTTTCAATATAAAGCATAAGCTGGTCGGCAGCCATCATTGCGCAGTTATCTTCACTTTCAGGAGTTGATGCGCCAAGGTGGGGGAGAGCAGTAACACCCTCAACACCAATCATCTCATTGCTGGGGAAGTCAACAACATATGCGGCACATTTTCCGCTTGCAAGTGCTTCAAGCATAGCGTCAGAGTCAACAAGTCCGCCACGGGCAAAGTTGAGGATTCTTACACCGTTCTTGCAAAGAGCAAAAGTATCTTTATTAACAGTGCCCTTTGTTGCATCATTAAGAGGAAGATGAAGTGTGATGTAATCGCTCTTTTTGAAAATATCGTTAATATCTGTAACAACCTCTGTTTCGTCAGAAAGCTGAGCTTTAACAGCATCTGAAAGGAACGGGTCGTAACCTACAATTTTCATTCCGAGAGCTTCGGCAGCCTTTGCAACCTTAAAGCCGATTGCACCAAGACCGATAACACCGAGTGTTTTACCGCCGATTTCGGGGCCTGCAAAGTTTGACTTGCCTTTTTCAACAAGCTTGCCAACAGCTTCGCCCTCGCCTTTTAAGGTTTTGCACCACTGGAGTGAAGCGGCAATCTTTCTTGAAGCCATGAAAAGACCGCAGATAACAAGCTCCTTAACAGCGTTTGCATTAGCACCAGGGGTGTTGAAAACAACAACGCCTTTCTCTGCGCAAGCTTCAACAGGGATGTTGTTTGTGCCTGCACCTGCTCTTGCTATAGCAATTGTGCTCTCCCTCAAAGGCATATCGTGCATTGATGCGGAGCGAACCATAATAGCTGTGGGGTTCTCAATATCAGCACCGCAGACATAGTCAGATGAGAATCTGTCTGTTCCGCAGGCGGCAATTTTATTAAGAGTTAAAATACTGAACATTAGTTTCAATCCTTTCACAGGGATTACTTATGAATTTTCTTCTTCAAACTTTTTGAGGAAAGCAACGAGCTTTTCAACGCCCTCGATAGGCATAGCGTTATAAATTGATGCTCTCATACCGCCAACTGTTTTGTAGCCCTTGATGTTGATAAAGCCAGCCTCTGCTGCTTCTTTAATAAGCTTTGCGTCAAGCTCTTTATCTCCGCTTACAAAAGGAACATTCATAAGTGAACGGTCTTCGGGAACAACAGTGCTGCTGAACATCTTGCTTGAATCAAGGAAATCGTAAAGAATCTTTGCCTTAGCAATGTTTCTCTTTTTCATTTCTTCAAGACCGCCAAGCTCTTTAATCCATTCAAGAACCAGCTTGCACATATAAATGATGTAGCAGGGGGGAGTGTTATACATTGAGCCGTTATCTGCGTGAACCTGCCAGTTGAGCATCTTAGGAGTAATATCTCTTGCTTTACCCAGCATATCTTCACGAACGATAGCGATAACAACGCCAGCAGGGGCAACATTCTTCTGTGCGCCGCCATAAACAACAGCGAATTTTGAAATATCAAGAGGCTCTGAGAAGAAGCAAGATGATACATCTGTAATAAGAGGAATATCGCCTGTATCAGGGATATAAGGAGCTTTTGTGCCAAAGATTGTGTTGTTCATGCAATAATAAACATAGTCGGCATCTTCTCTGAAATCTTCTTTTTTGGTTTTGGGGAAATATGAATAATTCTTATCAACTGAATTAGCTGTTACAACAACATCACCGTATCTTGCAGCCTCTTCATAAGCACGCTTGCCCCACTGACCTGAAACGATGTAGTCAGCTTTGCCAGTGCCATTCATAAAGTTAAGTGGAATTGCTGCAAACTGCGTTGAAGCACCACCCTGCAAGAAAAGAACCTTGTAGTTATCGGGTACATTATAAAGCTCACGAACAAGAGCTTCCGCTTCATCAATGATTTCTTTGTACTCTTTTGAGCGGTGAGACATTTCCATTACGGACTGACCTGTGGATTTGTACTCAAGCATTTCTGCTGCAGCTTTTTTAAGGACTTCCTCGGGAAGCATTGAGGGTCCAGCTGAAAAGTTATAAACTCGGGACATAATTTTTCCTCCAAAAAGTTATTTGGTGAAACTTCACCATCTAAGTTGTATTATAAAGCTTTGTTTCTGTTTAGTCAATATTAAAATTAGCCAATCAATTTGAACCGTTTTTTATAGCATCCCCAAAAAGAATTTCGGGTGCGTCATCTTTCATTTTAGCAAGAACTTCGCTGATTTTTCCGTGAACTCTGTCAACTTCTTCTTCAAATTCTCTTGCAGACATCCTTAAAACGCCTGCTCTCACTGCAGAAAGCTGAATAAGTCCGTCAGATGTTACAACACGCACACGCTCATTTTTGCCGATTTCTGAAATGAGCTTTTCAATATAAACATCGCCAAGCTCTCTTTCTTTAGTGAAAACAACATGGATGTTGTGAAAATCAAACCGTTTTGTCTGATTACCTGGGACTTTATAAGCGTCAAAAACAAGCACAACATTATTTTTTGTGAATGCCGCATAGTTGCAAAGAATGTGCATAAGCCGTTCTCTTGCGGATTCAAGGCTGATTTCTGCCATCTGTTTCAAGTCATCCCATGCAAAAATAACATTGTAGCCGTCAACAATAACATATTGCTTGCGCATTTCAAAATCGATTACACGCTCTGTCTGCTTCTGTGGCTGATTTTTGGGACGATAAAGGTCATACTTAACCTTGCCAAATTCACGCTCCATAATTGCTTCCAGCTCTTTATCGTCAATATGAAGATTTCGGTGGTTAACTTGCGCTGAATATGGCTTTTCTTTTTTTATACAGGATTCAAGGTGCATATATTCATGAACCTTGTTCCATTTAACATTGAATCCGCCGCCGTGAGCACAGAAAACAGAATCGGGTGTGTTTTCAAGGTCGGCTTCGGGGTTATAGGCAAATTCTTCAATAACCTGCTGAGCGTTATGACATTCGCCATAGCCTGCAACCTCGCAAAAAAGCCTGCCTCTGCCACCTGTGTATGAGGCAACCTCGGCGGCATAGCCGTTAAGACTTGTTACAGGCGCAGTGCCTTTCAAAAGGGACATTTCACCTGAATCTTCGGGGGAGTCAAATGTGCCTGCCCTCATTCTTATATCATTTATGGCTCTGCCAAGCTGTTCGGGCGGAACTTCAAGGCGGAAGTTATAATATGGCTCAAGGAGCTTGCTTTCAGCATTCATCAATCCGTGGCGAATTGCACGGTATGTTGCCTGCCTGAAATCGCCACCCTCTGTGTGCTTAATATGTGCTCTGCCAGCGGCAAGGGTGATTTTTATATCAGTAATCGGTGAACCTGTGAGAACGCCTAAATGCTGTTTCTCTTTAAGATGCATCATAATTAGTCGCTGCCAGTTTCGGTCAAGGCTATCTTCACTGCAAAGAGTTTCTATCTTTATGCCACTGCCAGCAGGGAGCGGTTCCATAATAAGATGAACCTCCGCATAGTGGCGAAGCGGTTCGTAATGCCCCACACCCTCCACACGATTAGTGATTGTTTCTTTATAAAGCACACGACCGCTGTCAATTTCAACATCAACAGAGAAACGCTCTGAAATAAGACTTTTCAGAATTTCGGTCTGCACCTCGCCCATAAGTCCCACATGAATCTCTTGCAAATGGCTGTTCCATGTGATTTTCAGCTGAGGATCTTCCTCTTCCAACATACGAAGCTTTGGCAGCATTACCTGCGGGTCGCACCCCTTTGGCAAAACGATTCTGTAATTCATAACAGGTTCAAGCACTGCTTTAGATGTGGATGCTTCAAAGCCAAGCCCCTGCCCGTTTTTAAGTGAATCAAGCCCTGCAACGGCACAGATTTCGCCTGCGCAGACCTCATCTGCCGTTTGATATTTTGCACCGGAGTAAATTCTTATCTGACCGATTTTCTCTTCTTTTTCGCCAGTGTTTATAGAATCACGCACTTTAATTTTGCCGCCTGTTACTTTTATATGCACAAGGCGGGTGTTTTGCTCACGGGTGATTTTAAATGCCTTTGCGCCGAATGTGTCGGGGTAGCTGTTGGGGGTGATGAATTTGTCAAGAGAATCAAGAAAATATTCGATGCCGTCAATTTTTAACCCCGAGCCAAAAAAGCAGGGGAATACAAGTCGGCTTTTAATTGCATTTGAAATATCTTCGTCAGCAATTTCGCCGTCAGAAAGATATTTTTCAAGTAAATCCTCTTTGCACATAGCAACGGCTTCGTTTCGCTCATCAATATTTTCGGGCGAAAAATCAACGCAACCCTCACCAAGTTCAGAAATAAGCTCGTCCATAAGTTCCTGACGGCTTTTTCGTGCAAAATCCATTTTGGTGATAAAAATAAACGCAGGTATTCCGTAATGAGAAAGGAGCTTCCACAAAGTTCTTGTGTGAGCCTGCACACCGTCAATGCCACTGATAACCATAACGGCATAGTCAAGCACACGCAATGTGCGCTCCGTTTCGGCAGAGAAATCCACATGACCTGGGGTGTCCAGCAAAGTGAATTGTGAATTTTTATAATTCAGCACAGCCTGACTTGAAAAAATAGTGATTCCACGCTCTTTTTCAAGGGAGTGGGTGTCAAGTGCTGTGTCGCCATTGTCAACCCTGCCAAGCTTTCTGACACTGCCCGTTACATAAAGCATAGCCTCTGCAAGGGTGGTTTTGCCAGCGTCAACATGGGCAAGTATTCCTAAAACAGATTTTTTCATATAATCCCCGCATTTAAATTTGATTAACCTATTATAATGCTTTTTCAAAAAAATTGCAATTGAAAAAGTGAAACAAAAATGGCTGTGGGAATATCACTCACAGCCACTGGGTTATATTTTTATTTATCCAACATATTTGTCGGCAAATGCAATAATATCTGCCGCAACTGTATCACGGTCAAGTTCATTGAGAATTTCGTGCCTGTCGCCCTCATAAAGCTTCATTTCAGCCTTATCATGACCTGTTTCTATGAGCATATCATAAACTTTCTTTACGCCCTCGCCATAAGAACCAACGGGATCCTCTGCGCCTGCGATGAGGAAAAGAGGAAGCCTTTCAGGAACTTTTTTTGCCCATTTTGTGTTGGAAACAAAATTTAAAGCACTGAAAAGATCTCTGTAGCCTGCGGTTGTGAACATAAATCCGCAATATTTATCGTCAATGTATTTATCAACAATTGCCTCATCCTTTGTGAGCCAGTCAAAAGGAGTTCTGCCTGGGCAACGCTTGTTGTATGCGCCGAATGCCATTTTATCAATAAGGGGACTGCGATACATAACGCCCTTAACCTTGCCAACTGTGTTTGCAACTGCAATGCCCATAGCGGCGGCAGGGTTTGGACCGCCTGTTCC
Organism: Acutalibacteraceae bacterium; assembly: GCA_045598085.1. GTDB lineage: Bacteria > Bacillota > Clostridia > Oscillospirales > Acutalibacteraceae > CAG-488. The sequence goes on from JAZLLI010000047.1 coordinate 31,873, forward strand.
GCAATAAATGGCGGCGTCAACATCTGTGTACATGCTTGTGTATGCACGGCAGATAAATGAGCCCATGCTATGACCGAAAACGATAACGGGCAGGTCAGGGAATTCTTTTTTTGCAAGCTCAGTTGTTTTGCGCATATCCTCAACAAGGTTCATCCAGCCGTCTTTTTTGCCAAAGAAGCCAAGCATATCGTCATCTTTAACAGATTCCTTATGACCGAGATGGTTGTTCATAAAAACAGCATAGCCTGCATCGCAAAGCTTCTCTGCAAACCAGTTATAGCGGTCAGCGTGCTCTGCCATGCCGTGAGCCATCTGAAAAACAGCCTTGATTTTTGACTGATCCTCAGGCAACCAGCAACGAACATAAATATCGCCTAATTCAGAAACAGAGGGGAAAGAGTATTCTTTAATTGTGCTCATGAAAAATTCTCCTTTATTTTAGGTTAATTGTTTATATATACCACAGCCAGCCAAAGAGCAGAATAATAATCAGCCATTGAGCGAAGCTGTATTTAACAGTTACATTACATTTGGCGGTTAAGGTGTTGCCGTATTCATCTGTGGCGGTGCAGATAACAGTTGCAGGGGCTTTGGTGCGCTTGTAGCCACCAACTGAACCGTCTGGTGCGGCAATAACATAATCCGGGTCATTTGAATGGAAAGTTACTTCATATTGAACACCGCTGCCAATGTCAACCGAAACAGGGATTTTTGCAATATCAAGATAATTCAGAGTAACATCTTTTGCAGAGAGGCTTTTTAAACCGTTTTTTGGCTTTTCTTTGACGGTTATGGGGAAGCTGACGGATTTTCCTCCATAGGTTATTGTAACATTCTTTGTGCCAGCGGTGTCAAGCTTCGGTGCATTGCAGGCGAAACCACTTGAAATAATTACTTTTTCACCGTTTTTTAGTGTGGCAAGAAGCGAAAGTCCCTCTGAAGAGAAGGTTGCACCTTTGTAATACTCTATTTTTAAGGGGAGAGTTTTAATTGAAATGGAAGAAACATCTTTGCCTGTTGTTAAAAATGCCTTTACGGGAACATTGCCGTAGGTTTCTGTGCTTTCCCATTTGTTGTTGCCAGATTTATAAAGGCTCTGCCCGTCTAACGAATAATAAGAAACTAAAAATCCGGAGGTGCCAAAAGATTTACCCTCACAGGGAATATAGCAGGCATCGTCATAGCAATAAAGCTTTGCCACAACAGCGAAGCTGCTATCTTTTTTAACGGGATAAGCGTTGTTGAAATTCACCATATAATACCCCTGCTCAACTGAAGAAATGGTCTGCGTTTCGCAAAGCTTTCCGCTTGTGGGGTCAGTTTTATCTTTTAAATCGGTATAAAGAGAAATCTGTGCCATATACCAGCATGGCGCATTGAGAAGAATTGATGCGGCGCTGACAGTGGCATTTTGGCGGGCAGGGAAAATGTTTGCCATATACGCTTCGGTGCTTTCACACGGAAGTATATTGGCACAATACACGCCGTCATACTGACAAATTTCGTCATAACTGCCTGAGGGTACAACTCTTATCTGCGTAAATTCATCGAATGTCATATCATAGAAAGAGAGCCAAAAATAGCCGTTTGTTCCCCAGTCGGTACCCCAGCTGTTTTTAACAATCCATGCGCCGTTATTTTCTGGCTTTATGGCAAAGTTGTCGGCAGAAAAGTTGTCATCCCATCCAACGATTGTAACCATGTGGTTGGATTCATAATAGTCGGGGCAATAACAGCAATAGCCGTCCTTTGAATTTTTGTAGCAACGGTTTACATCCGCACAGTAGCAGGCGGCAACGCTTCCGCTTTCAAGGATAGCTTTTTTAACATTATTAACGCTTGTGTCATAGCTGGTTTCAGATGAAACAAGTTGATAATCGCACTTATATTTATAGAATGAGCTGTAGCCCATTTCTGCATTTTTTTCAGTATAAGGAAAATCTTTTTCTTTTGCAAAGCCAGAACCTCTTGCAAGGGTAGCATCTGCAATAAAAGGGTTACCACCAAAATCAAAGGGGTTCTTAAAATACATTTTATCTTCATCTGCATCAAAGAAAATATCACTTTTTGTATGCCCTGTGAACCATGCAAGATGACCCTCTGAAAGGTCAACTGTGTTTTTATTTTCAAAGCCCTGCTTAATAAGGCTTGTTTCTGCGGCGGAGCAATATGCGAATGCCCAGCAGGCACCGAAAGGCTCCTGGTTTTTAACGCTGGTTACATAGCCGAAATCCCTTGAATCGTATTTTGCAGGGTAGTTTGCGTTATATATTTCATCGGCAGTGAATCCCGCTTCGGAGCGGTTGCGTGGGATAGGGTTGCCGTATTCATCATAATAAACGAGCTTGGATAATTCGCCATTTGTGATTATCTCGCTCCGTTTTGCAGGGGAAGCGTTTTTGCTTTCAGCCTGCGCTGATGTTTTGAATGCGAATGGAACAATTAGTAAAATAGCCATAAAAAATGAGGTGAATTTTTTAAACATATTTATCACTCCAATCAGCTTAATTTTATTCTGTTTTAAGCTATTTGTCAACAAAAAAATGGCAGAGAAACATTTCTGCTTCTCTGCCGTGGATTCATTACCTGACAATGCTGTTAAATCAGATTACATAAGTTTACCAAGAAGATTGTTGATAATAGTATCCCATGGGATTTTGTTGAAAATAGCAGCAAAATTTGTAAGGAAGTTTACGAATCCTTCGATAAAGCTGTTGATATACTCCATTCTATTGCACCACCTTTCTCTCTGTTTTTTATCTTAATTTTTAGTAGTGAACCAGTTTAAATATTCTCCGCTTAAAACGGCATTTGCACAGCGGATTCCGTCAACTGCAGAGGAAACAATTCCGCCTGCGTAGCCTGCACCCTCGCCACAGGGGTAAAGTCCACGGAGGCTTACGCTCTGATAATATTCATCACGCAAAATGCGGACAGGGGAGGATGAGCGTGTTTCGGGAGCGGTGAGAACAGCATCGGGTCTGTCAAAGCCTTTAAGCTGTGTTCCCATTTTAACAAGTGCGTCCGCCATTATATCTGTAACCTTTTTTGGCAGTGCTTTTCTTATATCGCCCAGCTTAACGCCGGTGGGGCAGGTGGGTTCAATATCGCCAAAAGCGGTTGAAGCTTTGTTGTTAAGAAAATCGCCAACAAGCTGAGCAGGTGCAGAGTAATCACTTCCGCCTTCAATGAAAGCTTTATGCTCAATTTCGTGCTGAAGGTCAAAGCCTGCAAGGGGATGCTCACTGCCGAAATTCTCAGGCTCAACACCAACAAGAATTGCGGAGTTTGAGTTTCTGCCATCTCGTGCGTGGTAGCTCATGCCGTTGACAACAACAGTGTTTTCTTCACTTGCCGCCGCAACAACAGTGCCGCCAGGGCACATACAGAATGTATAAGCACCTCTGCCGCCCTGCGGATGACAAGAAAGCTTGTAGCTTGCCGCACCGAGGGCAGGATGCCCTGCGTAATCGCCATACTGCGCTTTATCAATCATCTCACGGGGATGCTCAATTCGTGCGCCAACGCTGAAAGGCTTCTGCATCATCTTGATGCCCTTATTATAAAGCATTTCAACTGTGTCCCTTGCAGAATGACCGACTGCTAAAATCAGTGCATCTGTTTCAAGGTCGTGCTTTTCACCGCTTGCGTCAACATAGCTGACACCCTGAATAACACCGTTGAATGCAAAAATATCTGTCAGCTGGCAATTAAATCGAACCTCGCCGCCAAGACGGATGATTTCTTTTCTTATATTTTTAACAATGGAGCAGAGTTTGTCTGTTCCGATATGGGGGAGCCACGAATAAAGAATATCTTCGTTTGCTCCGAATTCAACAAAATCAATTGCAACCTGACGGCAGAGAGGGTCTTTGATGCCTGTTGTCAGCTTGCCGTCAGAGAATGTTCCTGCGCCACCCTCGCCAAACTGAACGTTGGATTTCACATTCAGCTTGCCAGTGCTCCAGAAAGCATCAACATCCTTTTGCCTTGTGTCAACATCTGCGCCACGCTCAAGGACTATGGGGCATGCGCCTGCCCTTGCAAGGTTAAGGGCGGCAAACATTCCACCAGGGCCAAAGCCTGCAACAACAGGTCTTAATGTGCCTGTGCGCCTGTTTTCGGGTACAGTGTATGAAAAAGGCTCAACAATAGAAGCTTTTTTATATTTTGATTTTGCGAGAATTTTTTCTTCATCTCCGTCAACAGTGATGTCAACGCTATAGACAAAAAACAGATTGTCTTTCTTTCGTGAGTCAAGAGATTTCTTGATTATCTGAAGTGATTTAATCTTGTCTTTTGGGATTTTTAACGCCCTTGCGGCATAAAATTCCAACTCAGCGTCAATTTTATCAACAGAGATTTTAATTTCATTAACTCTTATCATAATATATCTCGGTTAACCTGCTATAAATAATTTATAAACAAATCTTAAACATTGAATCTGAAAAGAACAATGTCGCCGTCTTTCATTACATATTCCTTGCCCTCACTGCGAACAAGACCCTTTTCTTTTGCAGCAGCCATTGAGCCGTTTGCAATAAGGTCGTCAAATGCAATAACCTCTGCACGAATAAATCCACGCTCAAAATCTGAATGGATTTTGCCTGCTGCCTGAGGAGCTTTTGTGCCGTTTTTGATAGTCCATGCTCTTACCTCGGGAGTGCCTGCTGTAAGGTAAGAAATAAGGCCAAGAAGAGAGTAGCTGCGCTGAATAAGCAGGTCAAGACCGCCCTGCTCAACACCAAGCTCTGAAAGGAACATTTCTTTTTCGTCCTTATCAAGTGAAGCGATTTCAGCCTCAAGCTCTGCGCAGATAGGAAGAACCTCTGCGCCCTCTGCCTTTGCAATTTCACAAACCTTTTTGTAGCCCTCGTTTGAGTCAAGACCGTTTGCAAAATCATCCTCGCTCATGTTGCAGGCATAAATAACGGGCTTTGCTGTGAGAAGTGCAGTTGTGTTAATAATCTCCTGCTCGTCATCATCACATTCAACATTTCTTGCAGGGATTCCGTTTTCAAGGGACTCTTTAAGACGCTTTAAAAATTCAACCTCTTTTGCAAGGGATTTATCGCCTTTCATAGCCTTTATAGTTCTGTCAAGTCTGCGCTCAACAATTTCAATATCAGAGAAAATAAGCTCAAGGTTGATTGTTTCAATATCTCTTGCAGGGTCAATGCTGCCGTCAACATGGATAATGTCATCATTTATGAAGCAACGAACAACGTGGATAATAGCGTCAACTTCACGAATGTGTGAAAGGAACTTGTTGCCAAGACCCTCGCCCTTTGATGCGCCCTTAACAAGACCGGCAATGTCAACAAATTCGATTGTGGCAGGTGTAGTCTTTGCAGGGTTATACATTTCTGTAAGCTTATCAAGCCTTTTATCGGGCACTGCAACAACGCCAACATTTGGCTCGATTGTGCAGAAAGCGTAGTTTGCAGACTGTGCGCCTGCATTTGTGATTGCGTTAAAAAGTGTGCTCTTGCCAACATTGGGCAAGCCGACAATACCTAATTTCATAGTTAAGACATCCTTTTATTCTTTTATAAGATTATTATATAACTCTTCTGAGTGATTTTCAATATCAAAGAAAAGACCGTTCATTTTATTAACATATTTCTCTTCGGGAACACAGTTATTCTCAATAAGGGCAATAACATCGTCAATTGCCTTTTCGCAGGTGGTTGAAAGCTCACCGAATCCCTCGTCAAGAGGAATGTCAAGCTCACGGTAATGGTTAAGACCTGCGTCAAACAAATCCTTATCGGGAACGAAATAAAGAATTGGTCTTTTAAGATAAATGAAGTCAAAAACAAAAGATGAAAAATCTGTTATAAAAATGCTGTAAGAAAATTCATCAACAGTTTTGTCTGCAATGCGGATTGTTTCACCGTCAACATCATAATATTTATCATAAAATTTAAAGTTGGGGTGAAGCTTGAAATCGAGCACATATCCGTTATCTTCAAGAGCCTTTTTGAGGCGGGGGCTTGAAAGAAATTCAGAAGTTATTTTATAAAATTCTGAATTAAGGAAAGGCTTCTCTTTAGGCTTCCAGTATCCTTTGCCGTCTGCCTGAACAAGGAACTTGCGCCATGAGGGAGCAAAAAGAATTTTCTTCTCGGCTTTTTTGGTTGTGTCAATGTGGTCATATCTTGGCATACCGCATTTAATAAGGAAGCTCTCATCAAAGCAATAATTCTCACAAAGATTCTGTGCCTCAAATTCTGTTGAAACAACCTCTTTATCAAGAATCATTCTGTCAAGTGAATACATTGTGGGCAGGTGAGCATGAAGAACACCGTGCTGTAAATAAATAACATCAAAATTGATAAGGTCAAAGAAATATTTCATAGCACCGCTTGGGTATGAAAGCATATCACGAAGTCCGTAAAAAGAAGTGAGAACCTTGTCGGCACACAAGCCATAAAGTCTGTGCTTCAAAGAGCCGTAGGGGACAAGGTGGCTCTTAACAGAATCATCAAACCAGCCCTTGATGTCTGTTTGCGGATTATAAATATAATATCGCTCAATGCCGTCTTTCTTTTTAACGTCGTGGAGGAACTGATAATATGCGTTGTCTTTAACAGTTTTTGATGAATCGCAATAAAGCCAGATTTTGTGCTGTGCTTTATAGGAGGGAGCCTGAAGCCTTGTGAGAGTGTTGCGATAGCCGATTTTTGGCGCAAATCTGATGTTTCTCAAAAGGTCATAAAGGCGGTTGAAAACAGAGGTCTTTTTGAAAATAAAAGATGCAACATCTTCTGTTTCGTGATATTTTATGTGAAGTCCCTCGCAGTTGTATGACATCCTTTTAAGCCCTCTGTTAAAGGGATTTGTATTGCCTGCAAAAGAGAAATGAACAGGATAATTCTGACCGTTTACGGCTGCTTTAAATTCAATTGATTTCAAACCTGCAACAGGTCTTTTTATAACAAACATTTTGAATTTGTTTGTTTCAGTTTTTGATGCACAAATGCTCAGTGAGGAACGCTTCAATGGAAGGTCAACTGTTTCGTCTTTTTCGCCTTTAAAAATTGCCTGAGCTGTTATGTCATCAGTGAAGTTTGCCGCAAGGCATTTAACAACACCAATGAGAGTGAGCTGACCGTTTTTTACTTTGAATCTTGTGGTATAAATTTCAATTTTTTCAAATGTCAGCTTCGGCTCATCATCAAGGCAGATTGAGTATTCGTTCTCGTCTGTTTTAACATTCATTCTGTTGCCATATTTCATTTCAAAAATGAATGTTTTGTGGGCAGGGATAAGCCACGGGAAGCTCTCAATAACATCATCGTCAACTTTCTTAAAAAGCTCAACAATTCTGTTTTTCTGCTTCACAAATTCTTCGCCAGTGTAGTGATAGGGCCACACAACATCTGAGCGGATTTTCCATCTGAAATCGTTAACAAAATAAGCCTGAACATATTTTGGCACATTCTCTGTGTTAAAGAAATGCTCCCACATCTCGATAGTTTTATCGTAAATATAGTAGGGATGAGATCTGTTCATTCCGCTGGCACCGTCTGCATTGTCAAGGTAAATATAACTTGCCTTGTCGCAAAAGCCGATTTTTTGCTTATCTTCAAGAACGGAGAGGATGAATTTCTGATCCTCATGATAAATCATTGTCGTGTCAAACTTAGCGTTGTTTTCGCCACGGTTTTTAATGCAGATGTTCATATGTGTCTGAACAAAATACATATACTCAGGGTCGTTCAAATCATAAACGCCTGTTTTATTTATTACATTATATCTGAAATGATTTATTTTTTTAATTTCATCATTTTTGCAGCGAAGCTCTTCGTATGTAACAATATCAATTTCATCATAATGCTTGTTGAAAAATGATACGATATTTTTGATAGATTTTTTTGTAAGCCAGTCGTCAGAATCAAGGAACAGAATATACTTGCCGTGAGAATTATCTATACCGTAATTTCTCGCAGAAGAAACTCCTCCGTTTTCAATATGATGAACATGGATGAAGTCGTATTTTTCAGCATATCTGTCGCAGATTTCCGGGCTGGAATCTGTTGAACCGTCATCAACAAGTACTACCTCAATTTTTGACTTGTCGATTGTCTGTTCAAGCAGAGAGTTGATACACTTTTCAAGGTATTTCTCTACATTATAAACAGGGATGACGATTGAAACTTCATATTCAAAATTCAAAGCTTGTCCCTCCATCGAATTTGAATTGAAAAAGCGTATAATTACACATATTCAATTTATTCTAACACATATGTTAAAATTTATCAATGAGAAAACGAAAAATAAAAATAAATATGCAAAAGAAAAGGGTCTGTCGAATTTAGATGCAGAAAGCGTTTCTTCGCTCCGCAGGTGTATGCGATACTCCGAGAGGGCGAAAAAACGCTTAGAAAAATTTCTTATTATTTATTAAGATGTATAAAATAAGGGATTTAAGGTTTAAACTGGCATTTCAGTTTACCCTAAATCCCTTTTGTTCTTATTTTGCTTTTCGGTCTGCGCTAAATGCGGCAGTTCCTCGGTGAAAACTTAATTATTCAGCAACTTCCTCTGCGGGAGCTTCTTCAGCTACTTCTTCAGCAGCCTCTTCCTCTGCTGCGAGGAGCTCACGGATTGAAAGGCTTACACGGCTCTTCTCAAAATCAATAGCTGTGATTTTAACCTGAACCTTCTCACCAACTTTAAGTACATCAGCAGGATGCTTGATGTGCTGGTTAGCGATCTGTGAAATGTGGATAAGACCATCAATGCCGGGGATAACTGTTGCGAATGCACCGAAAGCTGTAAGGCCAACGATCTCTGATTCAACAACTGTGCCAACGGGATAATCTCTCTTGAGGATTTCCCAGGGGTTGTCCTCAGCCTTTTTGTAGCCAAGAGAAATCTTCTTGTTCTCTTTGTCAACAGCCTTAACGAAAACGTTAACATCCTGACCAACTGCGAGAACATCTGAAGGATGCTTAATTCTCTTCCATGAAAGCTCAGAAATATGTACCATTCCGTCTACACCGCCGATGTCAACAAATGCACCGTAGCTTGTGAGAGACTTAACTTTTCCGTCATATGTCTGACCTTCTTCGATCTGTGCCCAGAAAGCTTCTTCCTTAGCCTTGCGCTCTTCTTTAAGTACGCTGCGGATTGAACCAACAGCTCTTCTGCGCTGACGGTTAACATCAATGATTCTGAGTTTAACCTTTGTCTTAAGGAGCTCTTCAAGAGAGTCGCCCTTAGATGCAGTTGCAAGTGATGCAGGAACGAATACACGAACGCCGTTTGTAACAACGATGATGCCGCCCTTGATAACTTCTGTAACTGTGCCTTCAAGAATCTCTTCTGATTCCTGAGCTGCAGTCATCTTGTCCCAAGCGCCCTGAGCGTCAAAACGCTTCTTAGAAAGCATGATTGTGCCTTCCTGATCGTTAGTCTTCATGATGATAAGACCGATTTCGTCGCCAATCTTAAGCTCTTTCATTGGGTCGGCTGTAGGATCTGCACTGTATTCATCAGCGGGAACATAGCCTGTCTGTTTTCTGCCTATATCAACCTGAATCTCGCCAGCTGAAATAGCTGTAACGATACCACGAACCTTCTGGTCGTTGTTCATATTTTTAAGATTCTCTTCAAGTAAGTTAGAGAAGTCTAATTCTTCATCTGGCTGAGCAGCTTCCTGCACCTCCTCTGTCTGAGCCTGCATTGCAGTCTCAATGATTTCGTTTTCCTGTTCGTTTAAAATTTCGGACATGGTTGTTAGTACCTCCTTTATTATGCCAGCGGGAGTGGATGCCCCCGCAGTAACGCCAATACGGCTAAAACCGCTAAGGTCGATGCCTGATAATTCATTTGCGGTTTCAATAAGATAAGTTGGGCAATTGCCCTCACACACAGCTTTGAGCTTTGCCGTGTTGGAACTTTGCCTGCCCCCTATGATAATCATAGCATCACACTGACCTGAAAGTCTAAGAGCTTCACTCTGACGTTCATTGGTTGCATTACATATTGTATCAAAAATAATTGCGTTTGTATAGTGTTTTTTTATTTTTTTTATACAAATTTCCCACTCTTTTATACTAAATGTGGTCTGCGCAACGCAAATTATTTTCTTTTTTGTCAAATCGGCGAAATTTTGTGTAATTTCTTCCAGTTCATCTGAATTTATGAATGTAAAAATCTCGCCGTTGCAATAGCTCATAATGCCTTTAACTTCGGGATGATTTTTATCGCCTGCAATGAAAACGGCAGTGTTTTCATCAGAATTCTCTTTAACAATTCTGTGAATTTTCTTAACGAACGGGCAAGTGGCATCGCAGTAATCCATCTTTGAGTTGTCAAGAAAATCAAGAATATTCCTTTCAACACCGTGTGTTCTTAAAACAAGCTTAGTGTCTTTCGGGAGCTTTTCGGGGCTGTCAATTATCATAACACCCTTACTTTCAAGGTCAGAAATAACCTGCGGATTATGTATGATAGGTCCTAATGTGCAGACCTTTTCACCATCATCAACCATTTTATAAAGCATATCAACAGCACGGTTAACGCCGAAGCAGAAGCCTGCTGTTTCAGCAAGAATTATCTCATGCATGACCCTGCCTCCACAGCTCAATAATTCTGTCCATAATAACATCAGCAATCTGCTGATAATCATTTCTGCCTTTTTCTTTTATTCCCAGCTCTTCAACAGAAATAGGCTCGCCGAATCTTACGGTCAGCTTTGTGAAAAGCTTGCCCTTTTTTTCGTTATAAAGGCTGATAGGGATAACGGGGCATTTGCATCTGCTTGCAAGGAAGCCCACACCTGCCTTGGCACGCTTTGGAAGGTCGGCTTCAAGGTTACATCTTCCCTCGGGGAAAATGCCGATTGAGCCGCCTGCCTTAATAACCTCTTCTGCACGCCTTAAAGATGTTCTGTCTGAAGTATCTCTCTTAACAGGGAAAGCGTTCATCTTTCTTAAAAAAGCGGCAAGAAGCTTGTTTTCAAATAATTCACTTTTAGCCATATAGTAAAGCTCTTTACGGCTGCCAAGACCAACATAAAATGGGTCAAGGATAGTGATGTGATTGGCGGCATAAATAAAGTTGCCGTCTTTTGGAATATTCTCTCTTCCTACAAACTTTACCCTGAAAAGAATGTGCATAAGAAGATTGTTATATTTTATAAAATTGAGTGCGAATTTGTTTGGTTTAAGCTCCATTTATTTATCCAACTTTTCTTTTATTACTGCCATAACAGCGTCAACGCTTCCGTCAAAATCATAATTGCTTGTGTCAACAAGAACAGCATCATCTGCCTGCTTTAGGGGAGCGATTTCACGGTGAGTGTCCTGATAATCTCTCTTAATAAGGTCATCAAGAACATCCTCGTATTTTACATCAGAACCTTTTTCAACAAGCTCCTTATATCTGCGCATTGCTCTTGTTTCAGGTGAAGCGGTAAGGAAAATTTTAACCTGTGCATCGGGCAGAACAACTGTGCCAATATCTCTGCCGTCCATAAGGCAGTCGTTCTCTTTTGCAATATTTTTCTGTAAATCAAAAAGAAACTCTCTTACCTTTGGGATAGATGAAACATTTGATGCGCCCATTGATGCTTCGGGTGTGCGGATTGCTTCTGAAACATCCTCACCATTCAGATAAACTCTCTGTTCGCCATCTTTAAAACCAAGTGTGATTTTAATATCGCCGAGCGTTTCAACAACGCTTTCTGCATTCTTTGTGTCAAAGCCTTTTCTGATTGAATAAAGACCAACAGTGCGGTAAAGAGCACCTGTATCCACATAAATATAACCGAGCTTTTTTGCGGCTGTTCTTGCAATTGTGCTCTTGCCTGCACCTGCAGGGCCGTCTATTGCTACATTAACTGACATAATATTTCCTCCATTTTATACATTCTCACCAGCTAAATGACCTGTTGAAAATGCTATTTGCAAATTGAATCCGCCGGTGTAGGCATCAACATCAATAACCTCACCTGCAAAATACAAATTACTTACTAATTTTGATTCCATTGTTTTGGGATTTATCTCGCTTGTTTTTACTCCGCCCGATGTAACAATCGCTTCTTCAACGGGGCTGAAATCGGTAACAGTAACCTTAATATCTTTAAGAACCTGCACCAGCTTCTGACGCTGTTCCTTTGTTATCTGATTTACCTTTTCAGTGGGGCGGATTCCGCTTAATTTAACCGCAACGGGAATCATTTTTCTGGGTAATAATCCACCAAGAGAATTGATGAAATTTTTATTATTATTCTCAGAAAAATCTCTTAATATTCTTGCGTCAAGCTGTTCAGCTGTGAGCCTCGGTTTAAGGTCAATATGAATCTCATATCTGCCTTTTTCCATCTCTCTCATATGAGAGCTTGCAGATAAAATCATAGGACCTGAAACACCAAAATGAGTGAAAAGCATTTCACCAAAATCTTCATAAATAATTTTATTCTTTTTTGTATCAACAGCTTTTATTTCAACATTTTTTAAGGCAAGTCCCATTAAGTCTGTGCAGAATCCCTCATGGCATTCAAGTGAAACAAGAGAGGGCTTGATTGGCACAATCGTATGACCTGCCTGCTCAGCGAGGGTGTAGCCATCACCGCTTGAGCCTGTTGCAGGGTAAGATTTTCCTCCTGTGGCAATAATCACTTTTTCTGCAAAAATCTTTTCGCCGTCATATGTAACTGCGCCTTTAACCGTGCCGTTTTCAATTATAAGCTCTTTGGCTCTGCCTTTGATGATTTTTGCGCCGTCATCTGTTGCAAATGCCACAAGTGCATCAACAATATCTGCCGCCTTATCAGAAACAGGGAAAACTCTGTTGCCCCTTTCTGTTTTTAATTCAACGCCCATATCTTCAATAAGCTCCATTGTGTCTGCGGGCATAAAGCGTGAAAATGCACTGTAAAGAAATCTGCCGTTTACAGGAACATTTGCAATAAGGTCGTCAAGGGAATTGCAGTTGTTTGTAACATTGCATCTTCCTTTGCCTGTTATCATAACTTTGCGTGCGGGGCGGTCATTTCTTTCAAGCAAAATTACGCTTTTGCCTGCCATGGAGGCAACGCCTGCCGCCATAAGCCCAGCCGCACCTGCACCAATAATCAGAACATCTGTCATTTTTGTATCTCCAACTATATAATAAAAATATTCTACTATATAATTTCTGAAATTGCAAGATTATACTTTATATTTAATTGACTTTACTGATGGTAAAATGATATAATTTAAAAAAATCCACGGAGGGAAAACAATGACAAACGCTTCAAATACATTATGGTATAACCATCCTGCAAAAACATGGGTTCATTCATTGCTTCTTGGCAACGGAAGCCTTGGCGCAGCACTTTATGGCAAAACAGACACAGAGTGCGTTGAGCTGAACCTTGACACTCTCTGGTCAGGCTATCCGGACAGAGTTGCACCTTTTGACGGCGACCCATATGAAACATTCAAAAAAGCAAGGGAGCTTTCACTTGAGGGCAAAAACTTTGAGGCTCAGGAGCTTATTGAAAAGAAATTTTCTTCACACAACAGCCAGTTCTATCTGCCCCTTGGCAAACTGCTTATTACATCAAAAAGTGGCTTGAAGCCCAGAAAATATAAAAGACAGCTTGATTTAAAAACAGCTGTTCATACCGTTACTTATACCCTTGGGGGCAAGTGCGTTGAAAGTGAATCTTTCGTCAGTGCACCAGCAGATGTTTTTGTAATGAAAACAAAGTCAGAGGGAGTTCTTCCTGATTACAGCTACACAATCACAAATGTGGTTAAGCAACACGAGGTTACAACTGACGGTGAGTTCCTTATCCTTAAAGGTCTTTGCCCGTCTGAAATCACAGAGGACGGCGAGGATGTTTACCTTGAGGGCAAAAAGAGAGGAATGGAATTCTGTGCCGCAGTTAAATTTGTAACAGACGGCGAAGTGAAATTCAACAAAAATAATGTAAGCATCAGCGGTGCAAAAGAGATTACAATAATCCTCGGTGCTGACGATAGCTTTAAGAAGTGGAACGAAATCCCCGACAAAGAATATTTTGAGCCATGCAAGGCTAAGGTAAGAGCTGCCGCAGAGGTGGATTATGAAACACTTAAAAAAGAGCATATTGCAGATTATCAGAGCCTTTACAACCGTGTTTCTCTTGACCTTGGGGAAAGCAACAAAGAAAACACTGTTACATCATCCCGTCTGCTTCAGTTCCTCAGATGCAAAAATGACATTGAGCTTTATACACTTCTCTTTAACTTCGGCAGATACCTTGCAATTTCTGCTTCAAGAGAGGGCAGTCAGGCAATGACCTTACAGGGAATCTGGACCTATAAAAAAGTTTCTCCATGGCGTTCAAATTACACTGTGAATATCAACACAGAGATGAACTACTGGCCGCTTCTCACCTGCAATCTTCCAGAGCTTTGCAAACCTCTTAATTCATTTGTTGAGGAGCTTGCAGAATCTGGCAAAGAAACAGCCAAAAGACTTTATGGTGCAAGAGGATTTACCTGCCACCACAATGTTGATTTGTGGAGAATGACAACACCTGTAAACGGATGCGCTTCATGGCTTTTCTGGAATATGTCGGGCGCATGGTTCACAAGGCATCTTTATGAATATTATGAATACACAGGCGATAAAGAATATTTAAGAAACGAGGCTTATCCCGTAATTCTTGAATCTGCAAAATTCTGCATGGATATTCTTGTTCCCGATAAAGACGGCTACCTTATTGCCGCACCCTCAACCTCACCTGAGAATAAATATCTTGATGAAAAAGGTAATGATGTTGCAGTAAGTCAGACAACAACAATGACCATGAGCATCATTAAAGATAATCTTCAAAATGCGTTGAATTGCGCTGAAATCCTTGGCGACAATGACCCTGCAATTGACGAAATCAAAGAGGTGCTTCCAAAGCTTCTTCCATTTAAAATCGGCAAAGACGGCAGACTTCTTGAATGGTATGAGGAAAAGCCTGAGGAACAAGTTAAGCACAGACACGTTTCACATCTTTACGGTCTTTTCCCTGCAAATCTTATTGATGTTGAGCGCACACCCGAGCTTGCTGATGCGGCAGTGAAAACCCTTAAAAAGAGAGGGGATGGCGGCACAGGCTGGAGCCTTGGCTGGAAAATCAACTTCTTTGCAAGGCTTAGGGACGGCAACCACGCATTGAAGCTTATCAATAATCAGCTTCGCTATATTCCCAACCCCGAGGTAAGGGGCAGAGGTGGTACATACCCCAATATGCTTGACGCTCATCCACCTTTCCAGATTGACGGCAACTTCGGTGCAGTCAGCGGAATTGCACAGCTTTTTGTTCAGTCATTCGGCAACAAAGTACTTGTTCTCCCTGCACTTCCCGATGCGTGGAAAGACGGCTCAATTAAGGGTATGCTTGTTAAAGGTGGCGCAACAGTGAATATTGAATGGAAAGACGGCAAGCTTTCAAAGCTCATAGCTTGTGGCAAAGGCGAATTTGAATTTGTCTATGGCGGCAAGAGCGTTACTGTTACACTTGACGGCAGTGAGAAAGAGATAGGCGAGCTTGTATGACAGCCGACCTTTACGATTTTGACAAAACAGTTTTTCCGAAAGATTCTGCATCGGCGTTTTGGCTTTTTTGCTTAAAAAAGAAGCCTGCGATTATAAAGCATCTTCCCCATCAAGTAATGGGTGCAGTGAAATTTTTTCTTAAAAAATATACACTTACCCAGTTTAAAGAGCAGTTTTTCTGCTTCTTAAAATCTGTTGACGGCGAAGAAATGGCAGAGCTTTTCTGGCAGAAAAATGAAGATAAAATTTTTGAGTGGTTTAATCCAAAAGAAAATGATGTCTTGACGGTTGTCTGCTCCGCTTCACCAGAATTTGAAATAAGTCCCATATTAAAAAAACTTGGTGTTGATATAATTCTCGGCACAAAAATGGACCCGAAAACAGGCAAAATCACAGGCGAAAACTGCAAAGGCGCAGAGAAAGTGAAACGCATAAAAGAAGTGCTTCCCGATTGCAAATTCAGAAACGCATTCTCTGATAATCCAAAATCTGATGCACCACTGCTTTCCCTTGCCGAAAACAAGTTTGTTGTCAAAAATAAAAAAGTAATATAAAAAAATCACCGCAGAGAGCAAAATCTTTGCGGTGATTTTCTGTTAATTGCATTTCCCGATTACCAGTTAATTTTTAGTTTATCAATACCAAAGGAATCCCAAAAGGAAAATCATAATAATCCACTGAAGGAAAGTGTACTGAACATCAAATGTTACATCCACATACTGATAGTTGCCGTTTGTGTCAACAACAATTGCAGTGAATGTGTCAGTACCTCTTGCGTAAGCGTAAACAAAATCACTGCCTTCAACATAAATTGCATCGCCAATATAATATGACGGAAGAATAATATATGTGCAAATATCACCACGGGTTTTAACATCGGGTGCGAGATATGTTACATCTTTATAATTTAAAGAGTAATACATATCATAAGCTTCTACTAAAGAGCCTTTTGCTTTCTTATCCCAATCATCACGAACAATGGCAAGGCAATAAACAGAACCGATATAATCGTGGTTTCTATCATATTCATCGAAAGTTATGATTGTTGCACCACAGCACTCACCGTAAAGCTCATTATCGTCTGTTACAGATACAATTTCTTCATCGTCTGAATAAACTTCAAAATATTTTGCACCACGGAAAACATTTGGTACATCGGCAGCGGTATAGCCGTCAATATCAATATAGAATGTTCCCTCAAATTCAATATCAGATAAACAATCTATATAGTCGTTTTCACGGCTCATTTCATTGGCGGCAACGGCGGAAAGTGAGCCACCCATAAGCATAATGAGCGCCATAAACAGTGCAAAAATTCGTTTTAAACCCTTTCTCATTTCAATCACTCCTTATAATTTTGCGGTAATCGGGCAAAATACAATTACAATTTGTAAAATAATATAACATACATTCCTAAAGAATACAAGTACATATTGTAAAATTTTATTAGTACAATATCGTCAGGGGTGTTAGTATGCAAAACAGAATCAGAGAGTTGAGAAAACAGCGTCATATGTCGCAGATTTATTTAAGCATAGAGCTTGAGGTGTCGCAGGAATCCATCAGTGCATACGAAAACGGAAAATGCTATCCCAGTTTTCAATCTTTATTGAAGCTGTCAGAGATTTTTAATTGCTCAATAGATTACATTATGGGGTTGACAGATAAAAACATCAGCAACAGAAATCTGAATGATTCTGAAAACGAATGCTTGAGCCTTTTTAACAGACTTGATGAAATAAATAAAGCCCGTGCAATTTCTTATATGCAGGGACTAAACGATAAAAAGTAATATAAAAAAATCACCGCAGAGAGTGAAATCTTTGCGGTGATTTTTGTTAATTATAATGTTTTATCAATACCATATAAAGCCAAGCAATAAAATCCAGATAATCCACTGAACAAATGTGAATTTTACATTGAATGTTACATCAACAATTTTGTAGTTGCCTTTTGTGTCAACAACAATTGCAGAGAATGTGTCTGTTCCTTTTTTTATGGCACGGACGCAATCACTGCCCTCAATTGAAACAGCATCCCCATAAAAATGATTGGGGAGAATGATGTATGTAAAAGCATCTCCGTTTGTTTTAACACTGGGTGAAATATATGTTGTGTCTTTATAATTCATATTTACTGTCATGTCATAAGCGGCTGAAAGTGTGCCCTTTGCCGCCTTGCTTGTTGAATCAACAACAATGCCTATGCAGGTGATTGCCCAGATGAGATTATGGTTTTTGTCATACTCATAAATTGTTATGATTGTTGCACCGCTGCTTACACCACGAAGCTTCATATCGCCTGCAACAGATATAATGTTTTCGTCATCAGAATAGAACTCAAAATATTTTGCACCGCTGTAAATTTTTGGCACAGTAACGGTTGTGGTTTTACCAGAGTCAATAATGAATGTTCCTGCATTCTGATAATTTTTGTATGTGGTGATGTAGTCGTTTTTGCGGCTCATTGCAGATATTGCGGCGGCAGAAACTGAACCGCCCATAAGCAAAACGAGAGCCATAACAAGTGCCAAAGTACGCTTAAATAAATTTTTCATTTTACCCGCTCCTCATAATATAATTGGTAAAAATAATATATCATATATTTTAAAATGGCACAAGTGAAGAAAATATACAAATTTTTTGGGAGATTTTTTAATTCTCCCTTATTTTTTGCAGTTTTTTCATTCACAAAAGGTGAATTTTAAAGTAAGGATGAAAGGCGTCATCAAAAACACTCAGTGCCTTTCAGCGAAAGGAGCGCAAATGGATAACAAACTTAAACCAAGAGAAAGGCTTTTTTGCTTTTATTTTTGTCAAAGCAGAAGCCCACGGCTGGCGGCGGCAAACGCAGGCTACGGAGTCTTTGCAAAACGAGCGGCTGCAAAGCTTATATGCAGAACTGATATTCAATCGGAAATTGAAAGACTTGATTCTGTGATGCCTGTCAGTGAAAAAGAAATTGTCAGCGGATACCGTAATCTTGCATTCGGCTCGGCGGCAGACGCTTTTTCACTTGTTTTGTGCGATGCCGAAACTCTTGGCGAAATGGAAATTGAGAACCTTGACCTTTTAAATGTGAGCGAAATTAAAAAGCCTAAGGGCGGTGGAATTGAAATAAAATTCTTTGACCGCCTTAAAGCCCTTGAAAAGCTTCAGGAGCTTTCATCCTCACAGGGCGGCGGTGAAACGCCAGCCTTTTATGACGCAATTGAAAAAAGTGCCGCTGCATTAAAGGAGGATTTTAATGCGGAATAGCACAGCGGCAAATTTTGAAAAGTTCTCACAAAAACAGCTCACCGTTCTTAACTGGTGGAGCAGAACATCGCCTTACAGAGAAAAGGATGCAATTATCTGTGATGGCGCAGTTCGCTCTGGCAAAACCGTCTGCACCTCCCTTTCGTTTATTATCTGGTCCTTTTATGATTTCAACGATACTTCATTTGCTCTTTGCGGCAAAACCATTGCATCATTAAAACGAAATTTAATTGTGCCAATGAAGCCTTTACTTACCTCCCTCGGTTTTGAATGTAAAGAAAAAATGTCAAAGAATCTTATGGAAATATCATACAGGAACAGAACAAACAGGTTTTATCTTTTTGGTGGAAAAGATGAAGGCTCAGCTTCGCTTATTCAGGGTATGACTTTAGGCGGGATTCTACTTGACGAGGTGGCGCTTATGCCACGCTCCTTTGTGGAGCAGGCGATCGCCAGATGCTCCCTCGAAAATTCACGCCTTTGGTTTAACTGTAATCCAGAGCATCCAATGCACTGGTTTTATAAGGAATGGATAAAGAAAGCACAAGAGAAAAACTGCCTTTATCTTCACTTCACAATGAAAGATAATCCCGGTCTTTCAGACAGCATCAGAAAGCGATATGAATCTCTTTATTCGGGAGCGTTTTATCAGAGATTTGTGGAGGGCAAATGGGTTGCCGCCTATGGCACTGTTTACCCGATGTTCAGCCACGATATTCATGTTAAAGAGCCACCCGAAGGTGAAGCAGAGGAATATTATATTTCCTGCGACTACGGAACAGTGAACCCATGCTCGGCAGGGCTCTGGGGAAGATTTGGCAGCAAGTGGTACAGAATAGATGAATACTATTATGATTCACGCAGGGAAGGGGAGCAGAAAACCGATTTTGAGCATTACCTTGCAATCGATAAGCTTGCAGGGCAAAGAGAAATCGAAGCGATTATTGTTGACCCCTCCGCCGCCAGCTTTATTCAGTGTATCCGCCGTGAGGGGAAATTCAAGGTTATTCCAGCCAAAAATGATGTTGTTGACGGCATAAGGCTGGTTTCTGACGCTCTTAAAAAAAGAGAGTTTTTTATATCGCCAAAATGCCACGATATTCTGAGAGAATTTTCACTTTACAGATGGGACGAAAAATCGTTGAGGGATGCACCTCTTAAAGAGAATGACCACGCAATGGACGATATGCGTTATTTCATTGCAACGGCATTAAACAGACCTGAAAGCGATTTTTTCGCCCTGAGTGTTGACAGAAAGGAGAAACAGAATTGGGACTTTTAAAAAGACTTTCTGAATCTAAAACGGCTGTATCGGTGCCGCAGACATATAAGCCCAATCCGTTCAACTTCTTAAACGGCTATGTTCCGCTTTTTAACGGCTACACAAGCCTTTACCGTGAGCTTCGTGAGGCAATCCCCATAATTGATGCGGCAATTTACAAGCTTGTCCGCCTTACAGTGGGGTTCAGAATAGAATGTACCGATGAAAAAAACACAGAGAAAATCAACAGCTTTTTAGGTGAAATCCCAGTTGGCTCAAACAGATACGGCATTTATGAGTTTATCTCCTCTTATTTTGAGCAGCTTCTCACCTATGGCACGGCAGTTGGTGAAATGGTAACAGATAAAAGAGGAAATCTTGCCGCTCTTTTTAATGCGGATTTAAGAAACATTGAGCTTAAAAAGAGTGATGACGGCATGAAAACTCTTGTCTGCACAGGCTCCTTAGGAATGGTTGAACCTGTGAAATATCAGAATCTTGTGCTTTTATCGGTGCTTAACCCTGAGGGGGACAGCATTTGCGGTGTGTCGCTTCTGAAAGGATTGCCTTTTGTCAGCGGAATTATCACAAAAATTTTCACCACAATCGGTGAAAACTGGGAGAGAGCAGGCAATGTCCGCTATGCCGTTACATACAAGCCTCAGAATGATGTAATGGACAGAGCCTATGCCAGAGAACGAGCACAGCAGGTTGCAAAGGAATGGGGCGAAGCTATGAAAGCAGGCGGCCCCGTAAGAGATTTTGTTGCCGTTGGCGATGTTTCAATCAAAGCCATTGGCGCAGATAATCAGATACTTGACTGCGAAGTTCCCGCAAGGCTTATGCTGGAGCAGATAGTGGCAAAAACGGGCATTCCTCCTTTCCTTTTAGGTCTTTCATGGTCATCAACCGAGCGAATGTCAAGCCAGCAGGCAGATTTGCTCACAAGCGAGCTTGATGCTTACAGGCGAATACTCACACCCGTTATTCTGAAAATCTGCAACACTTACCTTAAGCTTAACGGTATTGCAGATAGACCCACTGTTGTGTGGGATGACATAACGCTTCAGGATGAGGTTGAGCAGAGCAGGGCAAGGCTTTATGATGCCCAGAGGATGAAAATTGAAAACGAACTGAAAGGAGAAAACAATGGCTGAAAACTATAAACCGCAGGCAAAGGGCGTTTCAGCACAGGAGCTGGCGCTGATAAATAAATTAACCTATAAAGAGCTTTCGGCAGATGAGGTTTTTTCATTCAGCGTTAATCTTTGCGATAATGAAATTGACAGGGACGGCGATTGCTTCGATGACATGGCACTTGAAAAGCTCAGCGAGCTTTTTATAGGCGTAACGGGAATTTTTGACCATGTTCATTCAAGCAAAAATCAGACGGCAAGAATATATTCCGCTGAGGTTGTGGGCGCAGAGGGCAGGCTGACTTCACAGGGCAAGCCTTATAAAGCACTGAGAGCCAAGGCGTATATGCCAAAAACTGATGACACTATCCCCATCATGGAAAAAATAAATGCAGGTATTTTAAAGGAGGTCAGCGTTTGCTGTTCCGTTGAAAATTATACCTGCTCAATTTGCGGAAACGATTTAAGAAGTGAAAAATGCACCCATATCAAGGGCGTGGAATATAACGGCAGTCTTTGTTATTGCGTTCTCAAAGAGCCTAAAGATGCCTACGAGTGGTCTTTCGTCGCCATACCTGCCCAGCCAGGTGCAGGCGTAACAAAAGGTTTTGAAAAAAGTAAGGTCGCCAAAACCTTTTCTGAATGCGAAAAATCCTTGAAATCAGGACGGGAAATCCTGATAGACAGCGTTCTTTCAAAAAAGATGGGCGAAAAGCTCACAAAGCTTCAGAAAGATGCGGCTTTGGGCAGAGAATACAAAAACGATATTACGGCGCAGATTATCCGTTATTCATCAATGATTCTTGACGATTTCGATTCCGCCTCTGTTAAAAAAATGTGTGAAACTCTTGATATTGACGAGCTTAAAGCATTGCGTGAATCACTTGTTTCAAAGGTGGCAGAGCAGGTTCCCCTTGAACCTCAGCTTGCGTGCGCACCTGTTAAGGCAGAGAGCGGCTCAAACAACGATTTTATATTTTAACAAGGAGGTTTTTTATGTCTTTTGACAATTTAAGACTTGAAAAAGGAATGTACGGCAACGGCTGCACATTCACTCAGATGCTCGAAAAGGCAGACCCCTCTGAAAATTACAGAGGCACTGCCCTTGAGGGTCTTGACGCATTCCAGCGTCAGCTTAAAAGATTTGATATAAAGGTGTCTGGCCCCGATAGCAGTGTTGTGGGCAAATTCTTCCAGACATCTGATGCGGCGGTGCTTTTCCCCGAATATCTCACAAGAGTTATCCGCTGCGGAATTGACGAGGCAAATTATCTTTCCAGCATTGTTGCAACCACAACAAATGTTGACTCAATGGACTACAGAGCTGTTGATTTCAAGCTGGATTATGACACTGCAACAGACGCAAAGAAAAGAGAAATCTGGACATCTCTTCCCGAGGGTGAGCTTGTGCCCGAAGCACAGTACACAATCGGCGACAGACTTGTAAGGCTTCGCAAAAGGGGCAAGATGTTCTCTGCATCTTATGATGCTATCCGCTTCCAGCGTCTTGATGTTGTGGCAGTTGCACTTAAAAAAATCGGTGCATCAATGGCTCACAACATCACAGCGGACGCTATGAAAACAATCTATGACGGCGATGACGCAGACGGCACAAACGCTGCCGAGGTTAAATCTGTCAGCACCTTTAATTTCAACAATCTTGTTGATTTCTGGGCAGGCTTCTCACCCTATAAGCTTACAACGCTTATTACAACCCCTGCGGTTGCAGCAACTCTTGTTAAAATGACAGAGTTCAGAGATGCGGCGGCAGGTCTTGATTTCCACGGCACAGGCAAGCTCATTTCACCTTTTGGTGCTGATCTTATTTCTGCAAAGGGACTTGTGCCTGATTCTGCAATTGTTGGCCTTGATAAGAGCTGCGCCCTTGAACACCTCAAGGTTGGCGATATTGAGGTTGAATACGGCAAGCTTATTGACCATCAGCTTGAGCAGGTGGTTATAACATCAATTAACGGCTTTGCAAAAATCTTTGAGGGCGCAAGCGGAGTTATGGCAACCTCCGGTGGCGATAAATGGTAAACGAGCTTGATGTTTATGAGGTGCTGAAACACATCACAATGGTGGACGAAAATCAGGAAACTATTGATTTATGTGCCCAGTGCTTTGAGTCAATCCTTAAAGAGCTGAAAAGCGGAACAGATACTGACGACCCGAGAATACTTAATGCGGCTGCGGCAAAGGCGTTTTATCTTCTTTGCGTTAAAGAGAAATCATCTCAGACAGGCGGTGAAATCACATCCTTTAAAGCAGGTGATTTAAGTGTTTCGCAAAAGAACAGTGAGGTTGACGGCAAGCTTGAAACTGCCAGAAAGCTCTATGAATCTGAATTAAAAAAGCTTACCCCTTTATATGAGGACACAGGCTTTTTTGCAGGAAAGGTTGATATTACATGAACGGACTTGATATCAGCACGATGTTCAAAAAGTTTGGCAGAGAGATAAGACTTGCTCGTGATGACGGCTGGTATTCGCCGATTTTCCACGGATTTATTCAGCCACTGCGTTATAAAAACAAAATCTATCTTGACGGTGTTTACACTGTTATCGGTTTTGATAATCAGGGCAAATATCTTTATATCGGTCCGCCCGAGCATGACCTTACAAATTTTGACACAACGCAGGGCCATATTGAGGCTGATGGTGTTAAATACACCATTGACCGAGCAGAAAAAGTTTATTATTCAGATACGCCCGTTTATATATGGGCAATTATCAGAGAAGTTGTGGAGGTGTTATAATGGATTCAATAGTTGCACTGCCCTCAAAAATTGTTGATTGGCTTTCAACAAGACCTCAGCTCAGGGATATAAATTTCTTTACTGAATTTCCTCCTATCAATAAAGCTGTACCCCTTAAAAGAGCCATTGTTGCTGTTGGCATACAGGAGCTGAAAATCGTTGACAAATTTGTTGAGAATGCAGAGGGTGTTCTTGAAAGGCAGGAATATTGCAGAACGGCAGATATTCATGCAAGGCTCAGCATTTGCGTGCCTTATTCATACGGCGGCTCAGCCTGCCACGAAATTTTTACAAAAATTATGGACGAGCTGACATTCTGCACAGATTTGAATATTACAGAATCTGATTGCGGAGAAATTGAATCTGACAGAAACACCAGTGCCCTTGTGCTGGGCGGCGGCTTTAAAATCAGCGCAGATTTTTGCCCTGGTGAGGCTGCCGACGATCACTATATTTCTTTTCTTGATAAAGAGCTTCTTTGCGGCTCACATCTGAGAAACGGGGATGTTCATGTTACCACTGAGGATAAAGCCAAGTGGAACAATCCCTTTTTTGTGGGCACATATTTTGGCACAGGCTCCACAACAAGGACGATTGAAATCGGCTTCAAGCCAAGAATGATAATTCTTTTTTGCAGCGATTGCGCTCCGTTTGAAATAAATTTTGGTA
This sequence comes from Acutalibacteraceae bacterium, assembly GCA_045598085.1. GTDB lineage: Bacteria > Bacillota > Clostridia > Oscillospirales > Acutalibacteraceae > CAG-488. The sequence goes on from JAZLLI010000047.1 coordinate 56,491, forward strand.
CGCAAAAAATTTTTATGAATTTTGCCTTTGCTTCGGGCAATTATTGCACGCAGGGTCTTTCTCTTACAACAAACGGATTCAAAGTTAACAAAAGCACATTCAATAACGGCACAACCTCATTCAATGATGCCGGTATGGTTTATTGCTATGCTGCAATGAAATAAAAACAGCGCACAGTTCAAACGAGCTGTGCGCCTTTTTGTGATTTAATTTTCAGTGTCGTCAAGAATCTGCGATACGCTTTCTTTACTGCTCTGTGTTCGCTTTTCAACTTCTTTTGCATATTCACGATAAAAATCGTTGATGTTTATATCTTTTAAATCAACAAGATTATCGTCCTGCGTATCATCTGAAAAAGAGGATGAGCCGTGGTGCATATGAAGATTTGCGTGCGAAAATTCATTGATCTTTTGCTGAACGCTGCCCTGTGAAAAATCATCAAGAAGCTTTTCGTTAGACTTTGCGTTAATAGCATTCTGCTCTTTCATGCCGTCAATGGATTCAACACCACGCTCACGCTTCTGACGGTATTCAATCTCTGCAAGCTCCTTTTGAAGCTTGTGCTTTTCTCTTTCTGCCATTTTCTTTTTATAATAAAACCAAACCATTGCAAAGGAAATGATCTGAACAAGCATCAGCTTTATCATTGTTTCCCAGTTTGAAATTTTGCTCTGTGAAAATAAAAGAGAAAATGCAAGGAAATTATAAATATAATGGTCAAAGAAAACGAGCCATATATCACCGCTGACTCTTGCAAGAAGACCCCATTTAATACCTGTCATAAATTCATGAACCACATAAAATACAGCAACGGCAATCATAAATGGAAGCCTGTCAAAAGCATCGCCATATGTATTGAAAATAACATTCCTTGCGTGGTTCACAAGGGGAAGGGGAATATAAAGAATTGCCTGAATAAGGTTGGCATCAAAGAACTGATAAACAGGTCTTGCACTTCTTAAAGCGTAGCCTCTGAAAAACAGCTCTTTCATAAAAACGCTCACGGCAATTGTAACAGCATAAATAAGTGTGGCTTTAACTATTCCTGCGCCGTTACTATAATTAAAATTGGGAGGAATAAACTGAACCTTTGCCCACTCAAAACCAAGAGCCATATAAATAAGCTCAAAAAGACCAGCCACAATTGCAATGGGAACAAGTGAGAAAATTGCACCTCTGTAAAGACCTTTAAATATTCTTTTGGGTCGGAGGTCAACACCGTATGCCCTTATATCTTTTTTCTTAATAAGGCAGGCAACAAAAATGCAGATTATTGCAATAACATGACCGTAAAGGTTTGTGCCAAAAATTGTTGAATCGCCCTTGAGCTTCAGCGCAAAAACATCAATGCAGTGAGCCACAAGAACAAACAGATAAACATTAAAAATCTGAGGGAGAACTTTGCTTTTCGGATTCGCCATCTTAAACACCTCTGCCGCATTATATCACAAAAAAATATTGTTTACAATATATTATTCTGAGGAACAGCATAAAAATTTGATTCCCACGCAGGGATATACCTGTGATGATAAAAATAAAATTTGTAATTTTCACAAATAGAATTTACAAGCAGGGGAATGGCGTACATATCACTGTTTCTGTGGTATGCACACATATAAAGCTTTGGCAGATATTTTTTAATGGATTCCTGAGCGCCTGTGATTGCTTTCTCTTCGCTTCCCTCAACATCCATTTTTAAAAGTGTGAATTTTTCGCCCATAAGCGAGTCAATATCCGTTGCTTCAACTTCAACATTTCCGCTCTTTGAAAGCTTTGAATTTCTGCCTTTCTTTTTTTCAAAAAGGAGGGTTTCTTTTTTATCCCATGCGGCAAGATTATATGTAAAAATATTTTCAGTTTCTTCAGTATTTTTTAAAAGCTTTTTGTAATTTTTTGCATCAGCTTCAAGTGCAAAAATCTTTTTATATTTTCCATTTGTAAGGTCAATAAATTCTCTCACAGTGTCGCCGTCATAAGCACCTAAATCAACAAAAACTTCATCCTCACCAAGATGAAAAATTTCGTTATAAATATAGCTCTTATCTTTTTCAGAATTAAAAAGATATTGGATTTTTCCGCTGACTTTAAAGTTTAAAATGTTGATGTAGTTCTGCCTCGATTCATCGTCTGCAAGAAGTGCGTATGCTTTATCAAACTCGCTGTCATGCTCTTCGATAAATTCACGGGTGAAAACTCCGCTGTCTGCCACAGGAACATTTGGCGCAACAAACGGATGCTCAGAAGAAATTTTTTTAATAAATTCAATTGTTTCATCATCGTGAACTGCAAAGCACATCACAATAAAAAAGTCGTCGTATTCTTCGCAGATTTCACTGTATTTTTTTACTCTTTTTCCGTGAAAAATCTGACCTCTTACAAAGGCATCACCTGCAAAAATATCTGCAAAATGAATACCTCTTTTTGTGAGCTCGTCAATGACCATATCGGCACCGTTGCCCATGCCGTAAAGAATAATGGGAAGCTCTGTGCTTTTAAGCACATCCCACACATTCTGTTCTGTAATTTTTTCTATCATCGCAAAATCTCCTATTGTTTATGCTCTTTTATTATGATACAATATATTTAAGAATTTTGCAAGGATTGTGATTCTATGAATTTTGAAATTAAAAACAACATTATTTCAGCAAAGGGCGATGTGGCTGTTAAAGCGGCTCAGCTTTTTGCAGACGAATTAAAAATGAGAACAGGCAAGTGCTTTGAAATCTGCGAAGAAAGTGAAGCACCTTTCTTTTTTGAAATTTCAGCTCCCTCTGATTGCGAAAGCTTTTCTATAAGTGAAAAGTGCGGTGGACTTCTTTTCTCCGCTCACAGGCTCAGAGGTCTGATTTATGCTTACTCAATGTTTTTGAGAAAGGCGGTTTTTACTGACGGTAAGGCGGAGCTTGTGAAAGACATCTGCGGTGAATATTCACCTGAAATGCCCGTCAGAGGTCATCAGATTGGCTACAGAGATGCAAATAATACATACGATTTGTGGGACGCACAGCAGTATCGCAGATATTTCCTTGATATAATGGCATTCGGTGCAAATATTTATGAGGGAATCCCTGGCGAAGAAGAGGACAAAAACTCAATTATGGCAATGAGCGGCAACGAAATGCTTGCCGTAACATCTGCTATCTGCAAAGAGCTTGACCTTGATATGTGCTCGTGGCATCCTGAATCAAAAAGCAGGGATGACGAAACAGCGGTGCGCCTTGCAGTTGAGGCTTATTCAGTTCTCCCGAAGCTTGATTGCCTGTTCGTTCCTGGCGGCGACCCTGGCGACCTTATGCCACACGAGCTTTTTGAGCGTTGCAGAAAAATTAAAGAAGCGGTGAAAAAATATCATCCAAATTTAAAAATATGGATTTCCGCACAGGCTCCTCACGAATATGAGGATTGGGGCGAAAAGTTTGCAGAAGAAATCAAGAAATGTCCCGACTTCCTTGAGGGTATTATTTTCGGACCAAATCACGCAATGACTTTGCCTGAACTTCGAGAGTGCGTTCCGCAGAAATATCCCATAAGATTTTATCCCGATGTTACCCACAATGTAAGAAGTGAATATCCCGTTCATTTTGAAGAGAATGACTGGAGCTATGTTTTCGCTTCAACTCTCAGCCGTGAAAGCATTAACCCCCGTCCCCGTGAATACAAGCACCTGCACGATATTACAAAAGAATATCTTTGCGGCAGTGTTTCATATTCTGACGGAATAAATGACGATGTAAATAAAATTATTTTCAGTGCCTGTGATTTTGATTCATCATGCACAGCGGAGGAAGCACTTGAAGACTATTCAAGAATGTATCTGTGGAAAATTGATGCAAAGAATTTTGCAAAATGTATCCTTAATCTTGAAGAGAACTGGGTGGGGCATCCTGCACAGAATGACGGCATTGAAAAGACACTTTCTGCACTTCAGAAAATCGGTGAGGACACTCCCGAGGTTAACGAAAATTTCAGATATATTATGTGCCTTTTCAGAGCGGAATGTGATGCACTTGTAAGACGCAGATTCATTTTTGAAACTGACCTTGTTGAAAAAGCAAAAGAAAAAATTTTTGCAGGCGATGTTGATGGCGCAAAAGAAATTCTTTCAAAAGATTTTGATTGCGAATACAAAAAACTTCGTGAGAAAATTGACGCTCACGCTGCCGACCTTAACAGACTTATCGGTATGCAGCTTGATGTTGCAAATTATTTCGGCAAGAGCTGGGAGCGTGGCTGTACCCTTGAAACAATCGACAGACCTGTTACAGACAGAGCGTATCTTCTTAAAGCCGTTGAAAGCGGTGAGAATGCCGAAAAAATCAAAAAGCTTATTGAAAGAAATTGCGTGAATGACGGCGAAGTTTATTTCTCATTTGCACTTGACGGTGTTAATAAGCTTACACCGCAGGTTGGCGAATTTTATATGGATTTTGAGGGCGATTCACCAAAGAATGACGGCACTGTTCCAATGAGCCTTTTGAATCTTTATGACCATTACAGTTTAAGATTTGATTTTGATGTTGAGAAGAATCAGAATTACATTTTAGAGGTTACATATTTCAACAGAAAGTTCAAAGAAAATGCGGTTGATTTTTGCGTGAATATAAACGGCAAAGAGATTTATCACGGTGTACCTTATTCAGAAGAAATTGATGAAAAAATGAAAGCACTTCTTCCAGCAGGTTACATCCCTGCTATTTATAAAATCCCTGCCGAAATTATAAATGACGGCAAAATTTCAGCACTTATAACCGAGCCTACAAGAGGATTTCTCGTAAGCGAATTCAGAATAATCAAAGGAGAATAAAAATGTTTTACGATTATAAAACTGATAAAATAAATTTTGTTGGCAGATGGGCAGATTATGACAATTCTAAATGCGCCACAGCTCCCGGAGCTTATTTCAGATTCAGCTTCAAGGGCGATTATGCTGTTCTCGTTTTTAATACTTACTGGAACTGCCACCCATACGGTCATATCTGGATTCAGGTTGACGGCGGTGCAAAGGTTGAAGCAACCGCAGAGGAATACGTAAGAATTGAAGCAGAGGACGATGGCGTTCACAATGTAACTGTTATTTATAAGGGCAATGTTGAAATGCACCACAGATGGCACACTCCGCTTGTTGGCAAGCTTGCTTTAAGGGGCATTGAGGCAGAGGAAATTGCTGATGTTGAACCCGATAACAGAAAGACAATTGAGTTTGTTGGCGATTCAATCACCGAGGGTGTTTTGATTGATGATTTCAGAGAACCCGATAAAACTAACGGTCAGTATAACAGACCGTTTCAGGATGATTCAACTGCCACTTATGCTTTTCTTACTGCCAAAAAGCTCAATCTCATTCCGCTGTTTATGGGATATGGTGCAGTTGGTGTTACCCACGGCGGATGTGGCGGAACAGTAAAGGCGGCAGACGGTTATCCCTATTGCTTTGAGGGCAAAGAGGTTGAATACGGCGCACCTGATTATATTCTTATAAATCACGGTGCAAATGACAGAGGAGCAGGCGCAGAAAAATATCTTGAAGAGTATGCACATCTCCTTGATGTAATCAGAGAGAAAAATCCCTCATCACAGCTTATTTCTCTCTCTGCTTTCTGCGGTGCATATCATGTGGAGCTGGGCGAGTTCATTAAGGAATATAACCAGAAGAACAGCTGCGATATTCTCTATATTGATTCCAACGGCTGGGTGCCTGTTGAACCGCTTCACCCAAGAAGAGACGGGCATAAAAAAATAGCGAAAAATCTTACCGCTATTCTTAAAGAAAAATTTGATTTATAAATAAAATGGGGATTGCCTTAATCGGTAATCCCCAAAACTTTTTGTGTTTTTATTTTGATTTTTTCTCAGCCTTTTCAGCTTTTTTCTTTTCTTTTTTATCAATTGCTTCAAGCTCAGCTGCAATTGATTCTTCGGTTCTTGCGCCACGGTCATCAAAATTCTTTTTAAGTCGCCCTTCAACAACAAGAATTGTGATGATAATTGCAACTATCTGAAGAGCCTGAACAAGAATTGTAAAAATGCTGATTTCGTCAACATTTTTGTTAAAAGCCAGCGCAAAAATTCCCGCTGAAACAGGGATAAGAATAAGGCCTGCCAACCGCCAAATTTTGCCAAGCTGATTGTGTGCATAAGACCAGCTATCCCAAGTTTTAATTGAACGCTGTGTGCGGTAACCAAAAACAGTGTTTATCTTTTTAGGTGCACCATCTTTATAAAAGTGCTGACCGAATACTATAAGCAAAACAGGAATAATAAGAACAATAACAAGCATACATAACCAGTAACCCATAAAACCGCCTCCTCAAATCATTCTATCACATATTTATCTATTTTTCAACAATTTGTTTTGTGTTTCTTAAACAGAAGCGTCCTCAGCATCTGCCCAGTTAAATTTTGTAAGCTTGCCTTCGCAAAGAAGCTCGGGAAAATCCCACTGGCGAAGCACCTCATATGCGGCAATTGCAACAGAGTTTGAAAGGTTAAGGCTTCTTGCGGCGGCATTGTTTATCATAGGGATTCTTACGCAGTTTTCGGGATTGTTAAAAAGCAAATCCTCTGGAAGCCCCTTTGTTTCTTTGCCAAAAAACAGATATGAATTATCTTCGTATTTCACATCAGAATATCTGTTAAGAGCCTTTGTGGTGAAAAAGTAAAAATTGCCCTGATTTTTGCAGAAAAAATCATCAAGGTTTTTGTAATATGTAATATCAAGCAGATGCCAGTAATCAAGACCTGCTCTTTTTAATTTTTTATCGTCAATTGTGAAACCCATTGGCTCAATTATGTGAAGCCTTGCACCTGTTGCGGCGCAGGTTCTTGCAATGTTGCCTGTGTTCTGTGGAATTTCGGGCTCAACTAAAACAATATTTAAAACAGACATTTTCAAATTCTTCTTTCGGTTTAATAGAATATTCAGCTTAATTCTTCAGATAATAATAGAAAATATAATGGAGGAATTAAGATGCAGAAAAAAACATCAGCAGTTGTTAAATCTGTAGGCTTCGGTATGCTTGCAGGCGGAGCGGTGGCAGCAATGGGCAGCCTTGTAATGGGTTCTTCAAGCCATAAATACCGTAAGATGATGAATAAAGCCGCAAAAAATGCAGGCAATTTCATTGACTCGATTTCAAACACACTGGGAATGTAACACTGATTATAACAAAAACAGCTCAGTAAAGCAAGTGCCTTACGGGGCTGTTTTTTATGTTAATTAAACTTGTTCATCGCTAAATCTGTTTTGCCGTCTGCAATAAGCCTTAAAGCCTCGCAGGCGTTGACAATGGCGGATTTCAGCTCTTCCATTTCGTCCTTTTTAAAAGTGGAAAGCACCCAGTCTGCAAGGTCATAATCGGGGTGAGGCTTTGCGCCAACACCAACCTTGATTCTCGGAAAAGCATCACTCTTTAAATGGTAGATAATGCTTTTAATGCCGTTGTGTCCTCCGTCAGAGCCTTTTCGGCGAACCCTCAGCTTTCCGCAGGGGAGAGAAATATCGTCAAAAATAACAATAACCTTTTCGGGCGGAATTTTATAAAAAGCACATACCTCTCTGACAGCTTCACCGCTGTTATTCATAAAGGTCTGGGGCTTGATAACAATGCACCTGTGCCCGTTAAGCTTAACCTCGCCCATAAGCGATTTGAATTTGATTTTGTTGATTTTAAAATCTTCTTCTGTTGCCAGCCTGTCTAATGTGAGAAAGCCTGTGTTGTGGCGTGTGTATTCATATTTATCGCCAGGGTTGCCAAGACCCACAATAAGAAATTCGGGTGCAGAAGAATCTGAAAACTCTTTTTTCTTTAAAAACATCTTAACCTCTTAGTGAATATCCATGGTTTTGATCTGAGCGTTGTCCCAGTCAATGTCGCCCATTGTGCTGTCAACAAGTGTGTATTCAAGCTGAATAGAAATATCCTTGAATGCTTCTTCAAGTGCTTTTTCATCATATTTTTCCATATCTGCAATGCCAAGAATATAAACAGGATAAACTGAACCTGGAACGATAGCAAATTCAGCATCAAGAGATGTTTTAATCCAGATGTCTTTTTTGCCGTTATAATCAACCTTTATGCTTCTGAAAGCCATTGCTTTGTTTGATTTATTCTCAATATATTCAATAAAAGAAAACTCCTGAAAATCTGACTTTTCATCTTTTGCCTTTTCAATCTCTTCGGGTGTCATATGGTAATCTCTTTCACCAACAGTTGAAGAGAAACGGTCGCTCTTAATATCGCCTGTTTCACCGATTTCAATTTTGTCTGTGTTTTCAAAATCAATGTTTACTTTATCTGTTTTTTCTTTTCCGTCAGGAGCAGTGAATTTATAAGTATAAACGGCAGTGCCGTCTTTCTGTGAAAGATTGCTGTAGTCAATAACTCCACCATCTTTGTTTGAGTCAAGCTTCTTTTCGCTGCCGCCGCTTCTGCTTACTGTGCAGCTGCAAAATGAACCCATAATTGAAAATACACATAAAAGGCTGATAGCTTTTAAAAATTTACTTTTCATTTTGTTTCCTCCTTTTTCTGCCATCTGTATGGCTTAACCTTATTTACCCAATCCTCTTTGACAACCTGCCTTGAGCGTGCAACTGCAAGGGCATCCTTCGGCACATCCTCTGTTATAACAGAGCCTGCGGCAGTGAAGGCGTTTTCGCCAACCTCAACGGGGGCAACAAGATATGTGCTGCAGCCGATAAATGCGTTATCGCCAACAATTGTTTTGTTTTTATCTCTGCCGTTAAAGTTAACTGTTGCGCAGCCGCAGCCAACATTGATGTTTTTGCCAAATTCAGCATCACCAATATAAGAAAGGTGAGAAACAGAAGTCTTTTCGCCGATTCTTGCATTTTTAAGCTCAACGAAGTTGCCGACTCTTACATTTTCACCAACAACACAATCGGGTCTGATTCTTACAAACGGACCGATATGTGCGCCAGCCTTAACCTCAGATGAATAAACCTGAGTGCTGTTAAGCTCAACCCCGTCATGAACTACAGAGTTTTCAATAAGGCTGTTGGGACCAATTTCACATTCTTTGCCGATTGTGCATTTGCCTTTGATAATTGTGCCGGGGAGTATCTGAGTATCTGCGCCGATTTCAGCATCGGGGCTGATGATAACTCCGTCAATGCAGGGGATTGAAACACCGTTTTTCATGTGCTTAACAAGAATCTGCTTTCTTGCAATTTCGTTAAGCTCATAAAGCTGTGCTCTGTCATTTGCACCAAGAACAACATCGGCTGTTTTCGCAGTGAATGCTGCCGCTTTGCCACCCTTTGAAAGGATGATTTCAATAGCGTCTGTCAGATAATATTCTTTTGAAGCGTCTGTGTGATTCTCTGCAAGTGTGTCAAGTGCAGCTAAAAGTGCCTTTGCACTGAACCAGAACGCACCAGAGTTTACCTCGTCAATCTTTTTCTGCTCCTCAGTGGCTTCTTTCTGCTCAACAATTTTCTGAAGCAGACCGTCATCACTTCGCTGGATTCTGCCATAGCCAAAAGGATTAGCCACCTTTGCAGAAATAACAGTTGCGCAGTTGCCGTTTTCTTTATGGAACTGAAGAGCGTTGCTGATTGTTTCAGAATCCATAAGCGGAGCATCGCCGTTAAGGATAAGCACATCGCCGTCAATATGCTCCTTTATAAAATCCTTTGCCTGCATAACCGCATGACCTGTGCCAAGTCGCTGGGACTGAAAAACAGTTGCGCATTTGCCGTCAAGATGCTCTTCAAGAATTTCGTGCCTGTAGCCTGTAACAACGCAGATGTCCTCAACTCCGCCACCCTGAGCCGCTGAAATAACCCAGTTTATCATTGGCTTAAAAAGAACCTGTGCCATTACCTTTGGTTTTGACGATTTCATTCTTGTACCCTCGCCACCTGCAAGAATAACTGAACAAACAGAATTCATATACATACCTCCTGATGTTGTATATCATATTATACACATAATGCTTAAAAATACAAGTGAGAATTTTTCCACTTAAAATTTTCTTCTTAATTCCACAACCTTGCCAACAATTGAAACAGGCAGGCGTGAAATATCCTCTGCACTGAAATCCATAACAGAGTAATCTGTGTTAAAGGGAATGAGCGAAATGCCCGTTCCTTTTTTTACAACCTTTTTTACAGTTGCGTCCATTGAATTAACAAGCACAACTGCAACATCACCGCTGTCAATATCCGCCTGCTTTCTGACGATTACAACATCGCCCTCATACATTTTTGGCTCCATACTGTTTCCTTTAATATATAGGGCAAAAAATTCGCCGCTTTTTGCAAGGGATGGTGATATTTCTTCATAATCCACAACCTCTTCAATTGCCTCAACAGGAATGCCTGCTCTCACATAGCCGAGCACAGGGATTTTAATTCCGCCTGAGGTGGTATCTCTGCCGCCGAGAATTGCGTCGATTGAAGCACCGAGCACCTGAGAAAGAATTCTCAACGATTCAGTGTCGGGCTTGGTTCTGCCCTTTTCCCACTGGCTGACCGCTGTCTGGTGAACTCCGCACAGCTGTGCAAGCCTTGATTGAGTGAGGTTTTTCTCTGTTCTGAGTGCTTTTATGTTGTTCATTTTCCTGTCCTCCAAAAACGATTGCTCTTATATTATTATGAGCTATTCTATTATTTATGTCAATAGAATAGCTTTAAAAACAGAAAAACTATTGACAAACCGAACAAATGTTCTTATAATAATAGATGTGCTATTCAATTAGCATATGGTATTCGCCGCTCAAAGGAGGTAAGAGGTGAACACAATAACGGATAACTCAATTTTACTTACTGAAGCTGAATTTGCCCTTAAAGAAATGAAAAAATGTGGCTATGAAGCTGATGAAAGTCTGGAAACTATAGATTCATATGTCAACAGAATCAGAACTGTTTCTGTTTCACGACTTGTGAACTATGTTATAGAAAACAAACTCACCGAAATTCAGAAATGTTGTTTGAAGGATTATTGGTTTAATGATATAACCCCTGCCGAAACGGCGCAGAATTTATCGGTGTCTGTGAGGACAGTGTACTCCTCACGGGCAAAGGCGCAGAATATTTTAAAAGAATATCTGGAGCCTGTTATTATGTATCTGCGCTCACTTCCTTCGGCAGACATTATGCCGGCGGTGATTGATGAATCACGAAGAATCCTGAAAGCAAAAAGCGCACAGGGGCAAAACTTTGAAAGTGCGCTCAAAGACATCCGACTGACTTTCGGAGCTGAAACTGCACTTGCGGCAGCGGCTTTGGGGATTGAAGAAAAGGAACTGATTAAAAAAGAAGAATCAAACAGCCAGCCGACCCTTGCGGAGCTTGCAGCTTACAGCAAGGCATTCAAAACAAAAATTACGCTTGAATTTAACAACGGAAACGGGGAGATAAAATGGAAAAAACATTAACCCAGCTGGGACTTGAATATCTTGAAGCGGCGCAGAGGATGGACTACCTGATTAAAAAATGCACACACGACCTTAAGGTTGCAACAGCCGAAAAAGATTATAGAAAATGCCTCATTCTCAAGCAGAAAAGGCTTGTTTTCTATAGTCAGAAAAGAGATCTTATGGAAACCGCATATAAACTTCAGAATTATTACCGAAGGGAGGGATGCCCATGAATAACATCAGCTTAACTGTAAACGGCAACAAATTATCTTATTCAGGCGGCACAATGCCTGCAAGCGGCAGCTGCCGATATGATAAATGCCTTTTCAGTTTTGATTCTGAATGGAACACATTCTCAAAAACAATTGTTTTCTCAAAAGGAAACGGCGAGGAATATAAAGAAATTCTCACAGGCTCATATTGCACAATACCCGAGGAGGTGCTGAGAACAGCAGGTGTGCTTAAAATAGGCGTTGTGGGTATAAACAATGCAGGCACAATCATCTCAACCAATCAGGTGTCCGTCAGGGTAAGACGAGGGGCAAACGAAACAGAAACAGTGCCCGTTGCTCTTGCACTCAGTATGCTGGATAGCGGAGGTGCAGTTGGTTGAGCCATGTTACAGACATAATTTTTAATTATGAAAGCAATTATCTCACATCGCCCTATGGCAAAAGGGCGGTGATTTCCACCTCTGCGGGTGATACTTCATCATTCCACAACGGGGCGGATTATGGCACAAACGGCAAAAAGCTTCCCCAGTTTGCCCTTGAGGATGGCATAATTCTCTCTTGCGGAACGGCGGCAGACGGCGCAAATTACATATGGATAAGTTACCCCAGAATCGGCAAAAAACTGCTTCATTATCATCTTGATTCAATATCGGTGAAGGCAGGTCAGCGTGTTGCGAAAGGAACAAAGCTTGGCACAACGGGCATGACAGGTAAGGCAACGGGGATTCATCTTCATTTAGGTGTTAAAGACCTTGACACAAACAAATATGAAGACCCAGAAATTTTTTCAAACAATTACACTGAGCCTGCGCCTAAAAGAGCAGGAGCTTATAAGGTAACAGCTGATATTCTCAATGTCAGAACAGGAGCGGCAATATCATATGCAGTGAGAAAATTCAGCAGCCTGACCCGTGAAGCTCAAAGGCAGATAAAAGCCCTTTGCGGTTATGAATGTAACGGCTATGTCAAGGGTGTTGTCTGCGATGTTTCGCAGGTAGAAAACCGTTGCTGGGGCAAAACTCCCTCTGGCTGGATTGACCTTGATTATTGCACGGAGCTTTAATATGACAAATGAAACAGTGATAGCTTTTCTCTCTTTTTCGGGAACGCTTATTGGCACAATGGGAGGAATAATTGCGTCAAGCAGGCTGACAACTTACAGAATATCTCAGCTTGAAAAAAAGGTGGAAAAGCACAACAACCTTGTTGAAAGAATGGTGAGCGTTGAAGATTCAGTGAAATCTGCTCACCACAGAATAGATGAACTTGTGGCAAATAAAAAAGGGGGGAACAGATGAATAAGCTTAACTTAAAAAGCGTGGATAAATCCACATGGATAAGAACTATCGTTCTTTTTGCGGCGCTTCTTAATCAGGCACTTGTGATGTTTGGCGTTACAAGAAATGCCATTGATGAAAACTCGCTTGCCCATATTCTGTCTTATATTATGACAGTGGCAAGTGCTGTCTGGAGCTGGTGGAAAAATAACAGCTTCACTGAAAAGGCACAGGAGGCTGACGGCTACCTTAAAGGAGAATACGGCGCAAAGGGTTAAAATAAACCTTTCAAATCGGCACGGCTTAATTGAGCTGTGCCGATTTTTTGTGTTCAAAAACAGAATTATTCTCCCTTTGGAGCATAGCTTTTTTGTTGACATTACAAATCTCTGCGGTTATAATGTAAAAGAGTTATTTTGACTTTTCGGAGTGATGAAATGAAAAAAATTCTTATTGTTTCTCACACAATGGAGCTTGGCGGTGCGGAGCGTGCATTGCTTGGGCTTCTTAACAATATTGATTATGAAAATTATCAGGTGGATTTATTCCTTGAACGCCATTTCGGTGAGCTTTTATGTAATATCCCAAAAGAGGTTAATCTGTTGCCCGAAAAGGCGGCATATGCTTCAATGGGTGTGCCTTTTTCACAGGTTGTCAAAAACGGTCAGCCTGCCGTTGCCGCAGGTCGGTTCCTCGGCAAAAAGAAAGCAGAGAAATTCATAAATCAAATGGGCTATAAAAGCGGAGCCGATGTGTTTATAAATTACAGCCACAGATACACTTATAAAGCTATGCCTATGATTTCTAATGAGGAGTATGACCTTGTAATAAGCTTTCTTACTCCCCATTATTATGCTTTGCACAGGGCAAAGGGCAAAACTAAAATTGCGTGGATTCACACTGACTACAAGGCAATTGAAACTGATGTTCAGTCCGAGCTTTTAATGTGGCAGGGCTACGATAAAATCGCTTCAATTTCAAATGAGGTAACAAAAAACTTCACAGAGGTTTTCCCATCTCTTGAAGAAAAAATTGTGCTTGTTGAAAATATGCACCCAGCGCAGTTTATAAAAGCTGAAAGCGAAAAGTTTGTGCCGCAGGATGAAATGCCCGACGATGGCTCTGTGAAATTACTTTCTGTTGGCAGATATTGCGTTGCAAAGAATTTTGACAATGTTCCGTTTATCTGCAAAGAACTTGTGGAAAATTACGGCATAAACGCAAAGTGGTATATTGTCGGCTACGGCACAGACGAGGAACTTATTAAAAATAAAATTTCCGAGGCAGGGATGGAAAAAAGAGTTATTCTTTTAGGTAAAAAAGATAATCCTTATCCTTATATAAAGCGATGCGATTTTTACATTCAGCCATCAAGGTTTGAGGGCAACGCAGTTACTGTGAATGAAGCACTCATCCTTTCAAAAAAGGTTATTTTAACCGAATATTCCACCGCACACGGTCAGGTTGAAAACGGGGCTGACGGAGTTATCGTTCCCCTTGAAAACAGCGGCTGTGCAAAGGGAATAGCCGATTATATAAATGATAAAGAAAAGCAAAATAAAATTCAGCAAAATGTTTCTGCAAATGATTATTCAAAATCTGCGGAAGTTGAAAAAATCTATAGTTTAATGGGGTAAATTTATGCTTAACGACCTTACAGTTGAAAAAATTGAAACCATGCTCGAAAAAATTGAAGAGCAGATAACGCCTGTAAGAATAAAAATTTCAGGCTTCAAAACCAAAAAGTGCGGTTATAAAAAGAATAACATTGTGCCCGAGGTTGACGACACTTGGGAGGACTTTGGCGAGCTTGACCGCTGGGGAACAGATGTTGAAGAGCACAGATGGTTCTTTAAAAAAATCACAATTCCAGACGAGCTTGTTGGTAAAGACCTTGAGCTTTATATCAGCTCAACAGATAAAAATAACGAGCAGTGGGAGCCACAGTATATGGCTTATGTTGACGGCAAGTTCATCCGTGGCATTGATTCACAGCACCGTTATTTAAAGCTCGATTCAAATAAAAAAGAGCAGGATATTCATGTTTACGCATATTCAACTCCTCACGGTCAGATTTCAGAGCTTCACTGTGAGCTTTGCCTTTTCCAGCGTGATGTTGAAAAGCTCTATTATGATATTTTCACTCCCTTTATGGCTTTTGAGCTTCTTGATTCAAATTCAAAGGATTATGTAACAATCAAAACCTGCCTGCATAACGCAGTTAAGATGCTTGACTGGAGAAGACCCGGCAGTGAAGATTTCATTGAAAGTGCAAAGAAAGCAAGCAAATATCTTTCAGAAGAATTTTATGAAAAAGAGTGCTACACAGTCGGAAAGGTAGCATCTTGTATCGGTCATACTCACATTGATGTTGCATGGCGCTGGACTTATCAGCAGTCAAGAGAAAAGGCACAGAGAACATTCTCAAGTGTCTGCGCTCTTATGGAAAAATATCCTGAGTTCAAGTTCATGTCAAGCCAGCCTCAGCTTTTTGAATATGTAAAAGAAGAGATTCCCGAATACTACGAAAAAATCAAAGAGTATATTAAAGAGGGTCGCTTTGAAGCCGAGGGCGGAATGTGGGTTGAAGCAGACTGCAACCTTATCAGCGGTGAAAGCTTTGTAAGACAGTTCCTTTTTGGCAAAAGATTCTTTAAAGAAGAGTTTGGTATCGACAACCACATTCTCTGGCTTCCCGATGTTTTCGGCTACAGTGCCGCAATGCCTCAGATTCTTAAAAAATGTGGTATTGATTCATTCGTAACATCAAAAATCAGCTGGAACGAGTTTGACCGTATGCCGTACGATAACTTTAACTGGTACGGTATTGACGGCACAAGTGTTTTCTCAACATTCCTTACAGCTGTTGACCTTGCTGGCGGCAGATTCAGAAGAACAACTTATACCCCAAAACTTACCCCCTCATATATTAAAGGCTCTTATGACAGATATGAGCCAAAGGAGCTTAACTCCAACACAATTGTAACATTCGGCAGAGGAGATGGCGGCGGCGGCCCCAAGGATGAGGATATTGAATTCCACAGACGAATGAAATACGGTCTTCCCGGTATTCCTGCAACAAAAATCGAGTTTGCAGGGGACTATGTAAGCCGTATGAAAGAAAAGATGGAAAATGACCCCAAGCTTCCCCGCTGGGTTGGCGAGCTTTATCTTGAGTTCCACCGTGGCACATACACATCTGTTGGTAAAAATAAGAGAAATAACAGAAAGAGCGAGTTCCTTTATCAGAACGCTGAAACAGCCGCTTATGCTGCAAAGGTTCTTACAGGCTTCGGCTATGATAAAGAGAAGCTCAACAGCGGATGGAAAACAATTCTTCTCAATCAGTTCCACGATATTCTCCCTGGCTCTTCAATCAGCTTTGTTTATGATAAGTGCGATGAAGATTACGCTATTATAAAAGAAAAGGGTACATCCGTTCTTGACGGCGCAAGAAAAGCTGTTGCAGATAATATTAAAACAGACGGCGGCGTTCTTGTGTTCAACCCCAATTCATTTGTGTCAAGTGGAGCAGTGGAGCTTGACGGCAAATATATTTACGCAGAGAATATTCCTGCAAAGGGATACAAAGTTATCACTCCCTGTGAAGCAAAAGCAAACTGCACATTTGAGGGAAAAACTCTTGAAACAGAATTTTATGTTGTTGAGTTTAACGATGACTACACAATTTCAAGACTTTTTGATAAGAAAAATCAGAGAGAAGTTCTCAAAGCAGGCGGCAGAGCAAATGTTATTGAAGCATTTGAGGATTATCCTTATCAGTATGATAACTGGGAGCTTTCAAATTATTATGAAGATACAAAATACGAAATTGACTCTGTTGAGGATGTTAAATTCTTTGATGAGGGCGAGCGTTTCGGTATTCAGATAAAGAGAAAATTCCTTGATTCAGATTTCACACAGAAAATCTGCTTCTATAATCACGATGAAAGAATCGACTTTGATACAGTTGTGGACTGGCATCAGGAGCATTATATGGTAAAAGCCGCATTTGATGTTGATGTAAACACCGATAAGGCAACATACGATATTCAGTTCGGTACTCTTGAAAGATCAACTCATCAGAATACTTCATGGGATGCTGCCAAGTTTGAGGTATGCGCTCACAAGTTTATGGATATGGGCGAATACGGCTACGGTGTCAGCCTTATGAACGATTGTAAATACGGTCATAATGTTAAGAACGGCACAATGAAAATTTCACTTTTCAAGTGCGGAACTCATCCCGACCCCAATGCAGATAAATGCGTTCATGTTTTCACTTATTCTCTTTATCCTCATAAGGATGGCTACAGAGAAGCTGGCACAATCAAAAAAGCGTTCCAGCTTAATAATCCTATGGAAGCTGTTAAGATTGGCAAGCAGGACGGCACACTTTCAGATGAATATTCATTCATCACCTGCAATGCAGATAACTTTATTGTTGACACTGCAAAAATGGCAGAGGATGATGATTCACTTATTGTCCGTGGCTATGAATGCTTCAATAAAAAGACAGCTGTTACTCTCAACTTTGGCTTTGACATTTCATCTGCTGAAATCTGCGATATGATGGAAAACAGTGAAACTCCTCTTGAAGTAAACGGCAGAAGCGTAAGCTTCACAGCAAAACCATTTGAAATTGTTACACTTAAAATTAAATAATTAAAACGATGTTGAAAATAAAAAGATGTTTAATCTTTGCAGTCGCCGCCGTTCAGATTATCCTGTTCTCTGGTCTTAGCACCCTTGCAGTTGATGTGGACGGCATCTGCGGCAATGCGGAGTGGAGAGAAAGTGCCGTTTTTGTTCTTAACGAGCAAAAGGTTTTTGGCAATGAAATTAAATCGGCTGTCGTCAAAACTCTTGACGGCGAAAAATACGGCTGTGTTTATCTTGCAGTTTTTCAGGAATTTGAAAAGAATGGCGATATAAACGACGGCAAAATAAGGCTTCGCATAAATGACGGTGAAGATATTTTTATCACTGTTTCTGACGGAGTAACTGAAAGTGCAGACTATGAAATAGAAGCCATTTCGGATTATGACGAATTGACTTATTACGCTGTTACAGAGATTGCAATTTATTTAAGGGACGGGGTAAAACCCTCTGACGAATTTAAAATAAATCTCTTTGATTTAAACGGCAGAGAGTCAAACACTTTCACGGTTAATTTTCCGCAGGCAGAGGATGAAGCGGACGAAAACGAAATTTCAGAAACTACAGAAAAAACATCCAAAACCAAAGCATCAAGAACAACCAAATATAAAACCACAAAATACAAAACCACCAAAAAGGCTTCTTCAAAAAGAAAAGCCACCACCAAGGCTTTCAATTATAAAAAGGTGGATAAAAATAAATATGCAGACGATTATGAGCAAGAGGATGAATACTATTATAATGAAAGCGCTCCTCAGCTTATAAAGGCAGAAAGTAAAGCACCCTCGCAAAATATGAAATATGTTTATGTTATTGCAGGAACAGTGTGCGCAATGGGCGTAGCTGTTGCGGCTGTTGTCAGCGCAATGAAATCTGCCGATTCAAAAGACAAAAAATAAATCCCCTTTTGAAAGGAGAATTATATGAAAAAAACAGTAAAAGTCATTTCTCTGTGCCTTGCAATGATTATTGCCTTTTCGTGCGTTGCCGCCGCTGGCTCTAATTTTGTTTTCACAGAGGATGAAAGAAACGCAGTTGCCGAAAAGTGGGATGATATTCAGGCAGACGATACTGTAATCACCCTCTCTGTTGGCAGTGAGGCGGGGAGTGTCGGTTTCAGCTGGCTTTCAAATATCTTTGACGGAGCACAGAAAATCCGCATTGCCGATAACGAAGAAATGAAAGATGCAAAAAATCTTTCTGTAAAAACCTCACTCACTCTTTATGCAAAGCTTTCTAATAAGGCTGTTGCACAGGGACTTGAAACAGGCAAAACCTACTGGTATTCCTACACTAAAAACGGCGAATGGAGCGACCCTCAGAAATTCGTTTCACAAAACGGAAGTGAATACACAGCTATTTTTACCTCTGATGCTCAGATCGGCAGGTCTGGCGATGCCTATGACAGGGATGTGCTTATTAACGACACCTGCGGCTGGCAGAGAACAGTGCGTATGGCGGCAGAAAGATTCCCTGATACTGCATTTTTCATTTCATCTGGCGACCAGACAGAGTACGGCTTCAGCCTTAAACAGTATAAGGCTTTCCTTTCACCAAAGGAGCTTCGCAGTTACCCGATAGTTAATGCTGTTGGTAATCACGATTTTTATTTCCCTGCATACACTTATTTTTCAAATAACCCCAATCAGGTTAAAGAAGTGCTTGATTCACCTGCTGGCAAAGGTTTCTATTTCCTTTATGGTGATGCACTTTATATTGTAATAAATTCAAACAACATGATAGCACCCGACCAGAAAGCTCTTTTTGAAGCCGCAGTTAAAGCTTACCCTGATGCAAAGTGGCGCATTGCAGTGCTTCACCACAGCGCATACTCTGCTTATTATGACGAGGGCAAGTTTGTTTTTGAACGCAGCGTTTTTGCTCCTCTTTTTGATACATACGATATTGACCTTGCCCTTAGTGGACACGACCATATGTATTCCTGCACATACCCTGTTTATGCAGGCGAAGTGAATGATAACGGCACAGTTTATCTTCAGGCTTCCTCAGCCTCTGGCGGTAACATCTATGGCGCAAAGCAAAACCTTGGTGTTATCAGATATGCTTTTGATGAGGCTGTTGCAACATACACAGCTCTTTCATTTAAGGGCGATAACCTCACCATCGAAACATACAGAACAGATACAGATGCTAAGGTAGATTCTGTAACTCTCACAAAAAATGAGAAGCAGAGCAAAACAGCTATTGAATATTTCATTGAATGGTTCAGATGCTTTATCAAAACATTCAGTGCAATGTTATAAGGAGGAATATAAATGAAAAAAGTATTATCAGTTATTTTGGCGGCAGTGCTTTTGTTTTCTGTTTGCGTAACAGGCTTTGCTGCACCCAAAAGCGTTACCCCTGTTATAATAGTTGACGGTGTTGGCTGCCGTGGCTATTATATGGACCCTGGCACAGAAAATGAAAAAAGCGTTTTTCCGCCAACAGTTGATGTGAAATATGTTGTTATTCAGGCTCTCACAGGCATTGCAAAAACACTTCTCACACTCAATCTTGATTACACTTCACAGATGACCGCAAATATTCTTGAAAATATTTTTGACGGTTTTATGTGCAATGGCGACGGCGATTCAAAATATGATAATGTAGATACTCTTTATTATCCTCTTTCTGTGGATAATTACGAGCTTGATTACAGCACAGATGTTCCCGAGGTTGCAATTGCAGGCTCTGCGGCAAAGGCTATCGGCTCAGAAAATACATATTTCTATAACTATGACTGGCGACTTGACCCTCTTGCAAATGCAGATCAGCTGAAAGAGCAGATTGAATCAGCAAAAGAGAAAGCTGGCAGTGATAAGGTTATCCTTATTCCCTGTAGCATGGGTGGTGTTCAGACCCTTGCATATCTTTCAAAATATGGCTGTGATGATATTGAAAAAATCATCTTTATGTCCTCTGCTCACAAGGGACTTCTCTTTGTAAGCGAGCTTTTCAGTGGCAATATGCAGTTAAGTCAGAAAGATATTTTTAAATATATCTCTGATTTTGTAAATCTTAAAAATGAAAATGTTGATAACATTTTTGATTTTGTTATGTCATATTTTGGCAACGCATGGTATCTTAAACCCGTTTTTAATTTCCTTGATAAATTTGCAAAGGATGTCAGCAACGAAACTGTTTATGCTTCATTAAGAAAAGTTCTCGGCTCAATGCCTGGTATGTGGGCATTTGTTTGCAGTGAGTATTATGATGAAGCAAGAGCATTTATGACAACTGCTGACACATCAAAAGCACTTCTTGATAAAATAGATACATACCACGAAAAAGTTGGCAGTGTAAACGATAAAATCCTCAAGGATGCGGCAGATAAAGGTGTTGCAATCTGCATTTGCTCACATTATGGCAAGGGTTCAATCCCTGTAACTCCCAAGGCTTGCGTTGAGGGCGATTATCTTATTGAAACTGTTTCTACAAGTAACGGCGTAACAATTGCTAACGCTGGTGAATATCTTCCCGATGGCTATACTCAGGCTGTTGCAGACGGTCATAACCATCTTTCACCAGATGGCAAAATGGACGCTTCCACCTGCCTTTTCCCCGATTCCACATGGCTTATTAAAAATGTAGGTCATGTTGGCTGCAACTATGGCTCAGATTATGGCGAAATGGTTCAGTGGATGATTAAAACAGAGGGTCAGCCCACAGTTTTTGATAACGAAAAGTATCCCCAGTTTATTAAGGCAAGTATGGATGAAAATTCTTTCACACCACTTACATCAGATGATAAAGTTACATTTGAAAATGGCGTAAAGGCTCTTATTAAATATGTTAAAGAGGAGATAAAATAATGGCATTAAAAGAAATTGATAAAAAAGCCGCCGAAAAAGGCGCAGGCATGGAAACATTCTGGCAGTTTATCAAGTTTATCGTTGTAAGCCTCGGTGCCTGCATCGTTCAGATAACTGCGCTTGCAATCCTTTATAATATCCCTGCAATTAAAGAGTTAAGCACAACAGCATTCCACTGGTTCGTTTTTGATTATCCAGTAATCGAGGGCGAGCGTTGCGGTCTTGCACTTTTCATTGCCAGTAACACCGCAAATATCCTTGCACAGATCGTTTCATTCTTTATCAATAAAGAAAAAACATTCAATTCAAGTGCAAATGTTGCCGTAACGCTTCCTATATATATTGTATTCACCGTTGCCCTCATCTGCTTCTCCGCATGGCTTAATCCTGTAATCTTCAAGATGTGCGTAACAAGATTTGGTCTTGGCAGCGGACTTGCACTTACAATTGCAACAGCAGTTTGCGCAACAATCCAGTTTGTTCTCTATTTCCCCGTTGACAAAATACTCTTCCACAAAAAGAAAGAAGAAGCATAATTAAAAGGAAAGGGGACTGCCGCATTTAGCGCAGATCGAAAAACAGAGTCAAAATAAAAGGGATTTAAGATTAACCTAAACTTGTGGTTAAAACTTAAATCCCTTATTTTTATACAAATCAATAAATTATAATAGTTTTTCTAAGCGTTTTTTCGCCCTCTCGGAGTATCGCATACACCTTCGGAACAAAGAAAACGCTTTCTGCATCTAAATTCGACAGTCCCTATTTTATATGGTTTTATTTGTTTGTACTGCCGAATCCGCCGTTGCGAATATCTGTAACATCATCGTCATATGTGATGCCGTATTCTGTGAAAATGCCCTGCGCAAAAGCTCCGCCTTTTTTAAGCTCAACGGTTTTGCCCTCACGGCTGTCATTTGTTATTTTAATAAAAATATGACCCTCGTTGTCAGAGTAATAATAGTCGCTGTCGATTATACCAACAGTGTTGTTAAGCTGAAGCCTGAACTTGAAGCCTAAACCGCTTCGTGGATAAATCTTGAAAACCCAACCCTCGTCAATCTTAACACGAACTCCTGTGGGAATCTTTATGCACTCATTTGGTGCAAGGGTAAATTCGGCAGGGGAGAATATGTCATAACCTGCGGAGCCAGATGTAGCTCTTTGTGGAAGAACGATAGAATCATATATTTCCTTTATCTCCTCTTCGCTTCCGCCAAATGTATCTGCCCATCCCTCATAAAACTGCTTGAAGCTAACCTTTTCAAATTGAGCAATCCTTTTCATATAATCACATCCTTTTTGCAGGATTATACCATATATATAGTATATAATCAACATCTGACTTTTGTTATTATAATTAAAGAAAAGTGATAATTATGATATATTTATGCTTCTTTCATAATGAAATGAATAATAGCGTGCCCGCCCAATCCCCCAAAGCCGTCCAAAACTAAGGGCAAAGCGAACAAAACCATCGAAAGAATAAAAATAACTAAAGCGAAAAAACAGGAAAAACGGGATAAAATAGGGCAGGAAACGACCCAGAATAGTGTGTGATGATAAAAGAATATGGAAGAAAAAGGAAAAAAAGTAAATAAAAAGGAAAAAAATAATAAAAAAAGGAAGAAAGATAAAGTTCTGGAAAGGAATAAAACATAGAATATGTAGCGTTTAAGCTTGTGAGTAAATACAATATGTAGTGAAAAGTAGTGAAAAAGGGCTAAAAGGCACGCGCGGAAGCGAGGTAAAAAGGGCAAAAAAAGAGTTGACAAAAAGAGGAAGGTGTGATAATATT
>JAZLLI010000048.1:0-15058 GCA_045598085.1 Acutalibacteraceae bacterium
AAACTCACAGAGCTTGAGGAGACCACATCAAGCGGAATAATTCTTGCTCCCTCGGCTAAGGAAAAGCCCCAGGTTGCAGAGGTTATCGCGGTAGGCCCCGGCGGCGTTGTTGACGGCAATAATGTTGAAATGTATGTTAAAGTCGGCGATAAGGTTATCACAAGCAAATACGCAGGCACAGAGGTTAAGCTCGACAAAGAGGAATACACCATCGTTCGCCAGAGCGATATTCTTGCAGTAGTAGAATAATACGGAGGAATTTATATTATGGCAAAACAGATTATTTACGGTGAAGACGCTCGAAAAGCTCTTCAGGCAGGCATTGACAAGCTTGCAAACACAGTTAAAATCACACTCGGCCCCAAGGGCAGAAATGTTGTTCTCGATAAGAAATACGGCGCACCCCTCATCACAAATGACGGCGTAACAATCGCCAAGGATGTTGAGCTTGAGGACGCTTTTGAGAACATGGGCGCACAGCTGGTTAAAGAAGTTGCAACAAAGACAAACGATGTTGCAGGCGACGGCACAACAACAGCAACACTTCTTGCACAGGCTCTTGTTCGTGAGGGTATGAAGAATGTTGCCGCTGGCGCAAACCCCATGGAAGTTAAAAAGGGTATCGCAGCTGCTGTTAAAGCCGCTGTTGAGGAAGTAAAGGCAAATTCAAAGCCCGTTACAAGCTCAAAGGATATTGCAAGAGTTGCAACAATTTCATCTGCTGACGAAGCTATCGGCGACATCATCGCAGAAGCAATGGAAAAGGTTACAGCAGACGGCGTTATCACTGTTGAAGAGAGCAAAACAGCTGTTACAGACAGCGACATCGTTGAGGGTATGCAGTTTGACCGTGGTTACATCTCACCCTACATGGTAACAGATACAGATAAGATGGAAGCAGTTATTGATGACGCTCTCGTTCTTATCACAGATAAAAAGATTTCAAACATTCAGGAAATTCTTCCTCTTCTTGAGCAGATTCTCCAGTCTGGCAAAAAGCTCGTTATCATCGCAGAGGATGTTGAGGGCGAAGCACTTTCAACAATTCTTGTTAATAAGCTCCGTGGCACATTCACATGCGTATGCGTAAAGGCTCCCGGATTTGGCGACAGACGCAAGGAAATGCTTCAGGATATCGCAATCCTTACAGGCGGCGAAGTTATCACTTCAGACCTTGGCCTTGAGCTTAAAGATACACAGCTTGCACAGCTGGGCAGAGCTCGTCAGATTAAGGTATCTAAAGAGAACACAATCATCGTTGACGGTGCTGGCGATAAAGACGCTATCAAGGGCAGAGTTGCACAGATTCGCTCACTTCTTGAAACATCAACATCAGATTTCGACCGTGAGAAGCTTCAGGAAAGACTTGCAAAACTTGCAGGCGGCGTAGCAGTTATCCGTGTTGGTGCTGCAACAGAAACAGAGATGAAAGAGAAGAAGCTCCGCATTGAGGACGCACTTGCAGCAACAAAGGCAGCTGTTGAAGAGGGCGTTGTTGCAGGCGGCGGTGTTGCACTTATCAACGCTATCCCCGCAGTTAAGGCACTTCTTGACACAGACAACGCAGACTTCAAGACAGGTGTTAACATCGTTCTTAAAGCACTTGAAGAGCCCGTTCGTCAGATCGCAGCAAACGCAGGTCTTGAGGGATCAGTTATCGTAAATCACATTGTTGAGTCTGGCAAAACAGGCTATGGTTACGATTTCGGCAACGAGGGTTATGTAGATATGTTTGAAGCAGGAATCCTTGACCCCACAAAGGTAACACGTTCAGCAATTCAGAACGCATCATCAGTTGCAGCAATGGTTCTTACAACAGAGAGCCTTGTTACAGATAAGCCCGACCCACAGGCAGATGCCGCAGCCGCAGCAGCTATGGCAGCAGGTCAGGCAGGCGGAATGTATTGATAAATACCGTCCAAAGTGAATAAAATAATGGCTATGTAGAGTAAAATCTTCATAGCCATTTTTGTTTGGACAAAGTGTCAAAAACTCACATCTATCCCCTCCCCACTGTACCAGTCGCACGGCAATCTCACAACTATTATTCCAATATTTTGAAATTTGATTTATTGCAAATCGGTAATTTTTGTGATATAATCCACACATCAAAATTGAGAGGTAAAAAAGATGTCATCAAAAAGAAACAATCTTAATAAAACAGTTATCTCGGCAATGCTCCTTGCGCTTGCGCTTGTGTTGCCCTTACTTACAGGTCAGCTTCAACAGCTTGGCAACGCACTTTGCCCCATGCACATTCCTGTGCTTTTGTGCGGATTCATCTGCGGGCCCGTTTACGGCTTGGTAATCGGTTTTATCGCTCCGCTGTTGCGATTCCTGATTTTTTCAATGCCGCCTGTTATGCCAATCGGCATTTCAATGGCTTTTGAGCTTGCAACATACGGACTTGTGGCTGGTCTTATGTATAAATATCTGCCAAAGAAAAAGCCTTATATTTATGTTTCGCTTATCACCGCAATGATTCTCGGCAGAGCTGTGTGGGGTATTGCAAGAGCTATTCTTTACGGCTTGGGCAAGGCAGATTTCGGCATACCTGCATTTATCGCAGGGGCATTCACAAACGCAATCCCTGCCATTATCATTCAGATTGTTCTCATACCGATTCTTGTTATGGCATATGAAAAAATAATTAAAAATCAAAGCAAGTAAGCAAAAGATGGTTACGAAGTTTGAGCTTCATAACCATCTTTTTTATTTCAAATATTTAGAGTATTCCTCAACTGCAAGCCTATCGCATCGCTCATTTTCGGGATGCCCTGCATGACCTTTGAGCCAGTTGAACTTAACTTTATTTGTTTTGAGAAGCGGCAAAAGCTGTTCCCACAAATCCACATTAAGTGCAGGCTTTTTATCTGCCTTGCGCCAGCCCTTTGCCTGCCACGAATACACCCAACGCTGATTTATGGCATCGCAGACATATTTTGAATCTGTGAAAAGCTCAACCTCGCACGGCTCTTTCAGTGCTTTCAGTGCCTCAATAACCGCCGTCAGCTCCATTCGGTTGTTGGTGGTTTCTTTTTCGCTGCCCGAAAGCTCTTTTTCTTTGCCCTTATATCTTAAAATTGCCGCCCATCCGCCAGGCCCCGGATTGCCCGAACAGGCTCCGTCTGTAAAAATTTCTATCTGTTTCATAATTCGCCTCTTTAATTTGATGAATAAATCATAACATTTTTTTATAAATATTACAAGAAAAAGATGTCAACAAATTTTTGCAGTTGGTGATTTTATGATTAAAATTGTGCTTAACGGAGCTTGCGGAAAAATGGGCAGAGAGATTTGCAATTTTGCAGAAAAAACGGATGATGTTGAAATCTGCGCCCGTGTGGATAAATACGGCACAGACTGCTTTCATTCGCTGATGGAATACAGGGGTGAGGCAAGCGTGGTTGTGGATTTTTCCCATCACAGCTCCGCCCGTGAGGTGCTTGAATATGCCATTCGCCGCCGAATACCTGCGGTTATTGCCACCACGGGGCATACGGAATTTGAGCAATCGCTCATAAGAAAGGCAAGCGAAAAAATCGGAATTTTTTATTGCTCCAATATGTCAACGGGCATTGCACTTTTGGAAGAGCTTGCGGTGAAAACGGCACTTTCTTTAGAAAACAGCGACATTGAAATTATCGAAACGCACCACAACAGCAAGCTGGATTCGCCAAGCGGAAGTGCGCTGATGCTTGCACGCTCGTTGGGCGAAACGGTGAAAAATCCGCAGATAATTTCAAGCCGTAACGGACAGTATAAGCGAGAGAAAAATCATATCGGCGTGCAATCGGTAAGAAGAGGAAATATAAACGGCATCCATGAAGTGATTATTTCAACGGAATATCAGACTGTTTCTATAAAGCACGAGGTTCATTCGAGGACTCTTTATGCTGAGGGGGCAATCAATGCGGCACGATTCATTGTGAGCAGGAGCACAGGAATTTATAATATGAAAAATTTAATTAAGTAAGGTGATTTTTTGATAAGAGTTGGCATTTGCGGTTACGGAAACCTTGGCAGAGGTGTGGAGTTGGCTTTAACACAATGTGAAGATATGAAGCTGACGCATATTTTCACAAGAAGAAGCCCCGAAAATCTGAAAATAAAAGCAAGAAATTGTGATGTAATTTCTTACGAAAAAATTACTGATTTTAAAAATGAAATTGATGTTTTAATTAACTGCGGCGGCAGCAGTAACGACCTGCCGAAAACAACACCGTTGCTTTCAGAAAATTTTAATGTTGTGGATTCTTTTGACAACCACAAAGAAATCCCGAATCACTTTAAAAATGTTGATTTTTCCGCACGAAAAGGTGGCAGGCTTTCGCTTATTTCCGCAGGTTGGGACCCTGGTCTGTTTTCGCTCAGCAGGCTTTATATGAACGCTGTTTTGCCTATTGGGAAAGAATACACATTCTGGGGCAGAGGTGTCAGCCAGGGACATTCAAATGCACTGCGTAAAATTGACGGCGTGGCAGATGCGGTGGAGTATACAAACCCTGTTTTCTCTGCGTTGGGAATGGTGCAACACGGCGAAACGCCCGACCTTACAGACAAAGAAAAGCACACAAGAGAATGTTTTGTTGCACTGAAAGACGGAGCGGACAAAGAAAAAATCGAAAAAGAAATAAAGGCTCACAAATATTTTAAGGATTATAACACAACGGTGAAATTTGTTTCAAGAGAAGAGATTAAGGTGAACCACTCTGCCATGCCCCACGGCGGATGGGTTATCAGAAACGGCAATACGGCAGACGGCTCGGCTCACACAATGGAATTTCGTCTGACACTTGAGAGCAATCCGCAATTCACAGGGAGTGTCCTTGTTGCCTGCGCCCGTGGAGTACATAGACTTTTTGAAGAAAACAAAAGGGGTTGCATAACGCTTTTTGATGTTCCGCCAACGTATCTTTCTCAATTAAAAAAAACAGATTTATTACAAGAAATGCTTTGATAGATTTAGTGAAAAGATATTAAGTTGCTGTGCAATCTCGCAATGACTGATTTGGTTAAAACATTCCAAAAAATTTGCCCCGAAGCATTGCTCCGAGGCATTTTTAAAAACTACATTATTCTTTTATAAGGCTTCTTGCGTCAAATTTTGCACCGATTTCTGTTGCGATTTCGGCGCATTGTTTTATCTCATCATCTGTGAGAATGTCAACAACTGTCATTCTAACGCCAATGCCTTTTTCAACGCATTTCTTTGTAAAATCAAGCATTGCGTCAAAGCTTTCAATGCCAAATTCGTTGCGTGTGATTTTGAGGTATCTCTCTTTGTTGGGAGCATTGAGGCTGACAGAAACAGCATCAATGTTTTCGCAAAGCTCATCTGTAATATCTTTCTTATTATAAAGTGAGCCAAGTCCGTTGGTGTTAACTCTGATTTTAAGACCGAACTTTTCTTTAATATACTTTGCAGTTTTTATAAGATTTTCAAATTCGCAGGTAGGCTCACCATAGCCGCAAAATACAATTGAGCTGTATTTTTTAATATCATCAACAGCGTCTATGGCAGATTTAATCTCTTCAAAAGACGGAGCTTTTTCGTGCCACATATGATGCCCTGTACCCATGTTATCTTTAATATCCCTCACGCAAAAAACGCATTTGCAGGGGCATTCATTTGTAATATTAAGGTAAAGACTACCCTCAAATTCATAAACTATATCAGCCATTTTTATCATCCTTCTTATTTAATTCGTTAAAAAATTTCGGCTTCGGGAAAGCACTGAATATCACATAAACAACTGCGCTGGCAACTGCCTGAGTTGTGTTGCCAAAAATATCGGCGGCGGCAGCGGCAAAGCTTCCGTAAATCACCCTCGAAGCGAGGAAATATAACCCTACAGTTATTATGCCCGAAACAACGCACGCAATAATGGTGAAAATATCAATCCTTTTGCTCTGATTTTTTCTGAGCTTTTTTGCCGCAACAAAGGGCAAAACATTCATAATTTTAATCACAGCGGTGAATGGTGCCCAGATGAAATATCCGCCTAAAATATCACTCAAAGCTCCGCCAACAGCGGCGGCAGCGGCGGCAAATGGGAACGGAAGCATTGAAGCGGCAATATAAATTATACTGTCGCCCAAATGGAAATACCCTTGAGTGCTGAATATGGGCAGATGAATCATTGTGGCAACAAAAATCAGTGCCGCAAAAAGCGAACCTAATACAACAAAAGCAAGCTTTTTATTTCTCATAATAATTTAAGGAACGGCTCAAAGCAGATTCCATCCTCCGTTCTTGTGTTTTCGGTAACAGTCGCCCTCAGTGAAATTTCAATAAATTTTGCCGCACGGCAAACGGCAGAGTGAATATCACTGCCCTTAACAAGCTCACCGCAAACGGCGGCGGCAAATAAATCACCTGTGCCGGAGTAGCTTCCGTTAAAAGCTTCTGTTGAAACAGCCTCAATGCCATCAGAATTTATGATGCAGTTAGAAATTTTTCCGTCATAAATCCTTGCGCCTGTAATAATAATATGTTTAACACCTTTTTGCAAAATCGGCTGTGCATAGTGAAGAAGCGTTGTGAGCAGCTTCTCGCTATAAAGCTCCTTTTGAAATTCGCTGTAATCCACCCCTGCAAGCACCGCAAATTCGGTAATATTCGGCGTGATAATATCAGCCGTCAGTGAAAGCTCCTTGATTTTTTCGCAAAGCTCCTTTGAAAATGTGGGGTAAACCTTGCCGTTATCTGCCATAACAGGGTCAACCATTAAAATTGTGTTGTCTTTTTTGAATTTTCTACAGAAATCCGTAATAATATCAACCTGCTTAATATCAGAAACAAAGCCTGTCAGAATCCCGTCAAATTCTGCGCCCAAAGCCTGCCACTTCTCTGTGAAAGATGGCATACTGTCTGTTAAATCCTTGCAGTAAAACTCTTCGTAGCCTGTCTGATTAGAAAGCACAGCTGTGGGCAATGGGCAAGCCTGCACGCCCTGAACGCTCAGCACTGGTATGGCGGCGGTCAGCGAGCATTTGCCAAAGCCCGATAAATCGTTAATCACAGCAACTTTTTTCATCTCTTCACCTCTTTTGCACATAATATATTATTTTTGTACCCTTTAAAATACACAAATTTAACATTTTTTAAGGGTACAATTTTAAATCTTCACAAAATCTTAATTTTCTTATGGTAACAAATTATGACAAATCTATTGACGAAAACCACTATTTGTATTATTATCATTAAGGGTAAATGAACTCTCAGTTCATTCTATAAATGGCAGGTTAACTGCACGGAGGTTTATTATGAAAGGTATAATTCTTGCGGGCGGCTCAGGAACAAGACTTTATCCGTTGACAATGGTTACAAGTAAACAGCTTCTTCCCGTCTACGACAAGCCGATGATTTATTATCCGCTTTCAACACTTATGCTTGCAGGCATAAGAGAAATCCTTATTATTTCCACACCTACCGACACACCAAAGTTTGAGTCCCTCCTTGGGGATGGCAGCAAATTCGGTCTCAGCCTTACATATGCTGTTCAGGAAAGTCCTGACGGTCTTGCACAGGCTTTCATCATTGGTGAAGATTTTATCGGTGATGACAGAGTTGCAATGGTTCTGGGCGATAATATTTTTTATGGCAGCGGTCTTGGTCATATTATGCGTCAGGCTGCTAAAAATACAGAAGAAGCCACAATTTTTGGCTACTATGTTGAAAATCCGCAGGCATTCGGCGTTGTTGAATTTGATAAAGACGGCAAACCTGTTTCTATTGAAGAGAAGCCAGCCGTTCCAAAGTCAAACTATGCCGTAACAGGTCTTTATTTCTATGACAACAAGGTTGTTGAGTATGCAAAAAATCTTAAACCCTCTGCAAGGGGCGAACTTGAAATAACCGACATCAACAAGATTTATCTTGAAAATGGCAACCTTGACATTAAGCTTATGGGCAGAGGCTACGCTTGGCTTGACACAGGCACAGTTGACTCTCTCACAGAGGCTTCAAATTTTGTTAAAACAATTGAAACACTTCAGGGAATCATCATTTCCGCTCCCGAAGAGATTGCCTATAACAACGGCTGGATTACAAAAGAAGAGCTTCTTTCATCCGCTAAGAAATACGGCAAATCTACATATGGCAGACATCTTCAGCGTGTTGCAGACGGCAAGATAATGTATTCTTCAACTCCCGGTCAGCAGCCTCGCTGGGGCAGAGATGATTCAAATTACACAGGTGAATAAAATGGAAATTGAAAAAACACAAATTGCAGGTGCGGTTGTGCTCACACCAAAGGTATTTGGCGACAACCGTGGCTGGTTTATGGAATCTTATTCAAAAAGAACACTTGCTGAGGTGGGCATCACTGATGAATTTATTCAGGATAACCGCTCATTTTCAGCTGAGAAAGGCACTTTAAGAGGACTTCACTGCCAGACAGACCCAATGGCACAGGCAAAGCTTCTCACCTGCCTTAAAGGTGAACTGATGGATGTTATTGTTGACATCCGTGAGGGCTCACCCACATACAAAAAATGGGTTGCAGTTAAGCTGACAGAAGAGAATAAAAAGGCTTTTTATATCCCTGCCGGCTGTCTGCACGGCTTCGTTACACTGACAGATAATGTTGAGGTTATGTATAAGGTTGATAAATTCTATTCACCCGAAAATGACCGCAGTGTAAAATTCAATGACCCCGATTTAGGCGTTGAATGGAATGTTGAAAATCCAATTCTTTCACAGAAAGACTTAAACGCTCCTCTTTTGAAGGATAGCGATGTAAAATTCACTTACAAAGGATAAATCATATGAAAATACTCGTTACAGGTTATAACGGGCAGTTAGGTTTTGATGTTGTAAAAGAGCTTGAAATCCGCAATATTCAGTGCAAAGGCGTTGATATGGCGGATTTTGATATTACAGACAAAACCGCTGTTTACGATTATGTTAAATCTTACGCACCAGACGCAGTTATTCACTGCGCCGCTTACACAGCTGTTGACAGAGCAGAGGACGATATTGACACCTGCACAAAGGTAAATGTGCTGGGCAGTGAAAATCTTGCCCGTGTCTGCGGTGAAATCGGTGCAAAAATGGTGTATATCAGCACAGATTATGTTTATGGTGGCAAGGGTGAAGAGCCTTTTGAGGTGAGCGACCCCACAGCACCCTGCAATATTTATGGCAAAACAAAATTAGCAGGTGAGGAAGCTGTTAAAAAGTATTGCGAAAAGAGCTTTGTTATCCGCACATCGTGGGTTTTCGGCATCAACGGCAATAATTTTGTTAAAACAATGCTTCGCCTTGCAGACACTCACCCGACACTCACAGTTGTTGCCGACCAAATAGGCTCACCCACCTACACCCCCGACCTTGCAAAGCTTATTTGCGATATGGTGGTAACAGAGAAATATGGCACATACCACGGCACTAACGAGAATTATTGCTCTTGGTGCGAATTTGCCGCAGAAATCATGAAAATGGCAGGCAAAGCAACAGTTATAAAACCTGTTACAACTGCCGAATACGGCGCAAAAGCCGAAAGACCGCTTAATTCCCGCCTTTCAAAGAAGTGCCTTGATGATGCAGGCTTTAAACGCTTGCCCACATGGCAGGATGCCCTCGGCAGATACCTCACCGAGCTTGAAAAGGCAAAAACAGTTAGTCAGCCAATGGCTTGATTATAAAATTTTTAATTTATAGGAGCGTACTGTTTGAAAAAGTACAACACACTGGAGATTGCAGGCTAATCGGGAGGTTTGCAGGCAATCATCAAACCTCCCAATATTGAAGGTCAACAATTTTCAGGAGGAATAAATAATGAATAAAAATGACTATATAATTCGTTTAGAAAGAAAAGAAGAAGAAAGAGAAACCGAAAACCTTGTAAGAGAATCATTCTGGAATGTTTACCGCCCAGGGTGCAGTGAGCATTATGTGCTTCACACATTAAGGGATAACGCAGATTTTATTAAAGAGCTGAATTTCGTAATGGAGCAGGATGGCAGACTTATCGGTCAGAATATGTTTATGAAAGCTGAAATCGCATCAGATGACGGCACAAAAATACCGATTCTCACAATGGGACCCATCTGCATTACACCCGAGCTTAAACGCAAAGGCTACGGCAAAATTTTGCTTGATTATTCGCTTGAAAAGGCGGCAGAAATGGGATTTGGTGCAGTGCTTTTTGAGGGCAATATCGATTTTTACGGCAAAAGCGGATTTCAGTTTGCACGCAATTTCGGTATAAGATACCACGGTTTGCCCGAGGGCGCAGACGATTCATTTTTCCTGTGCAAGGAGCTTGTTAAAGGCTACCTCAACGGTGTCAGCGGAGTGTATCACACACCGCAGGGCTATTTCGTTGACGATGCCGAGGTGGAGGAGTTTGACAAAACTTTCCCCAAAAAGCAAAAACTGAAACTGCCCACACAAATATTCTAATCTAAACAAACAGGGAGCTGGTGCAAAACACTGGCTCTTTTGTTATGTAAAAATGCTCGAAAGCTAAAACTAAAGCAATTCTGCTTCCTTTGGGGGAAGCTATTGTTTTGTGCATACCGTGAGAATGGTTTGCCACGATTTCAATTTAGTGCAAATATATACGGGAACACAAGCCCCTCCCCCTACGGTGTTATCGTGCTATTTGCACAGATTTGTATGATATTTTTAAATTTAATTTGTGAGCAGCAAGTCATTTCCCTTTGTTGATGGCATAAAAAATGCAGCCTTGCGGCTGCGTTTTTTATTCTTCAATTGCTTTTTTGGTGTGCCAGATGTCCTGTGCGTACTCATTAACTGCTCTGTCGGCGGCAAATCTGCCTGCATTGGCAATATTTTTGAGCATCATTTTATTCCAGCGGTTTCTATCGTTATAATAAATATTCTCCGCTTCCTGCTGGATTCGTCTGTAATCGGCAAAATCTGCAAGAACCATATACGGGTCATGGTGAACGATTGTTGAGCCGATTTCGGGGAATGTTTTGCCATTGATTCCGCCATTGATGAAGTCGATAATTTTTCTGATTTCGGCATTATTATGGTAATAGCTCATGGGGTTGTAGCCATCTCTTTTAAGGGTATTAACCTCGGGAGTTGTCATACCGAAAAGCATAATGTTATCTGAGCCAACAGCTTCGTGAATTTCAACATTCGCACCGTCAAGAGTGCCGAGGGTAACTGCGCCGTTAATCATAAGCTTCATATTGCTTGTACCGCTTGCCTCTGTGCCAGAAAGTGAAATCTGCTCGCTTATATCTGCGGCAGGCATAAGTCGCTCTGCAAGGGTTACATTGTAATCCTCAAGATAAACAACCTTTAATCTGCCACGAACATCGGGGTCATTATTGATAAGGTCTGCAAGGGCGCAGATGAAGCTGATAATCTTTTTAGCCATAAAGTAGCCAGGGGCGGCTTTGGCAGCAAAGATATATGTGTGCGGTTTGAAATCTCCATCGGGATTCTCTTTGATTGCAAGATATTTTGAAAGGATGTTGAATGCGTTAAGGTGCTGACGCTTATACTCGTGAAGTCGCTTAACCTGAACATCGAAAACGGAATTTACATCAAGGTCAATGCCGTTTGTTTTCTTAACAAGCTTTGCGAATTTCTTTTTGTTTTCAAGCTTGATTTCCTGAAGCTTTTTGAGAGTTTCCTCATCATCTGCAAAGGCATTGAGCTTCTGAAGCTCGTCTGCATTATAAACAAAATCGCCGCCGATGATTTTTGTGAGATACTCTGTAAGGTCGGGGTTTGCCTGACAAAGCCAGCGTCTGTGAGCAATACCGTTTGTTACATTTTTGAATTTATCAGGTGTAACGGTATAGAAATCGTGGAAAACGCTGTCTTTAATAATCTGTGAATGGAGAGCTGAAACGCCGTTTACGCTGTGGCTGCCTGCAACGCAGAGGTTTGCCATTCTGACAACACCGTTTGAGATAATTGCCATTCTTTCAACCTTGCCAGCATCGCCTGTTGCATTCCACACAAATGAGCGGAAGCGGTTATCAATCTCTTTTGTGATTTCATAAATTCTCGGGAGAAGTCGTTTATACAAATCCTCGGGCCAGCACTCAAGAGCCTCTGCCATAACTGTATGGTTTGTGTAAGCCATGGTGTTGATAACGATATTCCACGCATCATCCCAGCCGTAGCCACATTCATCAAGCAAAATTCGCATAAGCTCGGGGATGGCAAGTGTGGGGTGAGTATCGTTAATATGAATTGCGTTTTTCTCAACGAAATTAGAAAGTGTTCTGTAATGGCGCAGGTGATTGTTTACAATATCCTGAATAGATGATGAAACAAGGAAATACTGCTGCCTTAAACGAAGGCTCTTGCCCTCTGAATGGTTATCGGCAGGGTAAAGGATTTTGCTGATGACCTCTGCCATTGCGTTCTGCTCCATAGCACGCATATAGTCGCCCTGATTGAACATATCCATATCAAGACCTGGGGCTTTTGCACTCCACAAACGAAGCACGCTGACACCCTTGCCGTCTTTACCAGCAACATACATATCGTGAGGAATTGCCTTGACGATTTTGTTATCGTGCATTGTTACTGAATGGTATGCGTTATCCCAGTGGTCTTCAACCCATCCCTCAAAGCTGACATCAACAGCCTCGTCCTCACGGGTAACAAGCCAAATATCGCCGCCAGGGAGCCAAAAATCGGGAAGCTCTGTCTGCCAGCCGTCAACAAGCTTCTGGCGGAAAATGCCGTATTCATACATAATTGAATAGCCTGTTGCATAGTAGCCGTCTGTTGCAAGTCCGTCAAGGTAGCAGGCGGCAAGTCTGCCAAGTCCGCCATTGCCAAGGCCTGCGTCAGGCTCGCAATCATAAAGCCTTTCAATGCTCACGCCGTAATCTTTAAGAACTGAAGAAACTGCATTTGTAAGGTTAAGATTATAAAGATTGTTTTTAAGGGAGCGACCCATAAGAAATTCCATGCAAAGGTAATATACCTTTTTGGAATCTGATTTTTTATAATTTTCATAAAATTCTTTTCTGCCCTGCACCATCATATCACGGACGATAAGCGCAATGGCTTTATAGAAGTGTTCATACTCGGCTTCATCGGGTGTTACGCCGAAATTGTGTGAAAGCTTTGCTTCAATAAGCTCTTTCATCTGTTTTTTGGTGATTCTGCCGTTCATAAAAATCCCCCTTTTAATTACTGATACTATTTTATACCAGAATTTATGAAATTACAACCTTAAAATGTGCCTGCTTTAAAAATAAAATGCTCCGTTTTTTGTAGCATTTGACGAAAATCAGATTTTATTATTTTCAATAAAATAGTTTTTAAGATAAATTGCACAAAATAAAGCTGATTTTTGAAAGCAGTAAGATAAAATTATATTCATTTTATTATCTGCAACAGAAAGCGTAAAAATCCGCATTACAAAAATTGGAAATAAATCTGCATTATTTTGTATAAAATAAGCCTTGACCTGAAAGAAAATAAGCGGTAAAATTTAGTTTTGTTCAGGAGGTTTAAAAGTATGGAATACTACAGTGTGCTGCTGCCGCTGGCACTGATTATGGCAACATCCAAGGTGTTGTCTAAAGCGGCTTCAAAAATCAATATGCCTCAGGTTGTGGGAATGCTTCTTGCAGGCGTTGTTATCGGACTTATCAACTACATACCCAACCAGCAGATTCTTACAGAAACATCTATGGAGGGTATCGGCTTCATTGCAAAGCTGGGCGTTATTATGATAATGTTTTCAGCAGGACTTGAAACCGACATCAAGCAGATTAAATCAATCGGTGCACCTGCAATGGTTATAACTGCCGCAGGCGTTATTGCGCCTATGGGTCTTGGATTTGTTGTTGCCTGCCTTTTTAACGGCGGATTTTCAACAGGCAGAGAGATTCTTCTCAATAATCTTTTCTACGGCGTTATTCTTACCGCAACATCCGTCAGCGTTTCTGTTGCAACGCTGAAAGAGCTTGGCAAGCTTTCATCTAAGGTTGGCACAACGGTTATTGCCGCCGCAATTATTGATGATATTATCGGCGTTATTGTTCTTTCTTTTGTTATTGCAATGAAAGGCACAGACGGTCAGAGCCAGTCCCCTCTCAGAGTTACACTTATGACCGCACTTTTCTTTGTTGCGGCAGGACTTTTTGGCACTTGCGCAAAGCAGATTATGCAGGTGGTTGAGAAGCGTTACCCTCACCACAGACTTCTGCCAATTTTCGGACTTGCAACCTGCTTCTTTTTTGCATATGCCAGTGAAAAATGGTTTGGCGTTGCAGACATCACAGGTGCATTTGCCGCAGGTCTTTTCCTTTCAAGGAACCCAGAATCAAACTACATCGACAGGCGCACAGACATCATGAGCTATATGATATTTACACCTGTTTTCTTTGCAAATATCGGCATGACGGTTAAATTCAACACTATCAACCCTGCTATGATTCTTTTTGGTCTTTGCTTCATTCTTGCAGGTCTTTCGGGCAAGGTATTCGGCTGTGCAGGTGCTTCACTTCTTTGCAAATACAGCCCCAAAGATTCGCTTCGTGTTGGTGTTGGAATGATGGCAAGAGCTGAGGTTGCACTTGTATGCGCACAGAAAGGTGTTGAAAACGGCATGATTGACTCTGCCATTATGCCATTCATTCTTATGCTCATTATCGCTTCAAGCTTCATTACGCCAATGATACTTAAAAAGAGCTATAAAAATCAGGCGGAATAAGTTTTTCTTTCGGTGGTGCTTTTGCACGAATAAATAATGAACAATGAAGTCGCTTCGCTAATGAATAGTGAAGAGGTGAAAATTGCACCGATTCAAAACAATGTCATTGCGAGGCTTCGCAGAAGCCGTGGCAATCTACTTTTAATGTAAGTGCTTTTCAAATTTGGTTCACGGGATGTCGGGGACGCCATCTCCTACAGAAATGCTTGACAAACTGGGAATTGTCGTGCTTTTTCGCACGAATGAATAATGAATAATGAAGTCGCTTCGCTAATGAATAATTGATGGCGGGACACCCGCACCCGATTGTATTTACACTGAGCTAAAACAATGTCATTGCGAGGCTTCGCAGAAGCCGTGGCAATCTATTCTTAATGTAAGTG
>JAZLLI010000049.1:0-14190 GCA_045598085.1 Acutalibacteraceae bacterium
ACCGTTTGCTTTTCTGCCTGTTCGCTGCTCCAAATACCTCGTGCCTATCAAGTTTTCCATTCGTTCTTCCACACAAGAAGCAGCATTCATCTGTATCAGTTTGTAATATGCTTTTTGCATATTTGTTACGGTCTAATTCTGTTTGCATCATCGCTTCACCGCCTTTGGTTTCCATTCGTTCAACATCAAGGCCAACTTATCAGGCGGCATGGTTTCTATCTCACAGGCTTTGCAATCCTGCACGATATTGTCTATAAGCCGTGCCATCTGTTTTTTGTTGTAGGTGGATGAACCGTAATAAGCGAATACCGTCTGCGTTCCATCCTCGTTGTAATCCACAACCTCGGTTATCCATCCAATACCCAAGCTTTCCCATGCTGTCTGAAATGTGCTTACGGCATCATCGTTGATTCTGAAAACCTTGTAGATTCCCACATCGCTGATTGCGTTGCGGTAAACCTGAATCTTTGTGCTGCCTATCGCTTGCGCAAGCTTCTCGCACAAAGCCCAAAAATAGCCGTTTGCATCGAGTGAGCGCTTATCCTTATGTTTACCTATCTCTGCGTCAAAAACCGTTTTCTCGGCCTGTAAGCATAGTCTCCGTGCATCCTGCACATTGCTTACCTCAACGGTAAGTTTGTTTCCGTTCATAACGGGGTTAAAAAAGGTTATCGTCATTGGATAATCACTTCCCCGTTGTTCTCGTACTTGTCAGGCTTCTTGGTTTCTTCTTTCATGCAGTTACCGCACAGCGAAACGCCGAATCTTTTCTTGCAGTATTTAACCTGTTCGGCAACCGGCCACAGACTCCCGTCACGCTTGACGATTTCCGTAAGCTCTGCGTTGCACTTGGCGCATTTAATAGGTTTAACCTTTTTCGGTTCGCCTTTTCCCGTTTGCACAGTATCGGCATCCTTGGTATCGTCAATGCAGAACAGGCCGTTCAGACAGTATTTACGGGCGTAAGAAGATGCCGTTCCCGTGATTTGCGAACCATCCATTCCCTTTTTCTCGTTTTCTTCTCTTGCAAGGGCGAAATTCTCAACAGATTCGCCCGTTTCCACATCAGTAAGGGTGGATATCGCCTTGATGTAAATGCGGTCAGAAACCGCCAAAATTTCGTCTCTAATCGTAAGGGCGCATTTCTCTTCTGCCAGCACAGGCTTAACGGCCTCAAGAATGTCCTCGCAACTGCGGTACTTGTATTTGCCAAAAGAGTTATATTGCCCTTTGGGTGCTTTCAGCTTGCGCTGAATGTTCAAAAGCTTTTCATAAATCTGCATTTCTGAATTCTTCCTTTCGCATTTCCTTGCCGCAATGTGGGCAATAGTTTGTCATGCCGAACTGCCATTCCTTACAGTAGGGGCAAGCGTAACGGCGCTGCAACGGATATCCTGCAACCTCGCTCTCAATCCAATAGGATTTGTCCAACCGTTCCTGTTGGTGGCGAATCCACCAATTAGTTGCCATATCCATCTTCTTTAAGCTCCTTATACAGTTCATCCACCCTGTCGCTTGCAGCTTCAAACTCAAGCCAACAGGCGTCTTCAAATTCCCTGTCGCAACTGCACCACACATCGTATTTATGGTGCATATCGTCAACAGCAGCCCAATACATTTCCTTTAAATCCATTTTTTCGTTCTCCAAATAAACCATGCGGCAATCAGAATCCCGATTGTCATGCAAGTGGTAAGGTCTTCGCCCGTCAGAATACCGGCAATCAGCAACAGGCCGTAAATAACCGAAAATACATCAACAGTTTTCTTGACATTGCTTGCAAAAAGATGTACCATTCTCTTGCAGGGAGTCGGTTTCATAGTCACCGCCCCTGCCTTTCTTTTATCCAACATGGCTGCTGCCTTTCCTGTTTCCGTTAAGCATTTGAATGTTGTAGCCTTTACCGTCAACCATCGTGTTAGCTCTGCTAATCAGGTTGGCGGTTTTCTTTTTTCCTGCCATACCACGGCAGTGTTCAACCGTCCGTTGGCAGTTTAGGCAGTTCCCGTCACACGGGGGCAATCTCTTACCCATCCAACTTCGCCAGCTCTCTCGCCAGTGTCGGTATGCTTATGCGCCGCCCCTTGCAGCTTCCATACCACCCGCTGAATTTTCGCAAGCAGGTCTTTGGTTGGTAATTGGTAAACTCGGCAACATCCCTGCTGGTCAGCGGTCTGTCGCCAAACCGAATTGTAAGCCGCTCCCGGTAATACGGCTCGTTCCTGTAGGTTCTCATAGAGCTATGCTCAACTCCTTTCCCCAGTTTGTGGCCCGTATCTTTTTAAGATACTATCGAAGCAAAAAAAATACTGTTCAATTGCGTATCATCAAGCTTGTATCTGCACTTGATTGACGCAATCTCTGTCTGGTTAAACTGTGCGCCATACTTCTCGTTAATTTTAGCGTTTAATCTTGATAAAGAAATGCCTAACGCATCCGCTAAATCCTTTTGGGTATCGTTATGCATACGCATAATCCCCATCAACAAAGCCTTGTTCAAGCATATCCCCCTTTCTTGAAATTTTCAAAAGTATCTTTTTGAGATACTTCTATTATACTCATCAAATGTTTCCTGTCAAGATATTTTTTATTGAAAATAAAAAATATTATGGTAGAATTTATACAAAAGGAAGTGAAAATATTGACAACAGGAGAAAGAATAAAAAAACGCAGGCTCGCCCTTGGCCTAACACAAGAAGAATTAGGCACAAAGGTTGGCCTGCAAAAAGCAGCGATTAATAAATACGAAAAAGGAACAGTTGTAAACCTAAAACGAGAAACTATAGCAAAGTTATCTGTAGTCCTTGAATGTTCTCCGTCTTACCTGATGGGCATAGAGGATGTAGACGGTCGAGAAGAAGAAATACATACTATAATCCGTCTTTGCAAAGAGTATCAAGGTCTTTCAACTGTCCTGCTAAATCTTGCACAGCAGATAACCAATTTGAAAACTCCTCAGGAGTCATCTGGTCAATAATCAAAATAAGTTCTTCTAATTCATTCATACCACCACCTCTAACACTTATTAGTTGTTAATCACATCCATTGGTTGTGATTATACTGGTTTAATAGTCCATTAAAAGGCATTGCATTTTATGGCTCCTATGTAAAAAAATGGATGACAAATATGAATTAGGAATGAATTAGAGATGAATTAACCGTAAATTAATTATGAATTAGAAAGAAGCTTACGGCATGGCTAAGATTGAATATAGCAGGGATAGCAGAGGCTATTACTATGTTGACAGAACGATTAACGGCAAGCGCTGCCTGCTGCGCTCTAAGGATTCAAAAAAACTGCAGCGTAAAATAGACGCATGGATTGCAGAGCAGGCCGCAAAAGATGAAGGCGATGACCCTACAACAGTGTTCAGCATTGTAGCCATGCAGTGGTGGTACGATGCACAGCCCAAGCTAAAGACAGGCACTTGGCGCTGTTATTCTCCCTGTGTAGATAGGTGCATTGATTACTTCGGGAATAAGCTCATGGCAGCAATTCAGCCGGAAGATATAGCCATGTTCTTCGGTAAACTGCAGCACCAACAGCTCGCACACAACACAGTAAGCAATACAAAAACGGTTCTCAATCAGATATTTAACTTTTGGATGTTCTCAGACCAGTACGACAGCAACTTCAAAAAGACAAACCCTGTACCACTCTATCGTCTGCCAAGAGGCCTCTCAAAAGAGGAGCGCCAGCCGCCTACACCGCAACAGATTGAAGCTGTCAAAGCAAACCCGCAAGGGTTCGGTGTTGCCGCATGGTTATTCATGTATACAGGCTGCAGACTTGGTGAAGCGCTCGCATTACAGTGGAAGGATATTGATTTCATAAACAACACCGTAACAGTATCTAAGTCTGTTACATTTGTAGGTAACGCCGGTAAGATTACCACCACCAAAACAAAAAACGGTGTAAGAACAATACCGCTCTTAACACCGCTCAGGAATATTCTATTACCGCTTAAATCGCTGCCAACAGATTACATTCTGTCAGGCACAGATACTTTTTTATCCCGCAACAGCTACCAAGCAAGGTGGGCAGCTTATTGCAATCAAATCGGGTGTGCAACGAAGAAGGAAATCTTCGATAAAGATGGCAATCATGTACGCTACACTTATCTGCCGGATGTTACCGCCCATCAGTTCAGACATGAGTTCGCCAGTGTTCTGTATTATGCAGGACTCGGAGAGCTTGAAACCATGCGCATACTCGGCCACAGTGACATTAGCATTACCCGCAACATATACCAGCACCTGCGTGATAAGCAGATGAGAGACGCAGCGGAAAAGCTAAACAAGTACCTGCAAGCGCAGTAACACGCACTTAACACACACTTTCAACATTTTCAACGAGTTATCAACATATTAATCGGGTTCGAGCCCCGTAATCCGCTCCACAAAAACAGGACGATATACAGTTAAAATTTCTGTATACCGTCCTTTTTTCTTTGCACAATAATACCTATTTGGACATTATTAGCACCTATTGTACACGCACCTAACACGCACTTAACGCACAATTAGTGTGTCATTTCCATCAGCATTTGATGATGCTGCCATTCGTCCTGTGCCATTGCGTACAGTATGCAGGCCTTGTCCTGACAGCCATGTTCCTCGTACCATTTGGCCATCTCGTCATACAGCTCATAATCCTCAGCTTCTTCCTGAATATGGTCAATGAGCCTCTGTTTCATTTCTTCCATTTCTTACCCCTCAATTATGCAGCTATACAGCTTATCCACATCGTCCTTGTGAAAGGTCATGGTGCCGATTACAGGCAGCGCAATCACCATTCCTGCATCAGGTATTCTGTCCTTCAAGGTTTCCCGCAGCAGGTCAATGTCCACCTGCCCGCTGTCCACAACAGCCATAGTTTTTAGCATTTGGTTCTCAGCCATACTTTGCGCGATAGCTTCCCCGCGCTTGGCAGCAATCGAAATGCCCATGCCTGCAATCACCTTTTGCCAGCTTCCGTCAGGCAGCTTTGGCAATATCTCTCTGTCTGCGTATTTGGCAATGCCTGCAC
This sequence comes from Acutalibacteraceae bacterium, assembly GCA_045598085.1. GTDB lineage: Bacteria > Bacillota > Clostridia > Oscillospirales > Acutalibacteraceae > CAG-488. The sequence goes on from JAZLLI010000049.1 coordinate 5,028, forward strand.
TAATGTTTGTAATCGGTACCATGTTTTACTCCTTAACTTTCAAGAGGGTTGTAGAGCGGCGCATAAGCAGGTGTTGTGCTTGTCAACGCAACAGCATTGGTTCCGTTGGTGCCGGCAGTGTTGGTCACAATATCCACGCCTGCCTTGGGCTGGAAGGTGCCGTTGGCATACAGGATAATCTTGTTGTCGGCGCAACGCCGTTGCTGCGCTTCAAGCTCTAAGCCGGACTTAAATTCCTGTCGAGCCATCAGAATACCGTCAGAGGTCTGTTGATTGATAACTCGCTGGTCACCCATCTGCTGCCCAAGCCCATCCAGCCGTGCGGTCAATCTGTCACGCAGTTCGTTCATTTCAGCCTTAATCTGTCGATAAGTCGAAATATCGTTTCCGTCAGAATACTTCTCGGCTTCCAGCCTTGCGATACGAGCCTTGTCGTCAGCACGCTCACGCTCGGCAGCCAGCATGGATTCCACAGCCGGAACAGCAGCTCCGGCCAAACCTGCCACATTACCGCCAACGCCGCCCAGCAAGCCGCCTGCGCCATTGAGAACACCAAGTGTAAGTCCTGCAATGCCTGTGCCGAGAGCTGCCCCGGCCATACCTTTAGAAGCATAATTTAACTCCATAATCTGTCTCCTTTTCCGTAGTGTTTTGTAGTTTTCGGTAGCTACCTTATATATATAGTAGCCCATTACAAAGAAGAAAACTGCTCAAAAAATGTACTGAAAATGAGCAAAAAAATACCCCCCTGTCCGTAGACAGAGGGGTTTTTGTGGATGAGGATTCAGTTGTTCGGAAATTCCGAACCCCTGCCCGTAGACAGAGGGGTTTTTGTTAGGTGTGCATTCTGTAGTTGATGCAATCGAAGATGCCGATAATGAGCTTGATGCGAACTGCGTCAACCATGTCTTCGTAAACGCTGCGAGAAAGGTTCATATCCTGCTGAATGTTAAGGTCTGTTTCTCCGTCATGGAGCTTGTGAAATAAATAAGTTTCATCTTCCGTCATACCCGCAAGTTCAGCAATGAACCCGACCTGTGCATTGTTGCCTAATTGGTAGATGTTTTTTAACACTTGATTCATCGCCAATCACCACTTTTCCAGTTTTTAGCCGAAGCCGTGTAGTACCAAATCATATCTTTTTCGCTTGTGCTTAAATCGGCAGATTGCAGATATGCCTTTAATTCGTATTGGGCAATGTCATTATCTTTGTTGGTTTTGCCCTGTTTGTTCGGGGAAAATCCGTCTGCCTTGCTCATTGCTTCAAAGTATTTTTTGGCGCTCTCGTCACCGTCCTGCTTACGAATGGTCGCAACGGTTTCGGCAATCTTACCGTCCGTCTTATAGGCAAGGTAGTTGTCCAGCTGCTTTTTCGTGCTTTCGTTACTGCCCATAAACGCTTCGTAAAGGTCACCAACTGTTTCACTTCGGCCTGTTTTCGTCTTTTCGCCTGTAGGAGTAATGCGACTAACTGCGTCATTGTAGGAATAGACAGATTTAGCACCACCGGTGGCGTACATATCAACGAGTTTCCTGTCTTGAGCCGAAAGCTCAACAGAATTGCCGAACATATCATCCTTTGCTATTGAACGGGCTAAACTGTAAGCGTCCTTTACGGCCTTGTATTTTTCTTCATCATTCATCTTATCGTAAGACTTAGAATTTAACAAACTGCCGATAAGTTCTTTACTTGCCTGCCCTTTTTGTGTAGCAAATTCTGTAAATTCTTTAGGGGTTAGTTTCCGTTCTTCTCCATCAATCTTAAACTTTTTGTCTGATGTATCAAGCGATGGAAACACACCCGATTTCCCTGTGCTTTCATACAGTTCTCTAAGCCCGTTGTTTACTTCGTCAGCAGTTTCATGTCGATAATAACCGGGGCTTAACATATTGTATGCTACGCTGCCGTTTTCCTGAGTTCTTCCCCACGGGTCAATGTAAGGTTCAAGCGTTTCAGACAGAACTGGAATTTTGCCTTTTGTTTTGTTAAATGAATATTCCAAGCTACCGGCAATGCCTGTTTTGTCAGAATAATAGTTTCGTCTAACATCGTCTGTGCCACGGGCAATCTGTCCAGCGATAGTAGGAATGTATTGAGAAACATAGCTTTGAGCGGTATTCATTGCCAGTTGTGGTACAGCGCTAATGCCGTTACTCAGATTAGAAAGAGATTCAAGCGAACTGTTAATGCTCTGCATAAAGCTCATTTCCATTACTGGGTCTGTAATGTTGCTAAGTGCAGTTAAGAGGTTGTTCGCAAACTCTTCATCGTTGTCGGCCTCATTCTGTTGCAGCATTGCACCTGTCATCATGGGCAATGCGGCAGATGTCAACCAATCAATCGTATAGTAGTGAAAACCACCTTTTCCGTCAGGCAGCTTAATAGAATAGCTTTGAGCGTTAGTCGATTTTGAAGCCTTTTCCTCGTCATCGTCAAACATGGCATTGATGTAACCGGCACGACTTAACATATAGCCAAGCACTAACCATGCAGTACCAACAATTCCTTTAGATGCACTGTTCAGAACCGTGTTGATGTCCTTATGCTCAACAACTGCTTTCTTGAATGCGTTTGCAATACCTAACGGGCTATACTGAATGCCCTCACTCAATACGTTTACCGGGGTCTTAACAAAAGGCATTAAGCCCTCAACAAACATATTTGCGGCTTTGTTTCCTCTTGTAGCGGCCTTAACCTTTTGGATGCCGTCTGCAAGCTTGCTGTCCTCATGGTAAGTAGCTTCAAGCGCTTCTTGCAAGGCGTGTGCCCTTGCTTCGTTCGCAAAGTCAATATCAGAGTCGTTCGTGGTTGATTCAAGCGCCGAAGCGTCTTTCCCATTAGCTTTCAAGTAGCTTGCCAATGCACGAGCATAAGCATTCTGTAGGCCGGCAATGCCGACAAAACCTTTCCCACCAAAAGCGTTTACATTGTTTTCTACCCAATTATAAACATTCGCAGGAAGAATGCCCTTTAGAGCTCCTAAAGAACCTTTAACATCGGCTTCACTTAACGCATCATTCGTCTTTATCCTTGCTGTTTCAAGAAATCCGTTCTTAAAGATTCTTCTTTGGTTTCTTGCTTCTTGTTCTGCGCTGAAATACTTGCTCTGCCCTGTAAGAGAACGGAACATATTAAGCTCTGCGTCCTGATAACAAGCTGCAAGTAATTCTCTGTTTGCTTTGGTCGGAGCAATCATAGACGAAGCTGTGCGCTTCATATTCTTTTTAAATACAGAAGCAAGACTTTCTGCCATGAACAACACTTCGTTTTTGGCGTAAACGTTAGCGCCCATACTGATGTTGCCGCCAATGTTGCGCAAGTTCGTTCTGATGTTGCCAAGCATAGCCATGTAACGCCAAGCGTTGGCTTTGTCAGAGAACGTAGAACCGATGTTCTGAGCGACTACAGCAGCAATCTGCTGTTCCTTTTCTACTCGCTGTTTGCTTTCATAAGGAAGCATTTCTGCTTCGTCTGCAAGCGCTTCAATTCGTTTCTGCTGCTCTTCACTAAGTGCTTCAATACCGTATTTGGCGTTAATCAAATCCTGAACATCAGAATTAGAATAAATGCCCATGCGAATAGCATCAACAAGTTCTGCTTGTGCTTTTCGCTCAACCTCTGTTTTAGGTTTAAGTTTCTTGTTTAGCTGCCGTTCTACCTCTTTGGCTACAGTATTGTTCCACTCACGCAAAAACTTGTCTGCCATATTTTGGCTTTCGTCAATGTTGATTCCATACAATTTTTGAAGCTTACCGGCTATAGCACGTTGTGCCATCTTCTTATTGCTTTTGGATTCCTTGACGATTTCAGACATTTTTAAGCCTGATTCCCTTACTGCATCACGGAACTGTTGCGTGAAAGACTTTTTAATTTCTTCGTCAGCAGTGTTTTGAGCCTTATCCATTGCAGTATCAACAGCATTTCTGACATCGTTAGCTTTAGATGGGTCTGCAATAGCACGGTCTTTTGCAATATCATCAACAACCTTTTGCGCTGCGCTGATAATATGATTTCTGTCCATATTCAGCTTTGCGGCATTTAGTGCCTGACCGATTTTGCTTAAATGCTCTTGATAAGTTCTGCCAAACTGTTTTATGCGGTGCGCAATCATCTTGTAGGCATCACTATCAGTATCGTCCACAAGGTCTAACTGCTCCTGCAAATCTTTCATGGTCTGTTGGGCAAGTGCTACATCACTATCACCCCAACTGTCATAAGCCGTTAAACGCTCAACGGTGTCTGTGACATCTTCCATGCTGCGCTCAATCTCGGCGTTATGCTCCAGCTCGGCAAAAGTATTTCTGCGGTGCGTTTGTTCTTCTTCCGTTGCCGCTCTGTCTTCTGCATTCATTGTGCTGCGTATAGAATCCAAACTGTTTGTTTGGCTTTGTACGTTAGCGTTACGCTCAGATTGTGCTTTGGAAAGTCCGGCAGTAGAACCACGGTGAGTAGCACCGATGGCTGAATCGTCAAGGCTCGGCAGTTGCCCGTTTCGCATATCATCCTTACCGATTAGGCTATCTCTGTATGCTAACGCTTCATCATATCCGTTTTCACCATCAAATACAGGTAGAGCGTCAAGTTCTTCTTTGCTCCAAAGATGGAAACCGCCTTCTTCTTCTGAAAGGTTCAGCTTAGATGCAACATCTTCGGCGGTTAAACCGTCCTGCAACTTCATGACATAAACATCCTGCTTGCCAAAAGTCCACCCATCGGGGGCGTATTCAGGATTAAAGGGAATAACTGCAACTGGAACGAAACCGTGTTGGTTGTATTTCTTAACAAGGTTATAGCCGTAGCAATCAAGCTTGTGTCCGCCATTTTCAATGGCAGTTAATAGTAAAGGTGTTACAGCCCCTCTTGCGTTACTTGCGCTATTCTTGAATACTGCTTCTATGTCTCCGTCTTTCGTAACGAGCGCACCAGCAAGGCCATCATCAGACATGAATGTAATAGTTCTATCTTGCTGTAATTCTTCAACGGATTTAGGGCTAACGAATAATCCGTGAGAATTGCTTTTAATTGCCTCGCTCAAGGCATAAGAAAAACGCTGCGGGTCATTGGTTGTTTCCCGTAGCGTTATGTTAGTTGCACCAGTTTCATTAATTGCTTTTTGGATAACGGGGTTATCCGTTACAGTTCTGTATAATACTTGACTTCTTCCAACGGAAGACCGTCCTCTTTCAGGCTTATTGCCAACCTCTTTTCCGATTTCGTTAGCGTTTCCAAATACTCCTGAAACTCCATCTCTTCCTGTTTGCTCATTGCCATTTTCAACGCCTCTTTCAGTTACATTATCTATGTTAATGTTTCCATTGTCAATACTCGGTATGTCCTGTTCCTGCACATAATCCAATGCTTCATTGGGAATGTACTGCTGCGCTTCAACCGCACCCAAATCGTCACCGTTTAAAACAGTTTCCAAGCTCGGTGCATTCTGCTGAACGGTTTCGCCGTTTTCTGTCAGATATTCATTCAAAACAGGTATGCGCCCGTTTTGGATATCCCGATTGGCTTGTCTTTCGTTCAGCGCACCGATAATTCGTCCAGCACCTCTGCCGGCAGCACCCATGCCAACGCCCATTACCGCACCGCCGATGGCAGCACCCATAATGTCTTTGGTAAAGAATTGAGCGGCAGCGTTTGCTCCTGCCTTGTTTGCCTGTTCGGGTGTTAAGCCCTGCTTAATGGCAGCATCATAAGCATCCTTATAGCTTCTACTGATTTGAGAGTTATCTCCCAAAATCAGATATTCTGCCATATCATCGGCAAACTGTGTTAATCCCTCTTCTGAACCCTCACCGATAGCATTTTTGCCCATGTCAAAGATGAACTTTCCAAGGTCACTTGTCTTGCCGACTTTAATGTCATTCAAGAAGCGTTCAATCGTATACCGTTCAAAGAAGCCCTCTGCAATACCGGCAATAGAACCGAATGCGAGTGCTTGTTCATCGGTAGCGCCGGCTGCTATAGCATCCTTATAGCTTTGCTGTGCAGCCATACTGCCAAGCATAGCTGTTGCCGCAGCACCACCGGCCACGCCCGTAATCATGCTGTCTGCTGCGCTGATGCCAAGCTGATAAGTGGCAGAGGCCAGTTTAGCAGCCATAGGACTTCCCGTTTTTTCAAGCACGGAATCGTAGGTGTTCTGCGCAATCTCTTCTACCATAGCAGTAGCTTCGTTAATGCCCTGCTGTGCCTGTGTGTGCAAGTCCACGGGAGCATCACTTCCCGTTACCGCTCTCCACAGGTTCTGCCCTGCAATGTCAATAGCAGCACCGGCACCGCCAAACGGAGCGGTTGCAAGCCTTGCGGCGGTTGCCGCTACGGGATGTTCGTCAGCATACTTCTTAGCCCGTTCAGCGTTCTCTTCATCCATTTTGGCATTTCTTAGAATATCCTGATACTGAATCAACTCCGTTACGTTAATGCCACGGTCTTCAAGCTCATTGCGCAGTGTGGGGATGGCATCGTTAATTTCGTTGATACGGGCAAGAGCATCGGGGGTCATTTGCAACTCAAGGCTGTCCATTTCTTTGTACATATTGAACATGGACATGAATTTTTCCCTGTCACTGTCGCTCATATCGTCCATTTCTATAGAACGGTCATGCATCCAATTGGTACTGCTTTGAGCCTTGATTTTCTTCTTCTCTTCTTCCTGCTCCCTTGTGGCTTTAATGCTATCGGCATACTGCTGTGCTTCGGGGGTCAGTTCGTCAGAACCAAAACTGCCGCCTGTCTGCGCATTGTAAGAGCGTACACGCAGTTCGTCAATCTTGTCCTCAAGTCCTTTGGCTATTTCACGGGGGGATTTGTTACCGTAATCTTCTTCGTAACCGGCTAAAACATCAGCTTCATCGACAACGGGCTTTTCTTCTTTCTTGCCGTAATTGTCATAATCTTCCATGTACTGTTTTTTGTACTTGTCGCTGATTGCGGTAACGGCAGGGTTATCAGAATAATCCGTTGCGGTAGAACCGATATAAGGCAGCTTAACAGGGTTTCCGTCTTCATCTTTAGGCGTTAATCCCAAATCGTTTACGGTTTTCGCCCAACGGTTAGCATCGAGTCCTGTAATCATGTCAAGGTTCGTGCCGTAAACCTTGTCACGCTCTTCCAAGCGTTCTTCTTCCTGCTTGTTCTGAAGCTCTACCAAGCGTTTGGGAAGTCCTGTTTCCTCGTCCTTTGAATGGAATACATCGTCAGCAAAGTTGCCGACAGCTTCTTTCACTCCGTCCAAAAAGCCTTTCTTCTCAGGCTCTTCTTTCTTTTCTTCCACCTTGCGCTTGTCGAAAGTACCAATCTTATTTCCGTCATCGTCATACAGGGTATAGGTTTCGCTGTCCTTGTTGAGCGAATCGTAATTCACTACATGGTCATCAAGGCTCGGCACATATCCACCGACAGAACCATCACTGTAGCCAACGGAAGAACGGCCTTTAGAACTGCTGTTAGCGGCCTTTTCTGCCGCTTTACGGGCAGCTTCTTCCTCGGCTTCTCGTTTCCTTTTCTCTGCGTTAAGCTCTGAGATACGGCGTGTAATTTGGCTTTTCTGCGTGGATATCATACCGTCAATAGCAGAGAAGTCGGGGGTCTTAAAGTTGCCTTTTCCAACATTGTATTTTTGGATGTTAGTTGACTTGATTCTGCCGGTTGCATCATTGTTGACATTCACTCCGTTGCGAATATTCACTCCCTTTGGAGCGAATGAACTCGTGTCGATTCTGTCAAGGCTGCTGATTAAGTCGGCGGCAGAGTTTAAGTCCGTGTTGCCCTGCGCAGCATCATTTGCAATTTGCTTTTTCAAGCTTGAGATATCGTCATTGTAAGAATAGTTTCCGTTAGGATTGTATTTTCTTGCCAATTTTAATCTCTCCTTTATACAACAAAAAGGGAGTACCAATCGGTACTCCCTTGCTTATTTAGTCCTGCAAGCTTTCGTAATATTCCTTGAGCATATCCAGTTCCTCTGCCTTGAGGTTGCCGCTCAAGATTGCGCTGAGAATGTTTTGGGCATTGTTCCCATAATTGTTCCGTGCGTCAAGCAAACCCTGTGTCTTGCTCTGCTTATTGGAAATGGTTGCATTGCCCTTGTTTGTAAGAAATTCAATGGCGTTCTTATACTTGTCGCTGACAGCATTCTGTTTGCCCTGCCCCCACTGAGAATAAGCATCCGCATAGCTTTGTGCTCTTTGCGTATTATTGGCAGATACGCCCTGTGTGTACTGTGCAAGCGCTGCGGCAAGCTGAGTATCGCCGCTGTTGTAAAGCTCGGCAATAAGGCCGTTGTAGTTGCTGTCAATGCCCTGCTGACTCTGTGTATGCTGATTGTTAATGTTTGCCTGATTGTTTGCGTAGTTGTTCGCCATTCTCGCAAGCGTGGTTTCACTCATACCGCCGTTCAAGCCCTGTGCAGACATCTTTTGGTTGACATCCCTTTGATTCTGCATATTGCTGAGATATGCGTTTCTCAATGCGCTTTCGGTAGAGCTTTTCAGGTTTCCAAGTGCGTTTTGGTAGTTCTGATTCAGCACTCCCTCGGTTCTTGCACGGTTGCCGTTAATGGTGTCCTGCTGATTCTGATACAAGTCGGCGAGTGCCTGATTGTTCTGCGCATTCAACTCATCGGCAATGCCTGTCTGCTTAGTCAGAACATTCTTCAAAACCTTATTGGTTTTCTTATACGCTTCATTGTTCAGCGATTTCTGCTGTTTATAGGTATTGTTGATTGTTTTCTGTACGGAGCTTGCCCCGCTGTTAACCAATGAGTTTGCCGTGTTTAAATTGCTTTGGTTGAGCGAATTGGCATCCTGCCCGTATTTTTCAATTTTTTCGTCAATAGCCATAATCAATCACCATCCTTTTTGGGTTCGGTATATGTCATAGCAAGTTCACTATCCCCAATCCCGTAGGTCGTTGGGTCTACAACGATTCCCAAAATAGAGAGAATCCCAAACACAGTGCCCACAATACCAAGCAGCTGGTCAGAAAGGCCGCTAATATCAATCGCAATCCCAAACACAGCGCAAATTTGCTGAATAAGCAAAAGAATTGCCGGTATGATTGCAAGCCAAAAGGTTTTGTTTCTGATTCGTACTTTCCAGTTCATTTCGCATCTCCCCTTTCAATTCCTTCTATCCGTCTGAATGCTGTCTTAAC
>JAZLLI010000050.1:0-5969 GCA_045598085.1 Acutalibacteraceae bacterium
CACTTCTTCACTATTCACTACAACTTATTACTTCAAGATACCCCTATCGTCAAAATCGAAGATTTTGCCACTTCCCCCAAGGGAAGCTTATGATTTTCTTTTTTGAATTTGTACTATCACTCAAGAAACAATCCCTCAGTCTTTTTGCAGTAGCAAAAATCCAGCTCCCTTTACACAAGGGAGCCGTTTTTATTGTGCATTTCAGGTGGATTTGTGCAATATTTTTCAATTTAATTCGGGCGGAGCAAGCTCCTCCCCTACGGTGTTATCATGCCGTTTGTACTATGAATTGGGCGGATTGTACGGAATTTAAGAGTAGATTACAGACAATTTTTCGTTCAATTTTACATTTTTTCTAACATTCAGAACGGGATGTCGAGGACGCCATCCCCTACAATATGCCATCCACTTTCACTTTTTCACTATTATATATTATCTTTTATCTACTTCCTATACGGGAGGAGCAAGCTCCTCACCTACGGTGTGTGAGGTGCAAAAAGTGGTAGGAACAAGCCCGAAAAAACCGTTTAGTTTTGTAATACAAAGCTGGCGAACGCAGTTCGCCCCTACGGTGTGCGGGGTGCAAAAACGGGAGTAGCAAGAGCATAAAAAAAGCACGGGGGTGTCCGTGCTTTCGTGCTTTTTGTTATTTCAAAAACAATTTTTCTGCGTTGAGGGCGAAGATTTTTTCTTTTTCGCTCTGCGTTAAATCAAGAGAGTTTAATCGCTTTATTTCGTCCAGTGGATTCCACATAGGATAATCCGAGCCGAAAAGCACTCTGTCTGCTCCATAGCGGTGGATGATTTCCACAATTTTTTCATCGCTCAGGGCGAAGAACGAAGAAGAGCAATCAACATAAAAATTCTTTTTATCCCACAGAAGCTGTGAGGCTTCATCCCATATTGACCAGCCGCCAAAATGTGCGCCGATAATTGTGAGATTTTCGTAAATATCAAGTATGGGCATAAGCCTGTTGGGGTTGGAATAATCATATCGGCTGTCGCCTGTATGAATAAGTATTGGAAGTCCCTTTTTTTCGCACATCTCATAGATTTTAAGGCATCTGTAATCATCCAATTTAAATGCCTGAATATCGGGGTGGAGCTTCACACCGTGCAAACCAAGCTCGATTATATGCTCAACATCACCTGCAAGGTCGGTGCTATCGGGGTGAAGCGTTCCAAGTCCGTGCATTTTATGGGGGTATGCGTCAACGGTGCGCTTAATAAAATCATTGATTGATTTAACCTGCGCAGGGGTTGTGGCTACAGACTGAATAATAAATTCATCCACGCCTGCTTCCTCCCCTACTTTTAAGAGGGTTGACACAGTGCCGTCATAATTCATTGGAATTGAATAAAATCTGCCTGTTGCCTGTGATGCCTTGACGGCTATTTTATCGGGGTAAACATGGCAGTGAGCATCAATAATCTTCATAGTTTTCTCCTGATTTCTTTATTAAAACAAAATGGATTTCGGCTGAATCACGGTCGAAATCCATTGATTTACAGCTTAATCGTCTTTATGTGTTATCTGATAATTCAGAGTCATAAGGCTGTCGCTAAGATGAACATTTTCACACACGGCTTCGGGATAATTCGCCACAATGTCATAATGGCTGAAGTTCCAAAAATTGGTAACTCCGCACTTAACAAGTGTTGAAACGATGCCTGCGGCTGATTCCTCAGGCACGCAGATAATCGCTACCTGAGGTTTATTTTCTTCACAGAATTCTGCAAGATTGGCAGAGTTAAGTATTGCCTTTCCGTTGACTTTTACGCCAACTTTCTGGCAATCAAAAAGTCCTATAATATCAAAACCGCCACTGGCAAACTGCATATGTGTTGCAATTGCCTTACCAAGATTGCCCATGCCGATTATGATTGTAGGATGTGCGTTATTCACACCAAGAATTGTGCCGATTTCTTTATAAAGCTGGCTGACATTATAGCCATACCCCTGCTGACCGAAACCGCCGAAGCAGTTTAAATCCTGCCTTATCTGCGAAGCTGTTAAGCCCATTCTTGCAGAAAGCTCTTTTGATGAAATTCTTTCAATTCCGTTCTTTTTAAGGTTTCCTAAAAATCTGTAATATCTCGGCAGTCTTTTGATAACTGACATTGAAATATTATTATCGTTTTTCGGCATAGCAACCACCTTATTCACACATTGCACGGACAGTGTCCATTACATAATCGCCAAATTCACTGCAGGTGCAACCTGTATCTCTGCCTGTAATCTGGTATTTTTTCTCTTCATAAAGGCACTTATCAAGTGCTTTTTCAAGGAGGTCTGCCTTCTCCTGCTCACCGATGTGAGAAAGAAGCATAACAGATGCACGAAGCATTGAGCATGGGTCTGCATACTGACCTCTGCCCTCTTTAATCATTCTGGGAGCTGAGCCGTGGATAGCCTCAAACATAGCGTATTTCTTGCCGATGTTTGCGCTGCCTGCTGTGCCTACGCCGCCCATAAATTCAGCAGCTTCGTCTGTGATAATATCGCCATAAAGGTTGGGAAGAATGAACACTTTGAAATCCTTACGGCGTTTGGGGTCGATAAGCTTTGCTGTTGTGATGTCGATATACCACTCATCGGTTGTAATTTCGGGGAAATCCTTACCGATATTTTTGCAGAGGTTAAGGAACTTGCCGTCTGTTGTTTTGATGATGTTTGCCTTTGTGATGATAGAAACTCTTTCTTTCTTATTCTTTCTTGCATAGTCATAAGCAAGTTTTGCGATTCTTTCACTGCCCTCTGTTGTGGTAACAACGAAGTCCATAGCAAGGTCATCTGTTACATTAACGCCCTTTGAGCCAACTGCATATGCGCCCTCTGTGTTTTCACGGAAGAAAGTCCAGTCGATGCCGTCCTCGGGGATTTTAACGGGGCGAACATTTGCAAAAAGGTCAAGTGCCTTTCTCATTGCAACATTTGCGCTCTCGATATTGGGCCATGGGTCGCCAGCCTGTGGAGTTGTTGTGGGTCCTTTAAGAATAACATGGCAAGATTTAAGCTCTTCCATAACATCATCGGGGATAGCTTTGTTTGCGGCAACACGGTTTTCGATTGTAAGACCGTCAATTACCGTAAACTCAACCTTGCCCTCTTTAACTTTATCAGCGAGCATATATTCAAGAACTCTTGCACTCTCTTTTGTGATGATGGGGCCAATGCCATCGCCGCCGCATACGCCGATAATGATTTTATCGAGCTTTTCATAATCAACAAAATCGCCCTGTGCCTTGATTCTGTCTGAACGCTCGTTCTGCTCTCTTACAAGAGCTTCAAATTTTTCGATTGCATTTTTAATCTGTGCTTCTGTCATTGTAATCTCTCCTTATGAATTTTCTCTTGTATAGTCAAGCAGACCGCCTGCAAGAAGAACATCAACCTGACGCTGTGAAAGCTGATAATCAAGTGCATATTCTTCGCCTGTTGTGATATTTTTAAGAACTGCATCCTTGCCGTTTGCAATTACATCTCTGATTTCGGGGAGCTGAAGCTCGTCGTTTACGCTGATTTTGTCGTAATCCTCTGCATTTTTGAATGTGAAGGGAATGATGCCAGCATTAACAAGGTTTGCACAATGGATTCTTGCGAAAGACTTTGTGATAACAGCCTTGATTCCAAGATAAAGAGGAACAAGAGCCGCATGCTCACGGGATGAACCCTGACCGTAGTTAGCACCGCCAATGATGATGCCCTTGCCAGCTTCTTTGCAATGCTCTGCAAATTTTTCATCGCACTGCTTGAAGCAGAAGTTTGAAAGGTAAGGAATATTTGAACGGTAGGGAAGAATTTTTGCACCAGCGGGCATAATGTGGTCAGTTGTGATGTTATCGCCAACCTTGAGTACTGCCTTTGCTGTAATCTCTTCGGGGAGAGGCTGTGTTTTGGGGAAAGGCTTAATGTTGGGGCCGTAGAGAACCTCAACATCGTCTGCCTCGTCAACTGAAGCAGGCATAACAATCATATTATCGTTGATGATAAATTCATCGGGCATTTCGATTTTGGGAGCTTCGCCAAGCTTTCTCGGGTCTGTGAATACACCTGTGAGAGCTGAAGCGGCAGCTGTTTCGGGGCTTACAAGGTAGATACCAGCGTCTGCTGTGCCAGATCTGCCCTCAAAGTTTCTGTTGAATGTTCTTAAAGAAACGCCCTTTGAGTTGGGAGACTGACCCATACCGATGCAGGGACCGCAAGCTGATTCAAGCACACGGGCACCAGCGTCAATAATATCTGCAAGTGCACCACAGCGTGAAAGCATATTAAGAACCTGCTTTGAGCCTGGAGCGATTGAAAGACTTACACCTGGATGAACCGTTTTGCCTTTAAGGATTGCGGCAACCTTGAGCATATCAAGAAGTGAAGAGTTTGTGCATGAACCGATACAAACCTGATCAACCTTGATTTCGCCGATTTCTTCAACACTCTTAACATTATCGGGCATATGAGGCATTGCGGCAAGGGGTTTGAGGTTGTTAAGGTCAATATCGATAACCTCGTCATAAACTGCGTCCTCGTCTGCTTTAAGCTCAACCCAGTCTTTCTCTCTGCCCTGAGCTTTAAGGAATGCCTTTGTAATATCGTCTGAGGGGAAAACAGATGTTGTTGCGCCAAGCTCTGCGCCCATGTTGGTGATTGTTGCTCTTTCAGGAACAGAGAGAGTCTTAACGCCCTCACCGCCGTACTCAACGATTTTGCCAACACCGCCCTTAACAGACATAATGCGGAGAACTTCAAGAATAATATCTTTTGCGGCAACCCATGGCTGTAATTTGCCAGTAAGGTTTACCCTAACCATTTTGGGCATTGTGATGTAATATGCGCCGCCGCCCATAGCAACAGCAACATCAAGACCGCCTGCGCCCATTGCAAGCATACCGATACCGCCGCCTGTGGGGGTATGGCTATCTGAACCGATAAGAGTTTTGCCGGGGATGCCAAAACGCTCAAGATGAACCTGATGGCAGATACCGTTACCGGGACGGGAGAAACGAAGTCCCCTCTTCTTTGCAACACTGCCGATAAAGCGGTGGTCGTCTGCATTTTCAAAACCTGTCTGCAAAGTGTTGTGGTCGATATAAGCAACTGAAAGTTCAGTTTTAACTCTCTTTACGCCCATAGCCTCAAACTCAAGGTATGCCATTGTGCCAGTAGCGTCCTGTGTGAGAGTCTGGTCGATTCTAAGACCAATCTCACTGCCAACGGTCATATCGCCAGAGAGCAAATGGTTTTTGATAATTTTTTGTGCAATTGTGTAACCCATTTTATTCCTCCTGATTAAACTTGTTCAAAATTTTAACAATCTTTATTTTATAATGATTATGACTTTTTGTCAATAAATTTTAAAGATAAACACGGGTAGAAATGAATTTTTACATAATAGCTATTTTTTTGCACCATATTGATAAAAATTGAGTAAAAAAGCATATGATTTTACGCATTAAAGCGGTGATTTGCTAACCTATTGAAAAGTCAAGGAGTAAAAATTGGAGATTTTTTATCATTTGTACGGGTTTAAAGGGTGAAAAAGCGTTGAGGATGAGTAAAATTCGGGAGTAGCAAGGTACATCTACGGTGCGACGGGAAGATTGGTGCGTGCCGTGGGAATGGATTGCCACGGCTTCTGCGAAGCCTCGCAATGACATAACCTTTCACTTCTTCACTATTCACTACAACTTATTACTTCCAGATAACCCCTATCGTCAAAATCAAAGATTTTGCCACTTCCCCCGAGGAAAGCTGATTATTGCTCACCGCAAAAAGTGAAGCAAATTCACCTTATATACACGGGGATGAACCCCGTGGTTTTGTGGTTGTGCAAATATAATCGGGTGCGGGTATCCCGCCCGAAATTATTCATTATTCAATATTCGTTATTCATTTGAATTGTGGATTGCCACGCTACGCTCGCAATGACATTACTTTAGCTCGGTGCAAATACATACGGGAAGAGCAAGCT
>JAZLLI010000051.1:0-28751 GCA_045598085.1 Acutalibacteraceae bacterium
CAGAATCACGGCCGTTACGGGTAGAACCCATACCTTTTTTATGAGCAAAAAGCTGAATGTTGATTTTAAGCATTATGGCACCTCCGTTATAATGTAACTTTAATGTTTTCAGGATAATCCTGACTCAGAGCTTCAAGATGAAGTTTTAATCCTCTGAGAGTCGTCTGCGCTTGGGGGACAGGTTCAATAATGAATTTTAAAAATCCGTCATCATTAAGGTCGATGTCAGCCTCCATACCAAGAATATCGGTGATAGTGTTAGCCGCCATAAAAGCCGCTGAAGAAACAGAAGCACAAACAATGTCTTTGCCTCTTTTGCGGTATCCGCTATGACCATTGATTTCAAAACCTGTCAGAAAATCGCCTTCGGAAAAAAATCTGGCTTTAATCATAATCAATGATTATGCGTTGATAGCTGAGATTTCAACCTTAGTGTAGGGCTGTCTGTGGCCCATCTTGCGCTTTTCGTTTTTCTTTGATTTGTAAGTGAAAACAACAACTTTCTTTGCTTTGCCGTTCTTTTCAACCTTAGCTGTAACAGTTGCGCCCTCAACATAAGGAGCACCAACAACGATACCGTCGTCCTTACCAACTGCAACAACCTTATCAAAGGTAACTTCGTCGCCGGCTTCAACATCAAGCTTCTCGATGAAAACAGATTCGCCTGCCTCAACTTTGTACTGCTTGCCGCCTGTAACAATAATTGCGTACATTGAACTAACCTTCCTTTATTATGGACTCGCTACTGTGGGGCGGATAAAATCACTTGAACTGCATAGCAGTGCCCGAAGTATGCGGTATGAACGAGTATATCACATCTGACAAATGTTGTCAACAATATTTCGTAAATTTTTCACGAAATTCGGCATATTTTTTTGGCTTTTTTGCCCTTGCAAAAATTCACATTAAAAAAGGCTGTCGCATTGAATTTTTCCTTGCAACAGCCTGCGTTTTTTTAGGTTTTCACCGATTATTCTTTCGGTGCGCTCATTTCATATTTTTGGTTGAAATCAATTTCTTCCCCGTGGGTTTTGTAACCAACCATTGTGTCAAGGCACACTGAGTGAATTGAATTAAAAATATTTTTTTCAACATTAGGATTTGTCTTTTTAAGCTCTTTAATAAGTAGCTTTATTTCCTGTCTTTTGGATTCTCCTGTGCCGTCGCCGTCCTCGCTCATTTTTTCTGTCATACGGCAGGCGCACTGGAGAAATTCAAGGGAGTTATACCTCCTCCACGCAATAACAGCATCCTCGTGAATGCAGTACATAGGGCGGATAAGCTCCATACCCTCAAAGTTTGTGCTTCGCAGTTTCGGTGGCATCGCCTGAATCTGTGCACCGTAAAGCATACCTAAAAGAGTTGTTTCAATAACATCACTGAAATGATGACCTAAGGCAATTTTGTTGCACCCAAGCTCCTTTGCTTTTGCATAAAGATGACCTCGCCTCATCCTTGCGCAAAGATAGCAGGGGTTCTGCTCCGTTTTGTTTGCCACATAAAAGACATCTGTTTCAAAAATTTTTATGGGAATTTCAAGAAGCTTTGCGTTGTCCTCAATTTTTTTGCGATTTCTCTCATTATAACCGGGGTCCATCACAATAAATTCAAGCTCGAACGGAAAATCGCTGTGCCGTCTTAACTGTTGCATAAGCTTCGCCAAAAGCATTGAATCTTTTCCGCCCGAAATGCAAACGGCAATTTTGTCGCCCTCTTCAATGAGCTTATAATTTTTAACCGCCTGCACAAATGGGTTCCAGATTTCTTTTCTGTATTTTTTTGTGATGCTTCTTTCAATTTTCTGACATTCGGTCAATACTCTTTCCATTACGCTTTTACCAAATCCTTTATAACTTCGCTTGCAATTATCAACCCTGCAACAGACGGCACAAATGCTGTGCTGCCAGGAGTCTGTCTTCGGTGAGGATTACTTTCACTTGAAACAGCAGGGGAGAGAGGGGCTTCTTTTGAATAAACAACCTTGAGTTTTTTAATGCCACGCTGTTTTAATTCCCTGCGCATAACCTTGGCAAGGGGGCAGACAGATGTTTTATAAATATCTGCCACTTCAAATTCAGCAGGGTTCAGCTTGTTGCCTGCACCCATGGAGCTGATAATGGGTGCACCCTCGTTTTTGGCTTTCACAACAAGTGCAATTTTGCCTGTAACAGTGTCGATTGCATCCACAACATAATCGTATTTTGAAAAATCAAATTCGCCCTCGGTTTCGGGCATAAAAAATGTTTTGTATGCGTTCACCCGTGTATCGGGGTTGATGTCAAGAATCCTTTCTTTCATTACATCAACCTTGTATCTGCCAATGGTGCTGTGCAAAGCGATAATCTGCCTGTTTATGTTTGATTCACACACAGTGTCATTGTCAATAATATCAATTTCACCAACACCGCTTCGTGCAAGTGCTTCTGCAACATATCCGCCAACACCGCCAATGCCAAAAACGGCAACATGGCAGTGAGCGAGCTTTTCAATTGCGTCATCACCTAAAAGCAGTGCAGTTCTTGAGAAAATTCCGTCCATAAAATCACCATGAGTATTTTATCACAAACAGGCAATATGTCAATCCTGTGTTTCTTTAAGAATGGGTTTAACTGAAATAATAATGATTGCGCCGATAACTGTGAGGATAATTTCGGGAATCATATATGAGCCGTTATATACAAGTGAATATACTGCGGCAAGAGCCTGACCAGAGAATGTGTCAACAATCTTTGCACCCATCTGTGTGCCGCTACCAAGAAGTGTGTCTGTTGCATATTCGCCCCATACATACCAGCCTGTGATGAAGTGGCAGAGGAAGCGGAGCATACCTGCAAATGCGGCACCGAGAGCAAATGAAGCCTTAGGACTCTTGATTTTGTTTTTGAATACACCTGCAAGACCGAGAACTGCGAAAGCTACAAGGTAATCAAAGAGCAGGCAGAGGATGAAGCTCAGTGCGTTATCTGTAAGATAAGCAAGTGAAGAACCTGCACCTGCAATGCACTGAACGATACCGAGAACTAAACCTGAAAGCAGACCCCATTTTGCGCCGTAGGCATAGCCTGCGAATATAACGGGAAGCATGCTGAAAAGTGTGATTGAACCGCCATAAGGAAGCTCAAAAACCTTGATGAATGAGAGGATTACGCTCAGTGCAGTCATAATGGCGCAGACTGCGATTTTTTTTGTGTTTGACTTTTTCATAAAAAAACTCCTTTTGATTTTTTCCGTCCCCGAAAAGGAATGCACAAACAAAAAGCACCCGTAAATAATACGGATGCTCGCAGTTGCCATATAACTCCCTACGCCGGCATTATCCGTATCAGGTTCGGTCATAAGACCAAGGGTATAATCTCAGCCGAATAAAATTCAGCACCCCTGTGTTTCTTAAAGTATATTACTGTGAGAATTATTTGTCAAGGCTTTTTTTGCCTTCGGCAGTTTCTCTGTAATACTGTGTTTTTGGTGTGGGATGTTTGGTGTTTGCCCACAGCTCATCAGCCTTTGGCTGCCACTCTGCGGCGAATTTATCGCACTTTGAGCAGAGAGTTTCAACATCCTCCTGATTAACAAGGTCTGTTGATTTTGCACCTGTTTCTTTAACGATTTTACGCAGACACTGTGGATTCTCAAGCATAGGGCAGGGTCTTAAATGGTTATCGTTAAATGGCTGGTTGTGATAGAAAGCGGTGAAAAGCGGATTTTTCAGAGCTTCAAGAAGTGTATGGGTTCTGATGTTTGAATCAGAATAGTGAATGAATACGCAAGGCTCAATATCACCTGCGGAGTTGATGTGGAAATATCTTCTTCCGCCTGCGATACAGCCGCCGCAGTATTCGCCGTCATCCTGGAAGTCCATAACAAACATAGGCTTGCCTGTTGTGCCGTTACGCATTTTGCGAAGCCACTTGTACATATGGATTCTCTGGTCAGGTGAGGGGATAAGGTCAGTTACTGCACCACTGCCCAGTGGCATATAGTTAAAGTAAAGACCGAATTTAACACCCTTTGAAAGCATAAGGTCAATAAATTCATCGCTTGTAACAAAGTCGATATTTTTGCTTGTGTAGCAAACAGAGATACCGAAAAGACAGCCGTTCTTTTTAAGAAGATCCATAGCTTTCATAGCTTCCTGATAGCTTCCCTCGCCACGGCGGGCGTCATTACTCTCTTCTGTTCCCTCCACACTGATAGCAAGTGAAAGGTTGCCCACCTCTTTCATATCCTCGCAGAATTTCTGGTCAACAAGTGTTGAGTTTGTGTATGCAAGGAATGTGCAGTCCTTATGCTCTCTGCAAAGGCGAAGCACATCATTCTTTTTAACAAGAGGCTCACCGCCTGTGAACATATAAAGGTGAGTGCCAAGCTCCACACCCTGATTAACAATGCTGTTCATCTCATCATAAGTGAGGTTCAGCTTATGACCGTATTCAGCAGACCAGCAGCCCTTGCAGCTTTTGTTGCATGCACTTGTGGGGTCCATAAGAATAATCCATGGAATGTTGCAACCATGTTTATCACGGCTTTCACGGGCAGTTTTTGTGCCTTTATATCCTGCGCCAAGACCGAATGAAATAAACATCTTCTTGAGGTTTTCACGGTCAATATCGTTGAGCATATTAAGTGCAAAACCGCTCCATACATTTTTTTCATCAAGAACGGCGGCACTTATTTTATCAAAGTTATCCTCTGGAAAAACTTTTTTGCCAATTTTTTTTGATTTAGTTATAAGCTTTGCAAGATTTTTGCGGGGATTTTTGTCAATATATTTCAAAAGACCTCCCAGTAACAGATTCGCAGAAGCAAACTGAATTTTATCCTTAATCATTAAGAACATCCCCCTTTAACAAAAAAATAACAACTGAGTATTTATTTTGACATATTTTTATGATAAAGTCAAGATAAACATATGGACTATTTTCTTTTTATACAAAATGTCCAATATTTGTATTGAATTGTCCTCTCAATGGGGTTATAATATAAGAACCATCAGTGGAGGATTTAAAATGAATAAAAAATTATCAAATATTTTAAAGGCGTTTTTTGCCGCCGCACTTCTTGTGGCAATTATCATCAATTATGATAAGCTTTCAAATCTTGATATAAGAGAGCTTATTAACGGCGCTGGCAGTATGACCGCCGCAATCGCAATTATTTTAGGTGTCTACTTCTTAAAATCCCTTGTGTTTGTTGTGCCTGCGTCAATCATCTATATTTCTGTGGGTATGGCGTTCAGCCCGTGGGTGGCAATTGCAATCAACTTTGCAGGCATAATGATTGAGATAACCTCAACATATATTTTAGGCAGAGTTTTAGGCAAAGATGCAGTTGCAGAGAAGCTATCAAAAAATAAAGCAGGGCAGAAGCTTCTGAATATGAAATCAAAGAGCAAAAATCTTATGATTTTCACAATCAGATTCACAGGCATTCCCATAGATTTTTCATCCCTCTTTATGGGTGCATTCGATTTCAAATTTGTGCCGTATTTCTTCCTTTCTCTTTTGGGACTTCTTCCGAGAGTTGGACTTCTCACAGTTATCGGTGATGGCTTCTACGATTTAATCCCTATGAAATATATCATCACCGCAGTTATTATTTTGATTCCTGTCGCAGCGGCAGCTATCATAGTCAAAAGCATTATTGACAAAAAGAAAAACAATAAACAAGAGGTGGCACAATGAGTAAGATTATTTCAAGCATAGTAGCATTCGTAACCCTCGTCCTTGCAGTTTTCGGCATTGGCAGGGTTGACTACACAGGCGATTTTCAGCAGAGAAACTGGATGGCTTCAATCAGCGATGATGCTCTTATCAGCGAAATTTCAATCCCGGGTACGCACGATTCCTGCGCTCTTTATGAGCCAATCCACCCCAGCGCAAAATGTCAGAATTACACAATCAAAGACCAGCTTGAAATGGGTGTCCGTTTCCTTGATATAAGAGGCGTTGCACTGGTGAAAAAAATCGGTATGGTTCACGGACCTATCTATCAGGCAAGAAAGTTTGATTATATTCTTGACGAATGTTATTCTTTCCTTAAAGAAAATCCAACCGAAACAATCATTATGAGCGTTAAAGAGGATTTGTCAATCGGCGATTCAATAGAGAGATTTATTTCACTTGTTGATAAATATATTTCATCAAACAGCGATATGTGGTTCACAGAGAACAGACTTCCCACTTTAGGCGAGGTGAGGGGCAAGATAGTTCTTTTCAATAGATATGACGGCTCGTCAGACTTCGGACTTTCAACAGCTCCTTTCAGAGATAACTGCTCTTTTTCATCCCCACAGCCTGCATATACACTTAATGTACAGGATTATTACCATATAGAAAAGGTAGAGGATAAATGGGCACAGGCAGAGGAGCTTTTCACAAAATGCTATAACTGCACTGAAAGAGAGAATAATCTTTTTGTTAACTTCATGAGCGGTTATATGGGCACAATTCCCGATATTGTTACCGTTGCAGATGGAATGATAAAGAATTTCAGTGATTATATGGCAAAAGCTCCCAAGGGTTGCTACGGAATAGTTCTTTTTGATTTTGCTTCACCCGAGCTTTGTAATTCTCTAATTGCAAAAAACTTTTGAATTTATCCAACTGATTACGCAAATTTAACAAAAAATATACAAAAAAGCATTTGCAAATTTTCCATTATGTGTTATAATCAATTTAACTGTAATGATGAAAAGTGTCTTTCGTCAGCAGATTTCCCTATAATTAAGGAGAGTTAAAAATGAGCAAAGGTTATTTCTGCGCTAAAGAAAATGGCAAGCTCCATTATCCTCACACCATTTTAACAGGATTCGGATTCCTTGCCGCTTCAATTGCATGGGCAATTTATGACCCGTATATCACAAAAATCCTCGACAGACTTCTTACAAACAGCTCCGTTATCAATGGCTGGAGCACAAAGCTCAACGAGCTTTTCCCAAAGCTTGCAGATTTTGCAGCCGCCAACGGTGAAAATGTTGGCACAGCCGCAGGGGGAATCACACTTGTTCCTCTTTTCATCGGTATTATTATGACATTCGATAATATCTTCGGCGTTATCTTCCAGCCCACATTCGGTAAGCTTTCAGATAATACACATTCACGCTTCGGCAAACGCCGTCCCTACATCATTTTCGGTGCACCTGTTGCGGCTGTTCTTTTTGCCGTTATCCCGTTCATCGCAATTAAAATCGGCTCACTTCCCATCACAATGCTTTTCATCATCCTCTTCGTTTTCGTTATGTCTTTGTGGAGAGCACCCGTTGTTGCTTTGATGCCCGATTTAACACCCAGTGAAATCCGTTCAGAGGGTAACGCAGTTATCAACCTTATGGGCGGTCTTGGCGGCGCAATCGGTCTTGTTGCAGGCACAATCGTAACAGCAGTTTATTGCATGGTAACAGGCGCAGATTCAAAAGCAGCTAACTTTGATGAATACAACACATTCCCATATGTTTTCCTTTTAGGTTCTGTTATTATGATAATCGGTATGCTGGTTATCCTCTTCTTTGTAAAAGAACCCGACAGCAGAATCAAGCTTCAGGCAGAGCTTAACAAGAGCGCAGACGAAGCAGCTAAGAGAAAAGCAGAAAAAGAAGCACGCAAGGCAGAGAAGCTTGCAAGAAAAGCACAGAAGCTTGAGCCCGGCGAAAGAAAGAGCCTTGTATTTATGCTTATGGGTCTTTTCTTCCTCTTCTGCGGCACAAACGCAATCACAACATTCTTTGCACTTTTTGCAGGTGAAGTTTTAGGCAAAACAACAGCTCAGGCAACAGTTATGACAACAGCATTTGCGGCAGCAAGCGCAGTGGCAGCTATCCCTGCTGGCTGGCTCGGCAAAAAGTTCGGCAGAAAGAAAACAATTCTCAGCGGTCTTGTAATTTTCATCGTTGCATTTGGTGCATACCTTATTTCTCAGACAATGGGACTTGCTTCTCTCAGCGGAATCCTTATCTGGGTTGCACTTATTGTTGGCGGTGCTGCTCATATGTTCATCACTGTTAATACTCTTCCCCTCGTTCTTGAAATCGGCGGAGTTGACAAAATCGGCACATTCACAGGCTATTATTACACAGCAACATTCTCAGCTCAGATTGCAACACCCATCATCTATGGTATTGTTCGTATGTTCACAGGCACATATATGTCTTTGTTCTATTATTGTCCAATCGCTTTCGTTCTTTCACTGCTTTGCATCCTTGTTGTTAAGCACGGCGAAACACAGACAATTTCAGATGAGTTAATTAAAGAAATCGCTCAGGATGACTAAGCGATAATTCCAGGAGGAAAATAAAATGTCAGACACAATTCTTCAGGTCAGAAACCTGAAAAAGAGCTACGGCAGTCATACCGTGCTCAAGGGTCTCAGCTATGACATTGAGCAGAATAAAATCATTGGTCTGCTCGGTCCCAACGGCTGCGGCAAAACATCTATGATTAAATCCATCGTTGGTCTTATTAACGACTATGAGGGTGAAATTCTTATTGACGGTCAGAAACCGGGCGCATACACTAAGGAGCAGGTTGCATACCTCCCCGAAAGAAATTATCTTGCGTCATGGATGACCCCGAAATCAGCTATCAACTATATGGCAGATTTCTATAAAAATTTTAATAAAGACAGAGCATATGAGCTTCTTAAAGCATTTGGTCTGCCCGAAAATCAGAAGATTAAAACAATGTCAAAAGGTATGCAGGAAAAGGTTCAGCTTCTTCTTGTTATGAGCCGTGATGCAAAAATCTACATTCTTGATGAACCTCTTGGCGGTGTTGACCCTGTTGCAAGAGATTTCATTATGGAAGCTATTATGAAAAACCGCTTCGCAGGCTCAACAATTCTTCTTTCCACACACCTTATCTATGATATTGAAAAGATTCTTGACGGCGTTCTGATGATTAAAGACGGCAACCTTGTTGTTAACACAAAGGTTGAGAATATTGTTTCACAGGGCAAAACAGTTGAAGACCTTTTCAAAGAAGTTTTCAGCTATAATCCCGCAATGGAGGTGCCCTTTAACAATGATTAAGGCTATAAAACACGATTTTATTTCAACAGGCAGAATAATGGGCGTTATCTATGCCATTATGGCAGGTATCAGCGCATTTATCGTTCTCACAAAAAATGTTAAAGAGGGTCAGCTTTCACTTATCGGTGTGCTTATTCTTTTTGTAATTTCACTTTGCCTTCTTGTCCTTACAGCAGTTGTTGTTATGCTGGATTTCCAGAAAACACTTTATGGCGATCAGGGCTATTTAACATTCACACTTCCCATTAAGAGCTGGAAGATTCTTGCTTCAAAGGTTATCGTTTCAGGTGCATGGTTCGTTATCGCCCTTGCCGCTATCCTTGGCTCAATGTGGGTTGCATTTTCCTCTGCAAAAGAGTTCTTCACACAGGATGATTACGCAATGTTCGGCGATTTGCTTGAAATGTTTGTTGGCAACACAAAATCCGTTATCGGTATGGTTGTAACAAGAGTTGTGATTTTCTTCGTTGAGTTCTGCTTCTTTGCACTTGTAATTTTCTTCACAAACACTCTTTCAAATACAAGACATTTCCAGAAGCACAGCATCTTCTTCACAATTCTTTTCTTCATCCCCATCTTCTTTGCAGTTTATAAAATCAGTGAGATTGCAAACGACAATCTTGTTTTCTCACTCTTCTTTGTAGATGGCAAAATGCAGTTTGTAACAGATAACGCTGTTTTCAATCAGCTTTCTGCTCAGTATTCACCAATCAACATTTCTGAAGTTTTTGTTTATCTTATAATGGCAGTTATACTCTTTACGGTAACTCATTATCTTATGAGCAAAAAGGTTAATATCAGATAATGCGAGTTGGAATTTTTGGCGGAACATTCAATCCGCCTCACAACGGACACAAAAAGCTTGCCCAAGAATTTGCGGGCAGGCTTTCGTTGGATTTATTGATGATAATTCCCGACCGACTTCCGCCCCATAAAGAGGCTTCGCTTCTTGCAGGGGAGGAGGACAGGCTCAATATGTGTCGCCTTTGCTTTGACGGCGATATTATGGAAGTCAGCGATATTGAAATGAAGCGTGAGGGTAAAAGCTACACATACCTGACGCTGGAGCAGATTAAAAAAGAACGACCCGATGATGAACTTTTCTTCCTTATGGGTTCAGATATGCTCCTTTCATTCCACAGTTGGCGAGAGCCTCAGAGAATCCTCGATTGCGCAACAATTGTTGCCGCCGCAAGGGAAGAGGGCGAAACAGAAAAGCTTCGTGATTATGTTGAAACAACCTTTAAAGAGAGAAAAGACAGGTTCATCATTATGGATTTCACTCCCTTTGAAGTCAGCTCAACAGAAATAAGAGGCGGCGAAGTTTCTGCCTTTGACGCACTTTCACCAAAGGTGCGTGCATATATCAATCAAAAAAATCTTTATTTCTCTCCTCAGTGGGATGACAGCAAAATTACCGCTTTAATTAAATCAAGGCTCAAAGAAACAAGATTTATCCACAGCCTTAATGTGGCAAAAGCGGCGGCGGAGCTTGCAGAGATTTATGGCGGAGATAAAAAGAAGTGCTTCACCGCAGGGCTTCTTCACGATGTTATGAAGAATGCACCAGACAGTGAGCACTGGGAAGTTTTTGCCGTTGCAGGCACACCACTTTCAGCTGACGAGAAACAAAATAAAAAGCTCTGGCACGCCATGAGCGGTGCAGAGTATGTAAAGCATATAATGGGTATCACGGATGATGATATTTACCGTGCCGTCAGATACCACACAACAGGCAGGGAGGGCATGACCCTTATTGAAAAAATCGTTTTCATCGCAGATTTCATTTCAGAAGAAAGAGATTATGACGATGTGAATGTTATGCGAGGTCTGGCGGCGGTCAGCCTTGAAAAGGCAATGCTCTATGCTCTGAGATACACAATTACTGACCTTGTAAAAAAAGGTCAGACAATTCATAAAGACAGCATAGCTCTTTATAACGAGCTTATACTTCAGGAAAACAAAAGAAAGGATTGATTTCATGACACCAAGAGAAATAGCAGAAACAGCAGTAAAAGCACTTGACAGCAAGCTGGGCGAAAACATCTGCCTTATCGCAACAACAAAAGTAACAGTTGTGTCAGATTATTTCGTTATTGTAAACGGTAACTCAAACACTCATGTAAAAGCTCTTGCAGACGAGGTTGAATATGCTCTTTCACAGCAGGGCGTTGAGGCTACTCACATTGAGGGCAGAGCAACAGGATGGATTCTTCTTGACTATGGCTGCGTTGTGGTTCATGTATTCACACCCGAAGCACGAGAATATTACAACCTTGAGAAGCTCTGGGCAGACGGCGAGGTTGTTGACATATCATCATTCACAGAAAACTAAAGGGGTTTATTTCAAATGGCTTACGATTTTAAAAACACAGAAGCAAAATGGCAAAAAAAATGGGAGGAAACAGGCGTATTCAACGCTGAGGATTTCTCAGATAAAAAGAAGTTTTACGCTCTTGTTGAGTTCCCTTATCCCAGCGGAGCAGGTATGCACGTTGGTCATATCAAAGCATATTCAGGTCTTGAGGTTGTTTCCCGTAAAAGAAGAATGGAGGGCTTCAACGTTCTCTTCCCAATCGGATTTGATGCATACGGACTTCCCACAGAGAACTATGCTATCAAAACAGGTATCCACCCCCGCAAGGTAACAGATAACAACATCGAAAGATTCTCTTCACAGCTTAAAAAAGTTGGTTTTTCTTTTGACTGGAACAGAGTTATCGACACCACTCAGGAGGGTTATTATAAGTGGACACAGTGGATTTTCCTCAAAATGTTTGAGAACGGTCTTGCATTCAGAGATAAAACTCTTGTTAACTATTGCCCCTCCTGCAAGGTTGTTCTTTCAAATGAAGATTCACAGGGCGGTAAGTGCGACATCTGCCACAGCGATATTGTTCAGAAATCAAAGGATGTTTGGTATCTCCGCATCACAAAATATGCAGATAAGCTCCTTGAAGGTCTTGAAAAGGTAGATTACCTCCCCAATGTTAAGCTCCAGCAGAAAAACTGGATTGGCAAATCAACAGGTGCATTTGTTGATTTTGAGGTTAAGGGATCAGACAGCGAAAAGCTCAAGATTTACACAACCCGTCCCGATACTCTTTTCGGTGTAACATTTATGGTTATGGCTCCCGAGCATCCCATGATTGATAAGTACGCTGAAAGAATCGCAAATATGGACGAAATCACAGCATACAGAAAAGAATGCACAAAGAAAACAGAGTTTGAGAGAACTCAGCTTGTTAAAGAAAAAACTGGTGTCAGAATTGACGGACTTTCAGGCATCAACCCCGTTAACGGCAAAGAAATCCCCATTTATATTTCAGACTATGTAATGATGGGCTACGGCACAGGCGCAATTATGGCTGTTCCCGCTCATGATGAACGAGATTGGGATTTCGCAAGAAAATTCGGTATCGACATCGTTGAGGTTCTCAAAGGCGGCAATGTTGACGAAGCCGCTTACACAGGCGAGGGCGTTCATGTAAACTCTGAATATCTTGACGGACTTAACAAGCAGGAAGCTATTGATAAAATCATCGAGGTTCTCACAGAGAAAGGCATTGGCGAAAAGGGCGTTCAGTATAAGATGAAAGACTGGGCATTCAACCGTCAGCGTTACTGGGGCGAGCCTATCCCGATTGTTCACTGCCCCGATTGTGGAATGGTTGCAGTGCCTTATGAAGAGCTTCCCCTTAAACTTCCAAAGGTAGAGAATTTTGAACCTGGTTCAGACGGCGAAAGCCCCCTTGCAAAAATTGATTCATTTGTTAACTGCAAATGCCCCAAGTGCGGTAAGGATGCTAAGAGAGAAACCGACACAATGCCTCAGTGGGCAGGTTCTTCATGGTATTTCCTCCGCTATATGGATCCCGCAAACACAGAAGCTCTTGCAGACAGCGAAAAGCTTAAATATTGGGGACAGGTTGACTGGTACAACGGCGGTATGGAGCATGTAACCCGTCATATGATTTACTCCCGTTTCTGGCATAAGTTCCTCTATGACATCGGCGTTGTTCCAAATGATGAGCCTTATGCAAAGCGTACAGCTCAGGGCCTTATCTTAGGACCTGACGGCGATAAGATGAGTAAGTCAAAGGGCAATGTTGTTGACCCCAATGATGTTGTTGATGAATTAGGTGCAGATGTTCTTCGTACATACGTACTCTTCATGGGCGATTATGAAAAAGCTGCTCCATGGTCTCAGTCATCTGTTAAGGGATGCAAGAGATTTATCGACAGAGTATGGGCTCTTCAGGATATTCTCACAGATGGCGACAGCTTCTCAAAAGAGCTTGAAACAGACTTCCACAAAACAATCAAAAAAGTGTCTGAAGACATTGAAAATATGAAGTTCAACACAGCAATTGCCGCAATGATGGCTCTTCTTAACAAGATTTATGAAAAGGGCGCAATCAATAAGGCGGAGCTTAAAGCATTCGTTACAATCCTCAATCCCTTTGCTCCTCATGTAACAGAAGAGATTTGGGAACAGCAGGCATTTGGCGGTATGCTCGCCAATGGCAATTGGGTTGACTATGACGAAAGCAAGTGCGTTGATGATACAATCGAAATCGTTGCACAGATTAACGGCAAGGTTCGCTCAAAGCTTGTTATTCCTGCCGACCTCCAGCAGGCAGATGTCATTGCCCTTGCTAAAGAGGATGCAAAAATTGCCGAAGCAATTAACGGCAAAACAGTTGTTAAAGAGATTTATGTTAAGGGCAGACTCGTTAACATCGTTGTAAGATAATTGATTTTCACCACAGAAATTAAACCAAATTCAGCTTTGTGTTTAGTTTCTGTGGTGTTTTTTGTTGAAAAACATAAAATATCTTAATTACTTTAATTGTAATTTGTTGACAAAATCGAAACAGTATTATATAATATATGAAAAAATTAAATGGGAGTTGTTTATTATGGCAAAGAAAAAAGACAGCGGCTTTGTAGCAGAGTTTAAAAAGTTCATTTTAAGAGGCAATGTAATTGACCTTGCAGTCGGCGTTATCATCGGCGGTGCATTCCAGGCAATTGTTAATTCACTTGTTAACGATATTATTATGCCTGTTATCAGCCTTGCAACAAAGGGTGTTGATTTCACAAACTGGTTTATCGCTCTTGACGGCAATAAGTATGCAACACTTGCAGATGCTACAGCAGCAGGCGCAGCAACAGTTAATTTTGGTACATTCATCGGCGCAGTTCTTAACTTCCTCATTATGGCAATCATCATCTTCCTTATTGTAAGAGGAATCAATAAGGTATCAGAAAAAATTGCAGAGGCTAAGAAAGAAGAAGAGGAAGCTCCTGCAGCACCTACAACAAAGGTATGCCCATTCTGTAAATCAGAAATCAGCATTGATGCTGTTAAATGCCCCCATTGTACTTCAGACATCCCTGAAGAGAAATAATTTTAGCGCAAGGAGTATTTTCCTATGAGTGATGAAATACTTTTCAGGCGAGCAACCTTCGGCGGCTTTAAGCGTTCAGATGTATTGCAGTATATCAGCGATATGTCCACCGAGCACGGCGAAAGAGAAATAGAGCTTGCAAAAGCAGCATCAGAGCTTGCAGAGGCAAAAAAAGCACTGGAAGCCAAAGATGAAAAAATTAAAGAGCTTAAAGATGAGATTGAAACAATCAGAACAAAGCTTGATGTAAAATCAACAAGAGTAGGCACTCTTGAATCTGAGCTTGATTTAAAAAACACACGCATTCTGTCTTTACAGCGTGAACTTGACACAAAAATGGATATTGCAGAGGATAAGCGCAAGGAATCCAATGTTTCAGCAGAGCGACTTATTCAGAATTCAATATCGTATGCCGAAAGTTATATTCAGTCGGCAGGTCTTGTTGTAAACAATGTTAAGAAAGAAACAATTGAGAAGCTCAATAACGCACTTGAGCACGTTTCTTCAATGCGTGAAACAGCTCAGAACCTCACACAAAGCTCAGAAGAGTTCAACGACATCCTTGAAAAGCTTATTAAAGAAATCGGCGATGCTTCAAAGAATTTTGCCGAGGATAAGAAAGATAAGAACAAGGATAAAGACAAAGAACTGAATAAAGAAAAAGAGAGTCCTAAAGCAGAAGAACCCGAAACTGAAACACCGATATTCTTCACAGGCCCTCTGGTTGAGTAAAATTATTACAGCATAGTTCAACGCTATGCTGTATTTTTTTGCCCTCTGTGCAGATAATACCACTGGTGATTATATGTATAAACGGGCGGTAACTGCATTTTTTCTTTTTTGTATTTGTCTTGGTATGCTCTGTATCAAGCTTTTTACTCTCAGCTTTAAGGTTGATGCGGCGGAGCACATTCAGTCCCACTGCAAAAAAATAACTATTGATACCCTGCGTTTGCCAATGCTTGATTGCAACGGCGAGTTGCTTTGTAACTACGAAACCGAAAGCTTTGTAGCCGTCAAGCCAACATATGATGTTTTGCCCGAGCTTCGTGAAATTTTGCCCCGTGAGGAGCTTGCCAATGTTGCGCAGACTATCGCCCACCAAAGCCCTGCTTATGCCAAGGTCAGCGGAGCGGTTGAAATCAATAACATTAACGCAATTACTTTAAAAAAGTATGTCAGATACCCCGAGGGCAAATTTCTCTGCCATCTTACAGGATATGTAAATTCAGACGGCGCAGGTGTCAGCGGAATCGAAAAAGCCTTTGACACTACCCTCAAAACAGAAATTCCTCTTTACGCAGGCTTCCCGTGCAGTGCGGACGGGCAGATTATCGCAGGTGCAAAAATCGAAACCGACCCCCTTTATTATTCTGAAAAATGCGGAATAAAGCTGACAATTGATAAAAAAATTCAGCTTGCCACAGAGGAAGCACTTGAAAATTCTAACATCACAAAAGGTGCGGTGCTTGTGTGCGAAACCAAAACGGGTGCTATAAAATCTCTTGTTTCCGTTCCGTTTTTTGATAAAAACAATGTATCTGTCAGCCTTGAGGATGATAACGCACCCCTTGTGAACAGAGCCTTGAGCGCATATCCCGTTGGTTCCGTTTTTAAGGCAGCCGTTGCCGCCGCCGCACTTGAATACGGCATTTCGCCCTCATTTTCTATGAAATGCACAGGCAGTTACACCGTTGACGGCAAGGTTTTTCACTGCAATAACGGCACCGCCCACGGTCTTGTGGATATGCAAAAGGCACTTGTCTGCTCGTGCAATTGCTATTTTATCAAGCTCACACAGCAAATGGGGCATAAACCGCTCCTTGAGTTGGCAGGAATTTTAGGCTACGGCAAAGGCTTTGAAATTGCCAAAAATCTTTTTGCTTCAGAGGGCAACCTGCCCACCGCCGAAAAACTCAGCTCCACAGGTCAGCTTGCACTTTTTTCATTCGGGCAGGGAACGCTCACTGCCACAACAATTCAGATTGCAAACACCTTCACCGCCATTGGCAACAACGGGCAATACACCGAGCCGTATGTGGTGGAAAACCTGACAGATGCAAAGGGGAGGGAGCTTTACCGCTTCACACCCAAAGCGCCAATCCGTGCTTTCAGCGAAGAAACGGCACAAAATCTTACAGAAATGTTGAAATCCGTTGTAAAAGAGGGCACAGCCAAAAATGCCCAAAGTGAGCTGTTTGAATCCGCAGGCAAAACCGCAACGGCGCAGACAGGCACTTTCAACCCCGATAAAAGCGAAAAGCTCTGCACTTGGTTTGGCGGATTTTTCCCAGCGGATGACCCAAAATATACAGTGGTGATTCTCAACGAAGAGGGTACAACAGGCGGCGAAGATTGCGCCCCTGTCTTTAAAGAAATCGCAGAAAAAATATTCTGATAATAATTCATTCTTAAATTTCACACATATCCGTTTCTTTTGCACAATAAAAAGGCATAGTACAAATGTAAGTCTGAACGAAAATTATCGGCATTGTCATTGCGAGGCTCAAAGAGCCGTGGCAATCCACATTTTTTAATGAATAACGAATATTGAATAATGAATAATTTCGGGCGGGACACCCGAACCCGCTTTGAAGTAATAAGTCTTAGTGAATAGTGAAGAGGTGAATATGCTTCACCACGCACCGTAGGGGAGTGGCTTGCCACTCCCGAATTGAATTTAAAATTATCGCACAAATCTGCACAAATCACACGATAATACTGTAGGGGATGGCGTCCTCTTGCGAATAAGGCGCCCCACTGGGGAGCTGCCGCAAAGCGGCTGAGGGGGTTTCTTCAAATCCAGCACAAATCCACTTAATTTGTGGTATAAAAAGCACGATAC
Source organism: Acutalibacteraceae bacterium (assembly GCA_045598085.1). Taxonomy (GTDB): domain Bacteria; phylum Bacillota; class Clostridia; order Oscillospirales; family Acutalibacteraceae; genus CAG-488. The sequence goes on from JAZLLI010000051.1 coordinate 17,282, forward strand.
ACCGTAGGGGCGAACTGTGTTCGCCAGCTTTGTGTTAAAAAAATTGAAATTTTAGGGAAGCCCTCCTTGTGTAAAGGAGGGTGGCTCACGAAGTGAGTCGGGAGGATTGTTTGTTTAAAATCGGCTGATATTTGAATTTCAATAGACAATCCCTCAGTCAGCTTCGCTGACAGCTCCCTTTACACAAGGGAGCCAAAAAAGTGCGATAACTTTATTGCAGAGTCTTCACAATTATTATAAAGTTTTAGCCGTTACAAAGCAGTAGGGGCGAACGGTGTGTCGCTTTGCATTATAACAATTAAATGAATTAACAGTGGAACACCGTACACCGAGAAAAATTTTTTCATCCCCACAAAACAAAATCGGCAGGGATAAACTCTCTGCCGAAATTTTACATATTATTCTCTTTATCTGTGATACTATAGCCGTGAGCCGACCGACATTATAATCCGCTGAATAAGAAAATGAAAAGCGGTGTAAATAATCAAAATTGCATCTGCCCCGAGAATCCCACAAACATCAAGCTCGTGGATATTCAACTGCGCAATAACTGCACTCACATTAAAAATTAAAAGCAAAATCCAATAAAATACGCTCTCAATTTTATAAAGCTTTGTCCGCTCCGCCTTTTGAAGCGGTCTTTTATAAAGATAAAGCCTTAAAACCAGCGGTGGAAAATACACATAAACCACATTAAATACAAAAAGGAAAATGAAAAATGCGCACATTGCTCCCCATGTGAACATCCCTGCAAGCATCGCACCCATCTTTTTGCTCCTTTTCGTTACTTATTCTTTTTCTTCAGCTTGACTGTCATAATAAGCCACTGCACTAAATAATAAATCGCTATATGACCGAGCGTTCTGGTATTATTCTCCATAATTGATACAACATCAGATTGTTCTATTGGTAAATCTGAGATAATCCACACCACATTAAAAATGACAAGCAAAATGGCATAAAAAATGTTTTCAATTTTATAAAGCTTTATCCACTCATTTTTTTGAAGCGGTCTTTTATAAAGATAAAGCCTTAAAACCAGCGGTGGAATCAACACATAAACTCCGAAGAAAATCAACCAGACAATAATGTAAATTGTCCCGATAGCTCCCATAAGCGCCGTTAAAAACATGCTGAGAAGCATTGCATCCATTTTTATGCCACCTCCCTTTTCTTCCTTTATATTATATATTAAAGCAAAAACAATGTCAATGATATGAAAAAGGGCAGAATTGTCAATAATTACCTTGCTGATATTGACTTTTGAACAGATAAAGAGTATCATATAATGTAACTTACTATGGATACATATAAAATGCTATATATATAACTTAATTCGGAGGATTTTATTTAATGCAGAATGATGCAAAAAAGGAGCAAAAAAAGGCACAGAATAAAGCAAGCTCCAAAAAGAATGTAAGCAATAAAAAATCACAGACTTCCAAAAAAGGCGGCGCAAAAGCGTCAGCCTCTAAAAGCGCATCCTCAAAAAGCGGAGCAGCCGCAAAAAAATCAAAAAAATCCACAGCTCAGAAAAGCAGACAATCACAGAATAAAAAAAGCACAAAATCTGTTCAGAAGCCAAAGCGTACCGCTAAAAAGAAAGCACCTGCAACACCTGTTAAGGTCAGCTTCTTAGGCGGACTTAATGAAATCGGCAAAAACCTTACAGTTTATGAAACAGACGAGGATATTATCGTTGTTGATTGCGGTCTTGCTTTCCCCGAGCAGGATATGCTTGGTATCGACCTTGTAATTCCCGATTTCTCTTATCTTAAAGAGAATGTTTCAAAGGTTCGTGGCGTTTTCATTACCCACGGTCATGAGGACCATATCGGTGCAATTCCTTATTTGCTTAGAGAAATAAATGTTCCCGTTTATGGCACAAGGCTCACAATGGGTCTCATTGAGGGCAAATTAGAGGAGCATCGACTTCTTTCAAGTGCAGTTCTCAATGTTATCAAACCGGGCGATACAATCAAAGCAGGCGAATTTTCTGTTGAGGCAATCCATGTTAACCATTCAATTCCCGATGCGTTGGGCTTCGCCATCACCTGCAAGGCAGGCACAATTATTCAGACAGGCGATTTCAAAATCGACAGCACCCCTATTGACGGCGGTATGATTGACATTAACCGCTTCGGCGAGCTTGGCTCAAAGGGTGTTCTCTGTATGCTTTCAGATTCCACCAATGCTGAGCGTCCCGGTTACACCGCAAGTGAGCGCAATGTTGGCTATTCATTTGAAACACTTTTCAGCAAGGCAGGCAAAAGGCGAATTATCATTGCCACATTCGCTTCAAATGTTCATAGAGTTCAGCAGATTATAAATGTTGCCAAAAAGCTTGGCAGAAAGGTTGCTCTTTCTGGCAGAAGCCTTGAAAATGTTATGAAAATCGGCTCAGAAATGGGCTATCTTAATGTTGATGACGGTCAGCTTGTTAGCATTGATATGATAAAGGATTACCCCGAGGAGCAGATGGTAATTATCACCACAGGCAGTCAGGGCGAGCCTATGTCCGCACTTTCAAGAATGGCTTTTTCAGACCACCGCAAGGTTAATGTTGGCCCCAATGATTATGTTATCATTTCTGCCACACCAATCCCTGGTAACGAAAAAACCGTCGGTAATGTTATCAATGAGCTTATGAAGCTTGGCGCAGAGGTTATTTATGAAAGAACTGACGGCATCCATGTTTCGGGTCATGCCTGTCAGGAGGAGTTAAAGCTGATGCTCGGCGTTGTCCGTCCGCAGTTTTTCATCCCTGTTCACGGTGAGCAGAAGCATTTGAGAAAGCACGCAATGCTTGCCGAGGCTATGGGCATAGCTCCGCAGAATATCTATGTTGCAGATAACGGAGTGCAGATTGAAATTTCAAAAGACGGCATTAAAGAAATCGACAAGCTTCATATGGAGCAGATTTTTGTTGACGGCTCTGGCGTTGGCGATGTTGGCAATATAGTTATCAGCGATAGAAAGCGACTTTCAGAAAACGGCATTGTTGTTGTTGTCGTATCTGTTGACAGCGTTTATGGCGAAATCGTTTCAGGCCCCGAAATTATCTCACGAGGATTTATCTATGTGAGAGATAATGAACAGCTTATTGAGGAGGCAAAGATAATCTCACGAAGAGTTGTTGAGGATTATATGAGCCGTGGCATCTGTGATTGGCCTACAATCAAAAACAGGGTAAGAGATGCCGTTTCAAGATATATGTATGAACAGACAGGCAGAAATCCCATGATTCTTTCCATTATTATGGAGGTATAACATGAAATCAAGAAACATCATCCGTGATTTTCCAATTTTCACCGTGGCTATCCTTTTGGCGGCGGCATTTGTCGCACTCACAGCGGTGAAAGGCAATAAAATAATTGCAATTGCCGAGGCTGCTGTTATAGTGGCTTTGCTGGTGTTTACATTTATCTTTTATATTGCCACAAAAAAGAAAAAGCAAAAGCTTGTTATGCGCCTTACAAGGGGACTCAACTTTGCAGGTGGAGAGGACAGTGCAGATTTTCCAATTCCTGTGCTTATAACGGATGATAAGGGCAAGCTCCTTTGGAATAACCAGCTTTTTGAAAGCATAATTTCAGAAAAAGTGGATTATTCCGACCTTAAAAATGTTATTGAAAGCAGATTTGAAACCTTGACAGATGCTGAAAGCAGCGGTGTAAATATCAAGATTGAAGACAGACTTTTCACTGTTTTTTCTCAGAAATCAGAGTCAAACAAAATCATACTTTACTTTATAGATAACACAAAATACCGCAATGTAATGGATAAATTTATGAGCACCCGACCTGCCGTTATGCTCATTGCAATTGACGGTATGGACGACATCGAGCGTAATTACAGGGATTCAGAAAGTGCCGCAATCAGAAGCGAAATCGAAAATATGATTGAAGCTTGGTTGCAGGGATATGACTGTATGAAAACCAAGCGTGGCGAAAATTCATTTGCTATCGTAACGCAGATGGGCGATATTGATTCTATGGCAGAGAAACGCTTTGATATTCTTGATATGGTGCGTGAATATACATTCCGTGATGAGCCTATGAATATCACACTTTCAATCGGTGTTGGTGCTTCTGGCGGCATTAACGATAGTGAAAAGCAGGCAAAGCAGTCCCTTGAAATGGCATTTGGCAGGGGAGGCGATCAGGCTGCCGTTAAGAGAAGCGAGGAATACGAATTTTTTGGTGGAGTTTCACAAAGCGTTGAAAGGCAGACGGGCGTTAAATCCCGCATTGTTTCAAAGGCATTTTGTCAGACTCTTGAGGATTGCGACAGGGTTATTATTATGGGGCACAGATTCCCCGACCTTGATGCCCTCGGTTCAGGCTTCGGCATTGCCGCTGTTTCAAGAGCATACGGCAAGGAGTCCTTTATTGTTACAGACGAAAAAACGGCTCTTTCAAAACCGCTTCTTGATTATATGAAGGAAAATGACTTCGGCGAATATATAATCTCACTGGATGAAGCCAAAAAGATGATAACGCAGAACACAGTTGTTGTTATCACAGATACCCATGTGAGAGGGTTTATGGAATTTCCCGAAATTGCCGAAATGGCAAGCAAAAAGGTGGTTATTGACCACCATAGAAAAACTGTTAATTATATTGATGATGCTCTCATTTTCCATCTTGACCCGTCAGCTTCATCTGCTTCTGAGCTTGTGGCAAAGCTTATTAAGTTCCTGCCAAAGAAAGTTAAAATCGGCTCCGTTGTGGCAGACGCACTTCTTTCTGGCATTATGCTTGATACAAAGAATTTTGTTCTTCGTGCAGGTGTGGATACATTCGAGGCGGCGGCATTTCTCAAAGCAGAGGGTGCAGACACTGTAAGGGTTAAAAAGCTCTTTGCAGACAGTATCAGTCAGTATAAAATAAAAAGCAAAATCGTTTCTGACGCAGAGATTTATAAAAACTGCGCAATCTCTGTCTGCAATGATGAATCAGACGAAATCAGAATTGCGGCGGCGCAGGCGGCAGACGAGCTTCTTAATATTAAAGGAACAGATGCTTCGTTCGTTGTTTTCAAATCGGCAAACGGTGCAAGCATCTCTGCACGCTCACTTGGCGTGGTTAATGTTCAGCTTATTATGGAAGCGTTGGGCGGCGGCGGACATCAGACAATGGCGGCGGCTCAGTTTAAAGAGGAATCTACAGATCAGGTTTATAAAAAGCTGATTAGTGAAATAGATAAAAATTTAGCAACATAACACCTTGGAGGTAAAAAATATGAAAGTTATTCTTAGTCAGGATGTTAAAAATTTAGGCAAAAAGGGCGAAATGGTAACCACAAGCGACGGTTACGCAAGAAATTTCCTTTTCCCCCGCAAGCTGGCTGTTGAGGCAAACGCTCAGGCAATGACAGAGCTTAAAAACAGAGAGGCTTCACAGAATCACAAAATCGAAGTTGAAAAAGCAGCTGCTAACGAAGCTGCATCAAAAATCAAAGGCAAAACAGTTAAAATCATTGCAAAGGCTGGCAAAAACGGCAAGCTTTTTGGCTCAGTTACAGCAAAAGAAATTGCAGAAACAGTTAAAAAGCAGTTCAGCATTGATATTGATAAAAGAAAAATCACTGTTGATGATATTAAATCATTCGGCACTTTCCCTGCACAGGCAAAATTCTATCAGGGCATCACAGCTGATTTCTTTGTAATGGTCAGCGAAAACTGATTGAACGGGGAATAAAAAATGGATGTTAATTTCAACAGTGCAGATGGTACTCTGAACCAGCCCTTTTCCCTTGAAGCGGAGCAGGCTGTGCTTGGTTGTATTCTCACCGAGCCGTCATGCTTAACGCAGGTTCAGGTTATCATCAATGCGGAGCATTTCTATCTTCCGCAGCATAAAGAAATATTCAGAACAATGGCTCTTATTGAAGCGTCGGGCGGCAAAATTGACCCCCTGATTGTTTTAAACAGCCTTGTTAATGATAAAATCTATGACAGTGCATCGGGTAAAAAATACCTGTTTCAGCTGGCAGAGATTGTGCCCTCCACCGCAAATGTTGAATCATATGCCGCTATCGTAAGGGAAAAGTATTACATACGCACCCTTATAAATGCCTCGAAGCAGACTATTGACGAGGCTTCTGAGCAGGATACCGAAGCGGATTTGCTTCTTGATGCGGCGGAACAGCGAATTTACAATATCCGTCAGGGCAGACGAATGAGTGGACCCTCAAAGCTCAGCGATATTATTGTCAATGAGGTTTATACCACTCTCCAGCACCTTACAAGTGAAGAGAAAGACTTATATAAAGGCTATCCAACAGGATATTCTGACCTTGATAAGATAATCACAGGCTTGCATAAATCAGACCTTGTGCTTATCGGTGCCCGCCCTGCCATGGGTAAAACAAGCTTTGCTTTGAACCTTGCCCGAAATGTTTCAATGATAGGCAAGCGTAAGGTGGTTATGTTCTCTCTTGAAATGACAAAAGAACAGCTTGCAATGCGTGTTCTTTCAACAGAGGCGAGGGTAAACAGCAGCAAAATGCGAACAGGCGAGCTTGACAGCGAGGATTGGGAGCGTATCGCCATGGCAACAGGCGTTCTTGCCGATTGCGAGCTTTATTTTGACGATACCAGTTCAATCACCGTTGCAGAGATGAAAGCGAAAATCCGCCGAATGAAAGATGTTGAGTGCGTTATCATAGATTACCTCGGTCTTATTAAACCGGGCGGAAGAACCGATAACCGTGTTCAGCAGGTTTCAGAGATTACCCGTGAGCTTAAAATGATGGCAAAAGACCTTATGATTCCCGTTGTCTGCTGTGCTCAGCTTTCCCGTGGAACAGAGGGCAGAGGTAAATCCCACCGTCCACAGCTTGCCGACTTGCGTGAATCTGGTTCAATCGAGCAGGATGCCGATATTGTTATGATGCTCTATCGTCCCAATTATTATAAAGGCGAAAACGATGATGATAAGGAAGATGGAGATAACGACGAGCAGAAAGAAGAAATCTCAAACGAAGCAGAGATTATCGTTGCCAAAAACCGCCACGGTTCAACAGAAACAGTTAAGATGATCTGGGATGCTGACCACACATTGTTTATGGGGTTAGAAAAAATAAAAAATGATATGTAAAATCAAAAAAACTGCCGAAAAATACGGTATGTTTTCTGAAAAAAAGAATGTTGTTGTGGGTCTTTCGGGCGGTGCAGATTCCTGCGCATTGCTCCACGCTCTTTGCACTTTAAAAGATGAATACTCCCTTAACATCACCGTGGCTCATGTGAACCACGGCATAAGAGGGGAGGAGGCACAGCGTGATGAAGATTTTGCCGTTCACTTTTGCAATGAATTAAGCGTTCCGATTATAGTATGTCATTGTGATGTACCAAAAGAAGCAAAAGAAGCCAATATGGGACTTGAGGAATACGGCAGAAAAATCCGCTATGAATTTTTTGAATCCATTGACAAGGACGCACTTATCGCCACGGCGCATAACCTTAACGATTGCTGTGAAACTCTCCTTTTTAATATGGCAAGGGGAACATCCGTTAAGGGGCTTCGCTCAATCCCTGCTGTAAGGGGCAATATCATAAGACCGCTTATTGATTGCACAAGGGAAGAAATCGAAGCCTATTGCCGTGAAAACAACATAAATTATGTTACCGATTCCACCAACGGGGACGATACATATTCCCGTAACAGAATCAGACTGAATATTATCCCCGAGCTAAAAAAAATCAACCCCTCATTTGAGCAGGCGGCTTCAAGGCTTATTGCCTCTGCCAATGAGGACGAGGATTTTTTTGCCGCCCTCACCGCAGAAAAAATTAAGTCTGCCAAAAGAGAAAACGGCTATGACGCAAGGGAGATTGACAGTTGTCATACCGCCCTTAAAAAGCGTGTTGTGGCAGAGGTTATTATAAAAGAAACAAACCTGTTGCCCGAGAGTGTGCATATTAGGAATGTGTGCAAAATTCTTTGTGGCGGCAAAACTCAGATACTTGGCGACACCGAGGTGAGAGTCGAAAAAAATATTCTCACTTTTGGCAAAAAATCTTTAACAGAAAGCTGGCAGAGGAATTTTTCTCTTGATGAGGATATAATTACACCCGCAGGAACGATAAATTTCTCAATTGTTAATAATATTGAGCCATTTACGAAACAGTTTGTTCATAATTGTGTGTTAGACTATGACAGTGTCGTTGGTCAGCTTACATTAAGAAGTCGCCTCGCTGGGGACAAAATCCGTATAGCAAACAGAAACTGCACAAAGCAGCTTAAAAAAATGTTTACGGAAGATAAAATCACAGATAAAAACAGCGTTTGCGTTTTGGCAGATGAACTTGGCGTTGTGTGGGTTCAGGGCTATGGATGCGCTGAACGCTGTAAAATAAATAAAAAAACTAAAAAAATGTTAAAAATCAATTATTGAAAAGGGGTAGCAAAAATGTCAATGAATGATGACATCAAAGAAGTATATTTTTCTGCTGAGGAAATCGCTGATATAGTTAAAAACCTTGGCAAGCGTATAAGTGAGGATTACGAGGGCAAAAACCTCCTTCTTGTAAGTGTCCTTAAAGGCTCTGTTGTTTTTATGGCTGACCTTATGCGTTCAATAACCGTTCCTTGCCGTATCGACTTTATGTCAGTTTCAAGCTACGGCTCAGGCACAAAAACATCAGGTGTTGTTAAGCTTCAGAAAGACCTTGACATCAACCTTGAGGGTTACGACCTTCTTCTTGTTGAGGATATTCTTGACAGCGGCAAAACCCTCTTTTATGTAAGAGAAATGCTCAAAACAAGAAATCCTGCATCAATCAGAATCTGCACCCTTTTCGATAAGCCCGACCGCCGTGAAGCAGATATTCATGCGGACTATTCAGGAACACTTGTTCCCGATGAATTTATCGTTGGTTACGGACTTGACTTTGATGAAAAATACAGAAATCTTCCGTATATCGGTGTGCTTAAACCCGAAATTTACGGTGAAAATTAAATGCGGAAAAACCGCGGGGAGTGAATCATTTGGAAAATCCAAACAACAAAAACAATTCACCTGCACCAAAAAAGCGTAAAGGAATGACGGCACTCATATATATCCTTGTGCCCATCATTATCGTTATCGGCATTATGTATGCCACAAAATCCACAAAGCAGGTTGAAACACAGTATTATCAGATAGTTCAGTATTTTGATACAGATAAGGTTGAAGAGTTCAATCTTAACCTTGGCACAAGAGTGCTGGATTTCAAGCTCAGAGGCGAAAAGACCCCTCAGAAATATGTTGTTCCCAATGTAAGCGTATTTCTTGAGGATGTTAACGAAACCGTTCGTGAACATAACAAAAATGCCAAGACAGAAGCTGAAATGATTAAATATCAGTATGCAAACAGCTCATCATCATGGGTTATAAGCCTTCTGCCTTATGTTCTCATTTTCGGTTCATGCATTCTTTTCTATGTTCTGATGAAAAAACGCCTTGATGCCGCAGGCGGAGATATGAATAAAACTCTCTCATTCGGCAAGGTTAAGGTTAAAACTCCAAAGGATGACGGCAGAAAAACCACATTTGATCAGGTTGCTGGCGCAGACGAAGAGAAAGAGGAGCTTTCAGAAATGGTTGACTTCCTCAAAGAGCCAAATAAATTCAATGCACTGGGTGCAAGAATCCCCAAGGGCGTTCTTCTTGTTGGCCCTCCAGGCACAGGTAAAACTCTTCTTGCAAGAGCCGTTGCAGGCGAAGCTGATGTTCCTTTCTTCTCAATTTCAGGTTCAGACTTTGTTGAGATGTATGTTGGTGTCGGTGCTTCACGAGTAAGAGATTTGTTTGATAAAGCCAAAAAGGCTGCACCCTCTGTTATTTTCATTGATGAAATTGATGCTGTCGGCAGACACAGAGGCGCAGGCATGGGCGGCGGTCATGACGAAAGAGAGCAGACCCTCAACCAGCTCCTTGTTGAGATGGACGGCTTCGGCAAAAACGAGGGTGTTATTATCATCGCCGCAACTAACCGCCCCGACATCCTTGACCCTGCACTTTTAAGACCGGGTCGATTTGACAGACGAGTTACAGTTGGCTATCCCGACGCAAAGGGCAGAGAAGAAATTCTTAAGGTTCACGCAAAGAATAAGCCACTTGCTCCTGATGTTGACCTCAAGGTTATCGCAGGCTCAACCACAGGCTTTGTTGGTGCAGACCTTGAAAATCTTCTTAACGAATCAGCACTTCTTGCCGCTCGCAGGGGCAAAAAAGCTATCACAATGAGCGAAATCAAAGAGGCAACAGTTAAAGTTGTAGTGGGTACAGAGAAGAAATCCCACAAAATGAGCGATAAAGAGAAGCGTATGACAGCTTATCATGAGGGCGGTCATGCAATTGCAAGCTTCTTCCTCGAGCATCATGACCCTGTTCAGGAAATCTCAATTATTCCAAGAGGTATGGCAGGCGGCTACACAATGTATGTTCCAAAAGAGGATAAGCCGTACCACTATAAGAACGAAATGCTTGATGAGCTTGTGTCGCTCCTTGGCGGTCGAGTTGCAGAGCAGCTTGTATGCGGTGATATTTCAACAGGCGCATCAAACGATATTGAAAGAGCCACAGAAACCGCACGCAATATGGTTACAAAATATGGTATGAGTGAAAATCTCGGCCCCGTATGCTATTCATCATCAAACGATGAGGTATTCCTCGGCAAAGATTACGGTCATGCAAAGAATGTTTCAGAGTCAACTGCAAACGCAATTGATAACGAAATCAAGAGCATCATCAATAACGCTTATAAGAGAACTGAAACAATTCTCACCGAGCATATTGGTAAGCTCCACGAGCTTGCAGATTATCTTGTTAAGCACGAAAAAATTGACGGCGAAGACTTCACAAGCCTTATGAATGGCACACTCTTCACCGCAGTTGAAGAAACAGCAGAAGAATAATAAAGAATCGGATTAGTTTTGTGCTAATCCGATTTTTTTGTACCGCAACCGTGGCAATCCACATTTTTTAATGAATAACGAATATTGAATAATGAATAATTTCGGGCGGGATACCCGCACCCGCTTTGAAGTAATAAGTTTTAGTGAATAGTGAAGAGGCGAATATGCTTCACCACGCACCGTAGGGGAGTGGCTTGCCACTCCCGAATTGAATTTAAAATTATCGCACAAATCTGCACAAATCCCACGATAATACCGTAGTGGATGGCGTCCTCGACATCCCGTGAACTGAATTGTCGGTATTGTCATTGCGAGGTTGCACCGCAACCGTGGCAATCCATTCTTACCGTAAGCACAATGTAAAAGATAAATAAAAGCTTCCCTTGGGGGAAGTGGCAAAATCTTTGATTTTGACGATAGGGGTTCTCTTGAAGTAAGAAGTTGTAGTGAATAGTGAACAAGCTTCACCATACACCGTAGGGGAAGGGCTTGCTCTACCCGTATGTATTTGCACCGAGCTAAAGTACTGTCATTGCGAGCGTAGCGTGGCAATCCACAATTCA
>JAZLLI010000052.1:0-19792 GCA_045598085.1 Acutalibacteraceae bacterium
GTGTGGCAATCCACTCCCACGGCAAGTACAAAACAAAAGCTTCCCTCGTGGGAAGTGGCAAAATCTCTGATTTTGACGATAGAGGTTCTCATAAAGTAATAAGTTGTAGTGAATAGTGAAGAAGTTTCACCATACACCGTAGGGGAAGAGCTTGCTCTTCCCGTATGTATTTGCACCGAGCTAAAGTAATGTCATTGCGAGCGTAGCGTGGCAATCCACATTTTTAATGAATAACGAATATTGAATAATGAATAATTTCGGGCGGGATACCCGCACCCGATTTGAAGTAATAAGTTGTATTGAATAGTGAAAAAGTGGGTGGCACACCGTAGGGGTGAACTGCGTTCGCCAGCATAAATAAGGTGAATTACTCTTAAATACCATACAAATCTACTTAAATCGCACAATAAAAACGGCTCCCTTGTTTAAAGGGAGCTGGATTTTTGCCACTGCAAAAAGACTGAGGGATTGTCTGTTAAAATTTAAATATAAGCTTATTTTAAAACGAACAATCCTCCCGACTCACTGCGTGAGCCACCCTCCTTTACACAAGGAGGGCAGATGTTGCCAATAAAAATTAACCAAACCAAGGCAACATCTGCGCCCACGCACCGACCGCCCACGCACCGACCGCCCACACCCTCACGGGGTTCAACCCCGTGCTAAACAAGGTGAATTTAGTTCACAGACAACTAAAAAAACTGTTCCCATACACCGACCGCCGCTCAAACGGAGGGCGTTTTTTGCCCTCAACCGCCCAAGTCCCAAAACAAAATTTGACCTTCTTTGATTTTTAACAGAAAATTCACAATTTACTATTGACAAACAGGGAAAAAGTGGGTATAGTATATACAGAGTTAGCACTCAAACAGAAAGAGTGCTAAATGTGCTAAGGAGGTGATGAAATGGAACTGAGCGAAAGAAAACAGAAAATCCTCGGTGCTGTTATTGAGCAGTATATCAAAACAGGCGAGCCGGTTGGTTCAAAGGCTCTTCTCTCTGCGCTTGACATCTCCGTTTCATCGGCTACCGTCAGAAACGAAATGGCAGAGCTTTCCGCCATGGGCTATCTTGAGCAGCCACACACTTCCGCCGGCAGAATCCCCACCAACGAGGGATACAGATATTATGTTGACAATCTGATGGTTGACAGGCAGATTGATGAAAACATCCGCCGTCAGATTGAAGCTGGCATAAGCAACGCACTGGGCGACCCCGAGAAGCTACTTGAAAAAGCGGGCGAGGTTCTGGCAGACCTTACAGACTGCGCAGTGGTCAGCACCACACCGTCAGGGGAGGGTGCATACATCAAACGCATTGAAGCTGTGCCTGTTGGCACAAGAACGGCAATGATTGTGCTTCTCACATCAACGGGTGTTTTAAAAAGTAAGGTTTGCAGGTCAGATTTTGACCTTAAAGCTTCGGTGCTTGAGAAGTTTTACAATGTTGTTAAAGCTTCTTTCATCGGTCAGAGCCTGCACGCTGTTGATACCCCCATGATGCAGTCCCTCATGGCTTCTTTAGGTGCGGATTTCTTCACACTGATGCCGCTGGTTACGGCGATTTCAGATTTAGCGCAGGATGCCGCACGAACAGAAGTTGTTTTAGGCGGTCAGTCAAATCTGCTTCACCACACAGGCTATTACGGCTCCACCGCTTATGAGTTGATGGAATTTCTTCGCCGTGGTGAGCCACTTAACAAAATGCTTTCAGGTGGTGCAAAAGATAAAGAGGTCGATGTTAAAATCGGCAGTGAAAATCCTTACCGTCAGCTGATTAAATCGAGCGTTATAGTTTCAAACTATAATATAAACGGAGCAAAAAGCGGTTCTATCGGAATTATCGGACCTACAAGAATTGATTATGAAACGCTCATACCCAGCGTAAGATATTTGACAAACCTTGTGGGCGAGCTGCTTACACAGACATTTAAAGATGAATGAGAGGAACAGCACAATGGCTAAAGAAAAAGAAAACATTGAAAATAACGAAACCGAAGCCCCCGAAAAAGAGGTTGAGGTAAACGAAGCAGAGGAAGCTCCAAAAGAAGAGAAGCAGGAAAAAGCTTCCAAAGCTGAAAAGAAAAAGTGCAAGAAAGAGAAAGACGATAAATCACAGAAGCTTCAGAAAGAGCTTGACGAAAAGAACGAACAGTATCTTCGCCTTGCCGCTGAATATGATAACTTCCGCAAACGCTCACAGAGAGAAAAAGAAGCTCTTTATGCAGAGTGCAAGTCAACAGTTGTCAAAGAGCTTCTTAATGTAATAGATAACTTTGAAAGATGCGTTGCCGTTACAGAAAACACTTCTTTTGAAGATTACCGCAAGGGCGTTGAAATGACATATAAACAGTGGAATGACGCACTTAAAAAGCTTGGCGTTGAAGCATTCGGCGAGGTTGGCGAAACATTCGATCCCAATCTTCACAACGCAATTATGCATTCAGAAGATGAAAATCTTCCCGAAAACTCAATTCAGAATGTTCTGATGAAAGGCTACAAACTTGGCGATAAGGTTATCCGTCCCGCAATGGTAGCGGTTGCAAACTGAGGATAACATAATCATATAAACAAACTTATATATAATTTAGGAGGAAATAAATTATGGCAAAGGTAATAGGTATTGACTTAGGTACAACAAATTCATGCGTAGCAGTTATCGAGGGTGGCGAACCCGTTGTTATCGCTAACGCAGAGGGCGCAAGAACAACTCCTTCAGTTGTCGGCTTCGGCAAATCAGGCGAAAGAATGGTAGGTCAGATTGCAAAGCGTCAGGCAATCACAAACCCCGACCGCACAATCTCATCAATCAAGCGTCAGATGGGTACAGATTATAAAGTAGCAATTGACGATAAAAAGTACACTCCACAGGAAATTTCAGCTATGATTCTTCAGAAGCTTAAGGCAGATGCAGAAGCATACCTTGGCGACAAAGTAACAGAGGCAGTTATCACAGTTCCTGCTTACTTCACAGACTCACAGCGTCAGGCAACAAAGGACGCAGGTAAAATTGCAGGTCTTGAAGTTAAGAGAATCATCAACGAGCCCACAGCAGCAGCTCTTGCTTATGGTATTGATAAAGAGGCTGACCAGAAGGTTATGGTTTATGACCTTGGCGGCGGTACATTCGATGTTTCAATCATTGAAATGGGCGATGGTGTTCAGGAAGTTCTTGCAACAGCAGGTAACAACCGTCTTGGCGGTGATGACTTCGACCAGAGAATCATCGACTGGATGATTGACGAATTCCAGAAAGCAAACGGCATTTCACTTAAAGGCGACAAGATGGTTATGCAGCGCCTTAAAGAAGCAGCAGAGAAAGCAAAGATTGAGCTTTCAGGTGTTACTTCATCAGACATCAATCTTCCTTTCATCACTGTTGATGCAACTGGTCCCAAGCACCTTGAGCTTACACTTACAAGAGCAAAGTTCAACGAAATCACAGCAGACCTTGTTGAATCAACAATGGCTCCCGTTCGCCGTGCAATGAGCGATTCAGGCCTTTCAACATCAGAGATTGATAAGGTTCTTATGGTTGGCGGTTCTTCAAGAATCCCCGCTGTTCAGGAAGCTATTAAGAAGTTTATCGGCAAAGAGCCTTTCAAAGGCATCAACCCCGATGAGTGCGTTGCAATCGGTGCAGCTCTTCAGGCTGGTGTTCTCGGCGGCGAAGTTAAAGGACTTCTTCTTCTTGATGTTACTCCTCTTTCACTTGGTATCGAAACAATGGGCGGTATCAACACAAAGATTATCGACAGAAACACAACTATCCCTGTAAAGAAGAGCCAGATTTTCTCAACAGCAGCAGATAATCAGCCCTCAGTTGAAATTCATGTTCTTCAGGGCGAAAGAGAATTTGCAAAAGATAACAAAACTCTCGGTGTATTCCACCTTGATGGAATCCTTCCTGCTCGCCGTGGTGTTCCTCAGATTGAGGTTACATTCGATATTGACGCAAACGGCATCGTTCATGTATCTGCAAAAGACCTTGGCACAAACAAAGAGCAGTCAATTTCAATCACATCTTCAACAAATATGTCAAAAGAAGACATTGAAAAGGCAGTTCAGGAAGCTGAGCAGTTTGCACAGGAAGATAAGCAGAGAAAAGAAGAGGTTGACACAAGAAACAATGCTGACCAGCTTGTTTACCAGTGCGAGAAGCTTATGAGCGAAGAGGGCGCAAAGTTTGACGACGCTGACAAGGCAGAAATCAACTCAAAGGTTGACGCTCTTAAAGAAGCTCTCAAGGGCGAGGATATTAACCTCATTAAATCAAGACAGGATGAACTTCAGACAAAGTTCTATGAAATCAGCGAAAAGCTTTATAAAGCAGCTCAGGCAGCAGGCGCAGATATGGGCGGCGATCCCTCACAGGGTGCTCCCAACGGTGGCGCAGGCTTCGGCGGCGGTGCTGACGAAAACGGCTATTATGACGCTGACTACAAAGATGTAACAGATATGTAATTATTTGCCCAGTGTGGGGCGGCGGTTAATCTGCCGCCCCCAAGTGCGGTAAAAAATGAATAACGAATAATGAACAGCGGAAGCGTTATTTGTTATTCGGTATTCATGAAAAGGAGCAGACTATGGCAGACAAAAGAGATTATTACGAAGTCCTCGGCATTGATAAAAACGCATCAGAGGACGAAATTAAAAAAGCATACAGAAAAAAGGCAAAGCAGTATCATCCCGACCTGAACCCAGGTGATAAGACCGCAGAGGAAAAATTCAAAGAAGCAAACGAAGCTTATGAAGTTTTGAGCGATGCCGATAAAAAAGCACGCTATGACCAGTACGGTCATGCAGGTGTTGACCCCAACTTCGGTGCAGGCGGCGGCAATCCCTTTGGCGGATTTGGCGGCGGAATGGACTTTGACCTTGGCGATATTTTCTCCAGCTTTTTCGGCGGCGGCTCAGGCGGCGGATTTGGCGGTTCAAGAAGACAGAACCCCAACGCACCCAGAAGAGGCGAAGATTTAAAGGCAAATGTTACCATTTCATTTGAAGAGGCTGCAAAGGGATGCAAGAGAACTGTTGACATTCACAGAATAGATGTATGCCCCGATTGCGGCGGCTCAGGCGCAAAGAAAGGCACATCACCAAAATCATGCCCCGATTGCCACGGCACAGGTCAGGTAACAACACAGCAGAGAACACCTTTTGGTGTTATTTCCACACAAAAAGCCTGCCCCAAGTGTGGCGGTAAAGGCAAGGTTATTGAAACTCCCTGCCCCAAATGTTCAGGCAGAGGAAGAATCACAAAGCCGGGCAAAATCGAAATCAACATACCTGCAGGTATTGATGACCGTCAGGTGCTCAACCTCCGTGGCGAGGGCAACAAGGGTCTTAACGGCGGACCTGCCGGCGACCTCCATGTTGGTGTATTTGTAAGACCTCATCCGTTCTTTGAGCGTGATGGCTTCAATGTATGGTGCGAGGTTCATGTTTCATATGCACAGGCAGCACTGGGCGATAAAATTAAAGTTCCAACTCTTGACGGCAATGTTGAGTATAACCTCCGTCAGGGCACACAGCCAATGGATGTTTTCAAGCTGAAAGATAAAGGTATCCCCAACCTTAACGGCAGGGGCAGAGGCGACCAGCTTGTAAAGATTATCGTTGATGTTCCATCATCCCTCAACGATGAGCAGAAAGAACTCCTCAAAAAATTCAACGAAAGCCTCGGTAATAAAACCCCACAGGGCGAAGACAAAAAAGGCTTCTTTAAAAAGAAGAAATAAAAGATAAAATAAAACTGTCGCATCAATTGCGGCAGTTTTATTTTTGCGTGGCACTATAATTGTAGGGGATGGCGTCCTCGACATCCCGTAATTACTCTCTGGATATGAGCACAAATTCATCTGATATGTAGTGTTGAACGGCATAATCACACCGTAGGGGAAGGGCTTGCTCTTCCCGTATGTATTTGCACCGAGCTAAAGTAATGTCATTGCGAGGCTCAAGGAGCCGTGGCAATCCATGCTGACCACACCCACGAACCACGCTCCTCACGGGGTTCATCCCCGTGCAATCTCAACATTTCTCTTGACATAATTCAACACAGAGTTTATAATTTTACCGAATCCAAATACTATCAGGCGGTGATTTTATGGCAGGCAATTATAAAGATAACGCTGATGTTTTTAAAGCATTGGCAGATGAAAACAGACTTAAAATCCTTGAGCTTCTTATGAGTGGCGAAAAGTGTGGCAGTGAACTGCTTGAAAAAATAAGCATGAGCCAGTCCACCCTTTCTCATCACCTTAAAACTATGTGCGTTTCGGGCATAATCAAAAGCAAAAGGAAAGGTACTGCCACTTATTATTCAGTGAACCCTGAGGGTGCAGAGTCGGCAGTGAAACTTATGTGCCAGCTCCTTGGTGTTGAAATTTCACAGGATAAATGTGATATTACTGAGGAAGCACCATCCCCCGAAGCTGAACCTGCCCGAGAGGAAAAGAAAACGGTTCGTCAAACTGGCAGCAGACCCAACGGCTGGCTGCTTTAAGAGAGGTAGATATTATGAAAAAGTTTATGGATAAAGACTTTTTGCTCAACAACGATGCGGCAAAAACTCTTTTTCACGATTATGCAGATAAAATGCCCATTTTCGATTGGCATTGCCATCTGTCCCCAAAAGAGATTTATGAAAACGAACAGCCTGAAAACATCACATATCTGTGGCTTGCAGGCGACCATTATAAATGGCGTGCAATGAGAGGCTTCGGCATCAGCGAAAAATATATCACTGGCGAAGCTTCTGATTACGAAAAATTCAAAGCATGGGCAAAGGTTATGCCTTATTGCATCGGCAACCCTCTTTATCACTGGACTCACCTTGAATTGCAGAGATATTTCGGCATTTATGAGCCTTTGAGCGAAAAGACAGCCGACAAAATCTGGGAAGAGGCTAACGCAAAAATCGCCGCTGGCGGTTTCAGACCCCGTGATTTAATCGTAAATTCAAATGTAAAATATGTTTGCACAACTGATGATGCAGCAGATACACTTGAATATCACAAGCTCCTCCGTGAGGACGAAACATTCAAGTGCAAGGTTCTCCCTGCATTCCGCCCCGATAAAGCTCTCAACATTGAGCAGGCAACTTTTGTTCCGTGGCTCAAGGCTCTTGAAGATGTAAGCGGCGAAAAAATCGATAGCTACAAAAAGATGGTTGAGGTTCTTAAATCAAGAATTGAATTCTTTAAAGAAATGGGCTGTGTTGCCAGCGACCACGCATTCACATATGTTCCCTATAACAGAGCAACTGACAACGAGCTTGAAGCAATCTTCAAAAAAGGTGCGGCAGGCGAGGAGCTTACCAACGAGGAATGTGATAAATACCGCACAGAGCTTTTCAGATTCTTTGCAAAAGAGTATGCACGCCTTGGCTGGGGATGCGAAATCCATATTGGCGCAATGAGAAACAACAACGCCCGTATGTTTAAGTCCCTTGGACCCGACACTGGCTTTGACTCAATTAACGATAAAGAAATCGCTCACGGTCTTTCAAGAATGCTCGATTCACTTGACGCAGAGGGCGCACTTCCAAAGACAGTTCTTTTCACACTTAATCCCAAAGACAACTATGTTTTAGGCTCAATGCTCGGCAACTTCCAGTCAGACGAAGCCGCTTCAAAAATCCAGTTCGGTTCAGCCTGGTGGTTTAACGATAACCTTGACGGTATGCGTGAACAGCTGAAGGCTCTCGGCAACCTTGGTATCCTTGGCAAATTTGTTGGTATGATTACCGATTCAAGAAGCTTCCTTTCATACCCCCGTCATGAGTATTTCCGCAGAATCCTTTGCGGCATGGTTGGCGATATGGTTGAAAACGGACTTTATCCCGATAACGATATGGAGCTTCTCGGCTCAATTATGCAGGATGTTGCATACAACAATGCAGTTAAATACTTCGGTGTAAAATAAGGAGTGAAAAAATGGTACTTTCAATAATCAGAAAAAAACATTTTTGGGTTATTGCCACATTCTTTTGTTTCTTCTTCGCTGTTTTTGTACTATCACCCTTAACAATAGATGATACATACTACGCTTTCCTTAATCTGAAAGGCTTTAAAGAGATTTTTAATTTTGCCGCAGGTTATGGCAATGGGCGTGTTCTTGGTAATATGTTGGGTATTGCATTTGCTACTCACCCGATTTTTTCAGCACTCATTCGTTCATCTGTGCTTTCGATGATAGTTTATATTATTTACAGGCTGATGAAGGTTGATGATAATTCAACAAATATGATGATTATTGCAGTAATTACTTTAACAATTGTGGGCACCAATCATGAGATGTTTGGTAAATCACTTTCATGGCAGAGTGCGTTTTTTAACACAATTCCATCAGTCCTTTTAATGCTGCTGAATTTGCTTATATTGAAAAGCTATAATGAAAGTAAACATAAGGCAGTTCTTCTTGTCTGCCTTTCACTTTCAGCCTTTTCAGGTCAGTTCTTTTCAGAAAATTCAACAGTGTATAACATTGTACTTACATTCTTCATTCTTGTAATAAGTCTTTTTATGAAAAAGTCAAATATTGCATATTGGCTGAACTTTGTATTTTCTTTCGTTGGCGGATTAGGTATGCTTTTATGCAGAATGTATTATCCTCTTGTAAACAGAGATCTGATTTCAGTGAAAGCCTATCAACAAATTCATTTGGGCAGTGTCGGCGAAATTATAAGCTCATGCCTTTATAACGGAGAAACCTGTGTAACACATTTATTTAAATTCTTTGTGTTGTTTGCAATTTTATCTGTTGAAATAATTGTGCTTCTTTCAAAAAAAGATTTTAAGATTAAAAGTTTTAATAAGTTCAAACCGTGGGTCCTTGCTTTCGCAGTGATTTTTCCGCTGTATGGCATATTAAGGCAGCTTTTTTATCCAGAATTGTATTTTGAGGGAATGTTCAGATTTATACATTTAGGATTACTTGTATTGTTTTTCTTAATGTATCTTGTCGCTATTGTTTCAGTGTATTTTTTGATTGAAAATAAACAAAGAAGATTCCTGTATGCATTTTTCATTGCCTTTGCACTGTGTACTATTGTACCTTTGCTTGTTGTAGAACCTCTGGAAATCAGAACATTGACATATGCCTATTTCTTTGTTTTGCTGGGTGAACTTGTTGTTTTGCCTGAGGTAATTGAATGTGTGCCAAAGAAAATAACAGAAAATGTTAGGAGAATAATTTCTGTTATAACGGTTGTAACGGGAATTTACATTTTAACAGTGTTCACAAGTGCGACAGTTATGAGCAGAAATATTGACCAATACTGTAAAGCACAGATGGAGCAGGGCGCAAAAGAAATATCTGTATGCGCACTGTCTAACACAAAATATTATCACTATATTAACCCGGATGTAACATATAAGTTTAAGTATTATTATAAAGAGCCGGGAGATATTGAGTTTAAAGATATGGATCCGTATGAATGGCGAATGACCTGTTGGGAAAAGTAATTGATTTTGTTATCGGTATATGACTTTATCCTGATAACCATATGGAGCTTTTGGCTATATTATACAGGGTCTTGTATATAACAATGCAGGCAAAAATTTTGATTTTTAAAAGGTGATTTAATGCTCTCAACAATCAAAGATAAAAAAAGATTTGTTGTTTATGGCGGATTCTTTCTGTTTTTCTTTGCAATTTTTGCACTGACGCCACTTTCTGTTGACGATACATATTACAAATATTTAGGCTTCACCACATTTAAAGAGCTCTTTAATTTTGCCGCAGGCTATGGCAACGGCAGAGTTCTCGGCAATATGGCAGGAATGTTCTTCGCAGGGCATCCTGTTGCCTGCGCCGTTGTCCGCTCTGCAATTTACACGGGAGTTTTCTGCCTTATTTATCTGCTGACCAAAACAGGCAAAGAAAAAACCGATAAAGCAATTCTTTTAACAGAGCTTGTGGCTCTTTTTGGTATGAATTCTACCTTATTCGGCAGAGCAATTGCGTGGCAGAGTGCATTTTTTAACACGATTCCACCCCTGTTTTTTGCGTTGCTTAATTTGGCTCTGATAAAAAAATATGGCGAAACAACAGAAAAAAAGTGGTATATTCTCCCTGCTGTCTGCCTTTTCTCATTTATAGGTCAGTTTTTCTCTGAAAATTCCACTGTTTATTGCTGTGCATTGTTTTTGATGCTCATAATCGTCAACGGTATTCACTTTAAAAAGCCACAGCTTCCGTGTGTGCTTAGCTTCGTTTTTTCAGTTATCGGCGCAGGCGGAATGTTGGCATTCAGAAGATTTTATCCCCTTGTTGAAAGGGAGTTCTCTTCTGTTAAAGCGTATCAGGGCATACACATTGGCAGTGTCAGCGAAATAATAAAATCATCTCTGCGTAGCGGGCAGAATTTTTCAATGAGAATGGCAGAGTTTATTGTGCTTTTCGGCATTCTTTCTGTTGAGATGCTTGTGATTTTTTCAAAGAATAATTATAAATCAGAAAAGCTTAACAGGCTGAAACCACTGTTTAAATTCGGCTGTGTGTTTTTCTCTGCCTATGGTGCGATGAGACTTTTGCACCCTCCAATGGATTACCCCGAAAGCTTTTTCAGAAATGTGCATATTCTCATTTTGCTTATGGCATATGCCTTTTATTTTGTGGCAATCGTGGCTGTCTGCCCGCTGATTAAAGAAAAAAACACAAGAATTATGTTCGCATTCTCTATGCTTTTTGCGTTTGGAACAATTGCCCCATTGCTTGTTGTTTCACCAACGGTTACAAGAGCGCTCACATTTCTTTATTTCTTTGTGATTATTGCGGAGCTTTTGCTTATGCGTGAAATTGCAGAGGATGTGTCAGATAAAAAATTCAAAAATATCTGCTTTTCGTCCACTTGTGCTGTTGCAGTTGTGGCAACTTTCATTCTGACCGTTTTTGTCAGTGCCGATTTTATGTCAAAAAAAGTGGATAATTATTGCAAAACGCAGATTGAACAGGGTGCAGACGAGGTTGAGGTCTGCAAGCTTTCGCAGTCAGATTATTATTATTCATCTGAGGCTGATTCCACATACAGGTTCAAATTCTACCGCAACACACCTGGCGATGTGAAATTCACAGAGATTGAAATGAACCAGTGGAAAGCAAAATGCCTTGAGCATAAAGCGGAAACAACCGAAGAATTACAATAAAATATTCACAAAATCAAAAGCACCGTTGCAGTTAATTTATCTGCCTCGGTGCTTATCTTTTTTCTTCTGTTGTTTCATTGCAAAAAGCCGTTTTGCCTCTGCCAGCCTTTTCTCTTTGCTGATGATTTTTCGCTCCGTTTTGTTCTGCTCCTGCTGTAGCTTCAGTGCCTGTTGAGATTTGGTGCCTGTGCCGTGGCTTTGCACCTGCTCCTTTACCTGTCGCTGAATCCGCTTTGGGTTTTTCTTTGGCTCTTTTTCTGTTACCTCAACTGCGGGGCTGAATTTCAGCTTGTAAAAATTACGCAAAACAAAAGCATAAACCTCGCCGTCTTTTGGCTCTGCACCAAAAACTACCTTTGCTGCGCTGAGCTTACCGCTGTCGATTATTTCAAAAATACCGACCCAGAATGGCTCTTCAAAAAACACTGTAAGGCGTACATTTTCCAAGCTGAATCCCTCCCTTCAAAAATAAAATTACGGCTTCTTTATTATTTTCAATTCAACATTTGATGTGTTGTCCTCAATTATCGCTTCGTCAAGATAATTCAGGTCAATAAAGCAATCCCTGCCGTTGTCCCTTTCAAAGTGATTGTTTTTCACAACCAGCCTTCCATGAACAGGTGCGGTTGAGCGTTTGTCAATCACCACAGGCTCATAGCGGATAACATCATCACCGCACACATCAAATCTTGCGGCGCAGTTTATCACCTTGTTATTTTCAAAATAAATGTTTCCGCTCCTGCCCGATTCAAACCAGAAATTTGCATCGTCCGCCACGCAAAGAGCCGCCGCACCCATATCTTTAAAGGTGTTGTTTTTGATAACAACATCTTTCCTTGTGGTGCAAAGTATGGCTCTTGAGGGGATACGCTGAAACACATTGTTTTCCACCGTCAGCGAAGCCGTTCTTGTTACATTTTCAATAACATCGTTTTCCGCTGGCTCTTTTTCGGGCAAAGTGTCAACCTTAATCAGCACATCTGTGGGGTTCAGCTTCTCTGCCGAAACAACCGTTGCTTCACCGTAGGGCAAAAGCGTGTTTCCGCAAACATATTCAATCTTGTCGCCCTTTGCGTATGCTTCAAATCCCCAAGATTCGGGATGGCTGTAGCGAACAAGTGCGGTGCTTTTCTTTCTGTCAATCTCAATGATTTTCAAGTGCGTGCCGTGAATGTTGATTATGTCATCGTGTGCACCCGTTGCCTTGCAGTTTAAAATCTTTACATCCCCCGAACAGCCCGAAAAATGAAAAAAGTCAGCGTCAGACACAATAACTCTGCCCTCTTTCGGTGTGCAGTTAAGTCCGTTATATGTGAGATTTTTGCTGTTCTGACCAAGAATACCGAATCCGTTCATGGACATAACTCTCAAATTTTGGAGCGTAACATCACTGCATCTGTCAATTGCACCGCCTGCCTGCACTCGCTTAATCGAGCGGGTCTGTGCCACTGTGCCAACAGGGATATGGCGGTTTTTATCACGGAATTTCAATAAAAGCGTACCTTTTTCAATTTCTTCAAGCTCCTCAATATCGGGGAATCCGCCCCATGAATCGCCCTCACCGCAAATCATATCTTCAATATAGCCTTTTTCGGGGTGAAACGAATTTGTCAGCACACCTCTGCCCTTGTAGGGAATCTCCCAGTAAGGCTCACCCAGCTTGTTGCCCTCGCCCTGCCAATAGAGCATATTGCCCTCAGTTCTGTAAAGAAACTCGTCATTTATTCTTGCTTTTGCAAAGCCTTTGCCACTTTCAATTATTGTGAATTCGCTCATTGTGGGGCGGTAGTGGTCAAATGCAATATTTTTCATCACAATGTTTTCACATTTGCAAAAAATAAACGGTGTCATTTTGCCGTGAATCATCACTGTTGCGCCGTTGCCATCAATGGTGATGTCTTTCTTCCCCTCAAGGTAAATTCCGCAAAATCTTTCTCCATTTGGATTTTCTTCATACTTTGCGGTATTACTGAAAAAAAGTCCCTCAATGTGAAAGCTGTCCTCTGGCGCAATTTCATAAATTTTATTTTGGAGGTTAATTAAATCTCCGTCTTTGGCGGATTTAAAAATTTCACATAATTCATTCATACGCTTCACCTTTTTGCGATATAAAAAACGGGGACTCTGCAAAACAGAATCCCCGAAAAATTATTATTTTGAATTAAAGAGCCTCAACGATTTCCTTTGTATCTCTTGCAATCATAAGCTCTTCGTTTGTGCAGATAACATAAACCTTAATCTTTGAATCGGGTGTTGAGATTTCGCCCTCTTTACCACGCTTGTATTCATTGTTAAGCTCATAGTTAATCTTTGTGCCCATAAATGCAAGCTTGTCGCAAACACGATCTCTGTACTGAGGATTGTTCTCACCGATACCGCCTGTGAATACGATAGCGTCAAGACCGCCCATAGCAGCAGCGAAACCGCCGATATATTTTGTGAGCTGGTGGCAAAGCATTGATTCAACAAGCTGTGCACGCTCATCGCCCTCTTTAGCTCTGCCCTCGATTGTTCTGTTATCACTTGTGCCTGTAAGACCGAGCATACCTGACTTCTTGTTCATAACAGTGTCAACCTCATCGGGTGTAAGGTTTTCTTTCTTCATGATGATTGGAACGATAGCAGGGTCGATTGAACCACAGCGAGTACCCATCATGATGCCTTCAAGGGGAGTAACGCCCATTGTTGTGTCAAGGCATTTACCGTCCTGAACAGCAGAGATTGAAGAACCGTTGCCAAGGTGGCAAGTAACGATTTTGCTGTGCTCGGGGTTGCCGAGAAGCTTGATAGCCTCCTTGCTTACAAAACGGTGTGATGTGCCGTGGAAGCCGTAACGGCGGATGCCGTACTTTTCATAGTATTCATAAGGAAGTGCATACATATATGCGTAATCGGGCATTGTCTGGTGGAATCCTGTATCAAAAACAGCAACCTGAGGAACACCTTTCATAATCTGTTGGCAAGCTTTGATACCTGTAAGGTTTGCAGGGTTGTGGAGAGGACCCCACTCGAAGCACTCTTTAATAGCCTCTTCAACAGCGTCGTCAACAAGAACAGAGCCACAGAACTTCTCTGCACCGTGAAGTACACGATGACCAACAGCGTCAATTTCGCTCATTGACTTAATAACGCCAACCTCATCACTTGTAAGTGCGTCAATAACAATCTGAATAGCTGTTGCGTGGTCGGGCATATCGCAGGGCTTTGCCTTGATGTTTTTGCTCTCATCAGAGGGAACCTTGTGTGTGAATGTGCTTTCTGTGCCGATCTGCTCGCAGATACCTTTTGCAAGTACAGCTTCGTTTTCCATATCAATAAGCTGATATTTAAGTGAAGAACTACCTGCGTTAATTACGAGAATTTTCATAATAAACCTCCTGAATTTACTTGTAACTTTTCAATATCTGTTATATTATATATAAAGTAAGAAATTTTTTCAATAGTTTTTCAAAAGGAAAATCAATTTTTCGGAGGTAAATATGAAAACGGCAGGTATCGTTGCAGAATACAATCCTTTTCATAACGGACATAAATACCATATAGAGGAAACAAAGCGTCTTACCTCGGCAGACCATGTTGTGGCTGTTATGAGCGGTAACTTTGTTCAGCGTGGCGAAACGGTAATTATTTCAAAGTGGGCGAGGGCAGAGGCGGCACTTCAAAACGGGGTCGATTTAGTTCTCGAATTGCCAACCCCATGGAGCATGAGCAGAGCGCAAGCCTTTGCAGGCGGTGCCGTTTCACTTCTTCAAGCTCTTGGCTGTGTGGATGTTTTAAGCTTCGGCTCAGAGTGTGGCAATGCTTCGCTCCTTTCTGAAACAGCCGCCGCATTGAGCGACAGCAGAGTGCTTGCCCTCACGCAAAAAAATCTTGAAACAGGTATGACCTTTGCCATGGCGAGAGAAAAAGCAGTTGGTGAAATTTTCGGCAGCGAAATCTCATCTGTTTTAGGTCAGCCAAATAACACCCTCGGCATTGAATACATCCTTGCAAACCAAAAAAATCAAGATAAAAAAATGGAGATTTTCACCCTCGGCAGAGCAGGTGCAAATCACGACAGCAATGAAAAAATCGGTGCGTTTGCCTCCGCTTCAGAAATCCGCAGGATGATGCTTTGCGGTGAAGAGTGGCAACAGTTTGTTCCTCACTCTGCGGTGGAAATATACGAGAGAGAATTTTCACAAGAAACAGCACCTACACCGATTTCAAATCTCGATAAAAGTATCCTTTGCCGTCTGCGTCAGATGTCCGCCTCTGAAATCGCAAAATCCCCCGATGTGAGCGAGGGCATTGAGAACAGAATAAAAGATGCAATTCTGAAAGCCACAACTCTTTCAGAGGTTTATGATTTTGCAAAAACAAAACGCTACCCCCACGCAAGAATCAGGCGGATAATTCTCTCTTCATTTCTTGGCATTACAGACGAGCTTGCACAGGGTGAACCGCCCTATATAAAAATCCTTGCCATGAATAAAAAGGGGCAGGAAATTTTAAAAGAAGCCAAAAAATCTGCCACGCTTCCAATTATCACCAAAGCTTCGCAGGCAGAGAAATTACAGCCGAACGCAAAAAGAATATATGAAAACGAGGTTGTCTGCACCGATATTTATTCCCTTGCATCAAAAAAAGTCTTTCCATGCTCGAGGGAAAAGACTATTTCAGTGATTGTAAAGTGAGTTTATACCGCTGTAAACCCCGTTTTACATAAAAAATTTCTCTTTGCAAACTAAAATATATAGCCTAAAGCGAAAAAAGATGTTATAATTTCCAATGATAGGAGGAGTTGTCATGAGCATATCCGATAAAATTTTAGAGCTTCGTAAAAAGAACGGACTTTCACAAGAGGCATTTGCGGAATCTCTCGGCGTTTCAAGGCAGTCTGTTTCAAAGTGGGAGTCAGGCGATGTTATCCCCGATTCAGATAAGATAATTGCAATGAGCAATCTTTTTGGTGTAACAACCGATTATCTTCTCAAAAATAACGAAGAAAAAACCGAGCCTGTTTCAAAAGAAATCCCCGAAACAGAGCCTGTGCAGGATTATACATACACAACAGAAAATAAAAAGGAGAAAAAGAGCATGAAGTCAAAAATTATTGCAATCATAGCGGCAGTGCTGGCACTTTGCATTATCGTAACAGCCATTGCCGTTCCAATGCATTTTGGCGGTATCAAAGAAACCTGGTGGGCAATCAACGGCGGTGAGGTTAAATATCCTTACATCCTCGTTCACGGTCTTGGCGGCTGGGGCGAAGACAGCGGCATAAACTCCGTTGCCCGTTACTGGGGCGGCGACGCAGGCGATATTGCCACACATATGAAAGAGCAGGGCGCAGAGGTTTATGAACCCAGCCTTGGACCTGTTTCAAGTAACTGGGACAGAGTTTGTGAGCTTTATGCACAGCTTACAGGCACAAAGGTTGACTATGGCGAAGCTCATTCAGCTGCACATAATCACGAGCGTTACGGCGAAGAGTTCACCACCCCGCTTGTAAAGAATTGGGGCAAAAAAATCAACGGCGGTCAGCTTGTGAAAGTAAATCTTGTTGGTCATTCTTTTGGCGGTGCAACTGTCAGAACTCTTGCAAGCCTTTTGGCATATGGCGATAAAGCCGAGTGTGAAGCATCAGGCGATGAGGTTTCACCCCTTTTCAAGGGTGGCAAAGGCGATTGGGTATATAGCGTAACAACTCTTTGCGCTCCCCATAACGGCTCATCCCTCACAGAAGCTCTCAATTCCGTAACAGATTCATTTGGCGGATTAGGCTCACTTGTTGGCATCAACACAAAAAATCTCACCAGCACACAGCTTTTAGCATCCCTTTGCTTCGGACTTGCAGGTATCAGCGAGCCTGTTAAGGGTACATACGATTTCAAACTTCAGCATTTTGGACTTGGCAAATCAGAGGGCGGAATCTCTGGCGTTATCGACACAATCAATGCCCTCACAAACCTTGGCACAGACCACGCAGGCTATGACCTTTCACCAGACGGAGCGGCACAGATTAACTCTTATGTAAAAACAGTGCCCGATGTTTATTATTTCTCATACGCATATTGCACCACAAAGGATGGCAAGCTTCTCAAAGGTCAGGTGCCCATTAAAGGCACACTTCCTGTTCTCTATGCACCAGCAATGATTATGGGCAGATACACAGGCACAACAGACGGCGGCATCAAAATCAATGATGACTGGAAGCCAAATGACGGACTTGTAAGCGTAATTTCAGCAAAATATCCTGCTGGCGAACAGCATTTTGATTATGACGGCGAGCCGAAAAACCTGAAAAAAGGCATTTGGAACTATATGGGCACAGCCACAGGCGACCACGGCACAGTAATCGGACTTAATAACACCGCAGAGAAAACATTCAAATTCTACGATAACCTCATCACAATGGTCGATTCATTAAAGCGATAACACAAAACAGGGAGCTTCACGGCTCCCTGTTTTATTTTATGTATTGCAAATATTGACATATATTTCCATATCAAATATAATATATAAGGATGTCATAATTTGTAAAACGAGGGATGACGGATGTATATATTTATTAGCTACTCTGATGATAAAATAAATAATAAACACGGTGAGGATTACTATCTTGTCAGTGCTGTTCGAGATCGCTTTGAGCAAATGACAGCAAAAGGCGAGGGCGATTTTGAAGTCTTTCTTGATGACAGAATCGAGCTTGGTGAAGATTGGGAGAATGCCATTGAAGAAGCACTTTTAAAATCAGATTATATGCTTCTTTTTATCAGCGAACATTCCCGCCGACCCGATAGCTTCTGCCGTAATGAAAACATTTATGTGCGAGAAATAAATGCAATAAGAAAAAAGAAGAAGCAAAAAGAAATTGTGGTTATTCCTGTTCGTCTTGATGAATCGCTTCCACCTATTTCTCTTATAAAAGCACAGGCTGTTATATGGATGGAAAAAGATAAATTATCTGTGTTTGATGAAAAATTCAACAAAATACTTCACCGCCTTGGTGCCGCACCTAAAGGCGAACCTGAACCAGTTGAAAGTGTAAGGGATAAAATTTGGTTTTATATTACCAAAGGCGACCTTGCTTTACTTGACAGAGATATGGAAGTTGCCTTTGAAAACTATGAAAAGGCATATAAACTTGCAAAAGAAGAAGCGGATAAAAATGAAACAGAGGATACACTCCATGACCTTGGTGCTGTTTTACAAAAATTAGGCACTACTTATGAAATAAAAGATAATCTGACACAGGCAAAAAAATATTATGTAGAATACTTTGATATATCCAAAGAAAAAGCAAAAAAGTATCCCTCTTATTATAGTTTGAGAAGTGTTTCAATAAGCCTTAATAAAATGGGTGATATAGCCTTAAAAGAGGATGATGTAAAGAAAGCAAAAGAGCATTATGAGAAATCTCTTGAAATCAGGAGAGAAAATGCTGAAAAACATCCGTCATATTTAAGTAACCGAGACCTTTCAATAAGTATTTTCAATATGGGGGATATAGCTCTAAGGGAAGATGATATAAATAAAGCAAAAGACTATTTTACAGAATATCTTAAAATGACGAAAGAAAACGCTCAAAAACACCCGTCATATGAAAGCAATCGAGACCTTTCAGTAAGCCTTAATAATATGGGCGATATAGCTTTAAAAGAGGATGATGTAACGGGAGCAAAAGAATATTATTTGCAAGACCTTGAAATAGCAAGAGAAAACGCTCAAAAACATCCCTCATATGAAAGCAACCGAGACCTTTCAGCAAGCCTTCAAAGAATGGGCGAAGTAGCTTATAAAGAAAATAATATAGAAAAGGCAAAAGAATGGTATTTGAAATGCCTTGATATTGACAAAGATAATGCTGATAAATTCCCGTCATATGAAACATTTTTTGATACTTCAGAAATATATGCTGAAGTTGCCAAAACTGAAAAAGCATTGTCAAATACCGAAGAAGCCAAAAAGTTGCTCAATAACGCATTAAGGTATGCCACAAAGGCTTTAAGAATCCGTGCCTGCGATGAAAGCATAGAAAACTTCACCGAAATTCAAAAAGAATTAGCATCATTATAATCCACTTGCCGAGAGCCACCCTCTCGGCATTTTTTATTTTCCCCACCGCAGGGGCTCCGCCGCAAAGCGGCTGAAGGATTGTCCTATAACTGCTTGCAGAAAGTAAAATTTGAACAAAAAGTGTAGGTATTGTCATTGCGAGGCTCGAAGAGCCGTGGCAATCCACTCTTAAATATTGTACATATTCGCTCAATTCGTAGCATAAAAGACACGATAACACCGTAGGGGAAGGGCTTGCCCTTCCCGAATTAAATTAAAGAAAGCACGAAAATATCATACAAATCTATCAAAATCGCACACCAAAACGGCTGCCTTGTGTAAAGGGAGTGAAGCTGACTGAGGGATTGTCTGTTGAAATTCAAATATCCGCTTACACCAAACAACCTCTTTAATAAAGGAGGGCAGATGTTGCCGACAAAACCAAGGCAACATCTGCACCCCAGCCACCGCATCGCACCCCAGCCACCGCATCGCACCCAACCACCGCATCGCACCCAACCACCGCATCGCACCCAACCACCGCATCGCACCCAACCACCGCATCGCACCCAACCACCGCATCGCACCCAACCACCGCAT
>JAZLLI010000053.1:0-84428 GCA_045598085.1 Acutalibacteraceae bacterium
ACTCTGCGGGGTGAGCCGTCAACGATCGCTTTAACGCGCTTAACGTTGGGTTTCCATGTTCTGTTAGAACGTCTGTGTGGGTGTGATACTTTAATACCGAATGTTACGGATTTATCACAGAATTCGCATTTTGCCATTTGAGGCACCTCCTTTTTATAGTTAACGAATGCTAAACAACAAGCAGTATTGTAACAGATAATTCCAATAAAATCAAGGGTTTTATCAAATATTTTTTAATATTTTTTTAAAATTTTTTTGAATTTTCTATTGCATTTCCTTTGAACCTATAGTATAATACTTTTAGACGAACAAATGTACGGCAAAACGGAGGTTTTTAAATATGGCAAAGGCTACTAAAGAAAAGGCAACAGTTGCTCCCGATAATAAAACAGAGGCACTTTCAACCGCTATCAAACAGCTTGAAAAGCAGTTCGGCAAAGGTGCAGTTATGCGCCTTGGTGAGAATCAGGCTCTTAATGTTGAGGCCATTTCAACAGGCTCACTTTCACTTGATATTGCCACTGGTATCGGCGGACTTCCCAAGGGAAGAATCGTTGAGATTTACGGACCTGAATCATCAGGTAAAACAACTCTTGCACTTCACTGTATCGCAGAGGCTCAGAAAAAGGGCGGCGAGGCTGCATTTATCGATGCAGAGCACGCACTTGACCCCGTTTATGCGGCAAATTTAGGCGTTGATGTTGATTCACTTCTTGTTTCTCAGCCCGATAACGGCGAGCAGGCACTTGAAATTGCAGAAGCTCTTGTTCGCTCTGGTGCTATTTCAATTATGGTTGTTGACTCAGTTGCGGCTCTTGTTCCCCGTTCAGAAATTGAGGGTGAAATGGGCGATTCTCATGTTGGTGCTCACGCAAGGCTTATGTCTCAGGCTTTAAGAAAGCTGGCTGGTGCTTGCGCAAAGACAAACACAATCATCATTTTCATCAATCAGTTGAGAGAGAAAATCGGCGTTATGTACGGCAACCCCGAAACCACCACAGGCGGCCGTGCCCTTAAATTCTATTCCTCAATCCGTATTGATGTCCGCAGAGTTGAAGCTCTCAAGGCAACAGGCGGCGAGGTTATCGGTAATAGAACAAGAACAAAGATTGTTAAAAATAAAGTTGCTCCTCCTTTTAAAGAGGCTGAGTTTGACATTATGTATGGCAGAGGAATTTCAAAATCTGGCGAAATCCTTGACCTTGCTGTTAAAACAGAGGTTGTTCAGAAGAGTGGCGCATGGTTCTCATATAACGGCGAAAGGCTCGGACAGGGCAGAGATAATGTTAAAAAGCTTATCGAAGAGAATGAAGAGCTTGCCGCCGACATCGAAAAGAAAGTTCTTGAAAATATCGAGAGCCTTACAAAAGCACCTGTCAGAGCTCCAAAGGCAGAGAAAAGTGCAAAAATCCCCGTTGCACCTGCATCAGGCGTTAAGCTTGATATAAGTGTGGATGATGACGACTGATGAAAATCACCGCCAAAGAGGGACGATATAACAAAGTCCATATTCATATTGATGACGAATACCTGCTGACCGTTGATGCCGCTTACTGGCTTTCATGCGGTTATGTTTCAGGCGATGAATTAAATGAAAGAGAGCTTGCTGCGTTTAAGGATGCGGCAGGCTCTCGGCGTGCTTTTAACGCAGGTGCACAGCTTCTTGCAAGGCGTGAGCACAGCTCAAAAGAGCTTTATAATAAGCTTCTTAAAAATTATGAACCCGAATTTGCCGCCGAAGCTGTTGCAAGGCTTGTTGAAATCGGTATGCTCAATGATGAGCGATTTGCCCGTATGTATGCATCAGAATTATACGAAAAAAAGGGATATGGCAAAAAAAGAATCCTCTATGAGCTTAGTCAGAAGGGTGTGGAGCGTGCCCTTGCCGAAGAAGCCACAGAAGAATTGTTTCAAGATGAAGATAATATTGAAAGAATAGTTGATATTATCAGAAAAAAATATTATAATGTTCAATGTGATGAAAAACAACGCCGCCGTGCCACTGCATATCTTATGCGTGCAGGTTATTCACCAAGCGAAATTCGCCGTGCAATGGAGTGTTTTTCAGTTGATTCTTATGAAGAAG
This sequence comes from Acutalibacteraceae bacterium, assembly GCA_045598085.1. Lineage (GTDB taxonomy): Bacteria > Bacillota > Clostridia > Oscillospirales > Acutalibacteraceae > CAG-488. The sequence goes on from JAZLLI010000053.1 coordinate 2,087, forward strand.
AAGGTTGGTATTAAATGGCTAATACAGTTGGTTTGATTTCATTGGGTTGCCCCAAAAATCAGGTGGATGCAGAGCATATGCTTGCCGCCCTTGATGAGGCAGGATTTGAAATAGTAGATTATGTTGACGGTTGCGATGTTGTTATTGTCAACACCTGCGGATTTATTGATGATGCAAAAAAAGAGGCGATTGAGAATATACTTGATATGGTAGAGCTTAAAAACGAGGGTGTTATCGGCTCAATTATCGTTTCTGGTTGCCTTGCTCAGCGATATAAAGAAGAGATTCTTTCAGAAATTCCTGAGGTTGATGCTGTTATTGGCATTGGCGCAAACGGAGATATTGTGAATATCGTTAAAAATACTATTGAGGGCAACGGCGAAATGCGTTTTCCGCCTCAGTGCGAGCTTCCCCTTGATGCTCAGCGTATTCTCACAACTCCCTCATACTGGGCATACCTCAAAATTGCCGAGGGTTGCTCCAATTGTTGCACCTACTGCACAATTCCCTCAATCCGTGGCAAAATGAGAAGCCGCGAAATGGAGCCTATTATCGAAGAAGCTCGTCAGCTTGCAGAAATCGGCGTGAAAGAGCTTGTTGTTATTGCGCAGGATACTACCGCTTACGGTATCGACATATATGGCGAGTATAAGCTTCCCGAGCTTCTTTCAGAGCTTTGCAAAATTGACGGCATAGAGTGGATTCGTATTCTTTATTGCTATCCCGATAAAATCACAGATGAGCTTATCGACACAATGGCAAAAGAGAAGAAGATTCTCAATTATATTGACTTGCCACTCCAGCATTGCAATAACAGCATCCTTAAAGCTATGAACAGAAAAGGCACAAAAGAAGAAATCGTTGATGTTGTCAATAAGCTTCGTGCAAAAATGCCCGATGTTGTTATCAGAACAACATTTATCACTGGTTTCCCTGGCGAGGGCGAGGAAGAGTTTGAAGAACTTGCAGTTTTTGTTAACGAGATGGAATTTGACCGTGTTGGTTGCTTTGCTTTCTCTGCTCAGGAGGGCACACCTGCGTATGATATGGAAAATCAGGTGGAAGAGGATGTCAAAGTTCGCCGTGGCGAAATCATTATGGATGACCAGTACCTCATTATGAGCGAAAAGAATAACGAAAAAATCGGCAACACCTATGATGTTCTTGTGGAGGGCTATGACCCATACACTGATACATATTTTGGCAGAACTTATATGGACGCTCCCGATATTGACTCTCAGGTTCATTTCACAGGGGATGAAGATTACGAAGAGGGCGATTTTGTTGAGGTTGAGATTCTCGGCGTCAACGAATATGATCTTGTAGGTAAGGCGGTACAGTGATGAATACCCCAAATAAAATTACAGTTTTACGAATTTTTCTTGTGCCCGTATTTTTGCTGGCATTTATGCTGAATATTCCGTTCAGATTTTTCATTTCCGTGGCGATTTTTGCTGTCGCCTGCATAACAGATGCAATTGACGGCAAGCTTGCACGCAAAAACAATCTTGTAACAGTTTTCGGTCAGTTTCTTGACCCCATTGCAGATAAAATGCTTGTAACTGCCGCACTTTTAGGCTTCCTTAGCGAAAAAATGTGCAATATCTGGATTGTTCTTGTCATTCTCGCCCGTGAATTTATAATTTCTTCGCTCAGACTTATTGCGTCTGCTCAGGGCAAAGTAATACCTGCAAACATTTTCGGCAAAATAAAAACAGTTATGCAGATGGTGTCTTTTATTATCGTGATGCTGCTTTACGGTTTGAACGAAATTGTTCCGCTTCCATTCAGCCTTGCGGTTGTTTCTAACATTCTCCTTGGTGCAAGTGCGGTTATGGGCGTTGTTTCTGCGGTGATTTATTATATGGAAAGCCGCAATGTTATCGATTTTACTAAGTAACGGTGAAAATATGAAATTTCTTCGTTTTATTTTAAAGCTTGTTTGTGTCATCCTCATTGCGGGGCTGATTACAACAGCAGTGTTTTTCAGAAAAAACGGTGTGAATACTATCTCTGTTGAGAAAAATAGTTTTCGTGCCGAGGCGATTTCTGCCGATATTTCTGATAAAAAATATAAAAAAATAGCTGAATCAGGCTATCTTCAGCTGTGCTTTGATGAAAACACAACCGCAATTATGGTTAAAGAAACCTCAGGCAATAAAAAGTGGTATGCTATGCCAAAAGGCACCGAATCTGCCATTGCAGAAATGGTTGTGAAAAGCGTAAATGGCACTCACTATCTTAGTTCTCAAAGCAACAGTGTCAGTTTTGATAGCTTCACCTCTGAAATTTACGATGATGGGGTGAAAATCCGCTATGTTCTGGCTGACGATGAAGCTACTGCCAAGAAAGAGAAGCTTTCTGAAAACGATGTTGCTTTCGCTGTTTCAGTGGATTTTAAGTTGAAAGACGGCAACTTTTTAGTCGATGCATCTTACGAAAATCTCACCAAAAACAAAAATTGTGCAGTAACTTCTTTTGCTGTTCTGCCTTATTTTGGTTCATTCAATGAAGCAGAAAAAGACGATTTTCTTCTCATTCCCGATGGCTGCGGTGCTGCTGTTCATCCGTTTTATGAAGAGGGTGAAAATACTTATCAATGCGCAGTTTACGGCGATGATATTTCAATCCACGGCAACAAATCTGCCCGTGCCATGATGGGCGCATTTGGTATGAAAAAAGGCGAAAATGCCTATGCTGCTATTATAAATTCGTCTGCCGAGTTCGCAAAAATCAAGGCAGTTTCTTCAAAAGATGGCTACAGCCGTGTCTATGCTGACTTTACTTTTGATTATACCAACGAAAAAGACGGCAAATTGAGCATTTATAATAACAAAAACACTTCTTTTTCAATTTGCTACAAGTTCCTTTCAAGGGGTAGTGCCACTTATTCAGATATTGCCTCCGCTTGCCGTGAGCAGTATATTCGAAACGGTACCTTGAGCGTTTCCTCCATTAAAAGTGCAGAGGATGTGCCCATGACCCTTGAGCTGACAGGCGCATATAAAGAAAAACGCTGGAGCGTTAAATCTGACGAATTTACCACTTTCTCACAGGCTGAGGACATCATTAAGCGAGTGAAAGCCAAAGGTATCAACAACCTTTCAGTCAGATACACGGGTGTTTTCCTCAACAATTCAACAGAAATTAACCCGCTTTTAGGTGGCAAAAAAGGCTTCAAGACCCTTGCTGATTATGCCAATTCGCAGAACGTTAAGCTTTATGCAGGTATTGATGTCCTCACTTTCAAAAGCGCTTTTTCAAAATATGATTTTCTCACCGCCCGTGGAATGAATAAATTCCCATTTATTGTCAGTGTTGAAAACTCACTTTTCTTGCAGAATAATGCTAATTTCAGAACACTAAAAAAATCTAACCGATTTATCGATTCTGTAATTGAAACAGCTGATAAATATAAGATCAACGGCTTTGCTGTTAATGATGCAGGTCAACTTCTCTCATCTGATTTTTCTCATTCAGGTGCGAAGAGAACTGAGTATAAAGACGGCATTGTTTCTCAGCTTTCAGCTCTTTCTCGTTCGGGGAATATTATGGTTGACGCTGGCAACATTTACACAGTTATGGGTTCATCTTTGATTACGAATGTTCCAATGTCAGTGTCTTATAAAGAAACAGAAGCTTATGTCAAAGTTCCTTTTGTGCAGGAAGTTATTCACGGAATGACAATTTTGTCATCAATTCCGCTGAATACTGCCGAAAACAGCCTTAATGCGGAGCTTCAATGCATTGAATACGGCTTGTGTCCCACTTTTTCGGTTGTTTATACTAAACCCGAGGGCAGTCAACTTGATGTTGAGTTTGATGCTGTGGCAAACAGTATTGTATCAAAATATAACGCAATTTCGCAGGCACTTAATTCTCTTGAGGGTGAGAGAATCACCAATCACCAAAAAATTAAGGACGGGGTTTATTGCACAACCTATAGCAATTCCGCCCGAGTTTATGTTAATTATAACGATTCAGAAGTAACCGTAAACGGTGTAACCATTCCGCAAAAAGGCTACATTAGAATAGGATAATAATTTGGAGGTCAGTATGAAACTTTTTACTTTTGATGATATTCAGAACATGAATATTTCAGCAGAAAAATGCTACGAACTCGTTAACCAGATGATAAAAGATAAAAATAAAGCTATTTTGCCACCAAAAATAAGTCTTAAACCGCTGGATGGCAGTTTTTGCAATTTTATGCCAAGCATCATCAGTGTTGGCGAGAAAACCTATGGCGGTGTCAAGGTTGTAACTCGTTACCCCGAAAGAGAACCGAGCCTTGACAGTTATCTTATGATTTTCAACGCTTTGACAGGTGAAACACTTGCACTTATGGATGCCAACTGGATCACAGCAATGCGAACAGGTGCTGTTGCAGCACATGCAATTGTCAACCTTGCCAAGAGTGATTATAAGAAAATAAGTTTTCTGGGTTTGGGCAACACCGCAAGGGCAACTCTACTTGTGCTTGCATCTATTGTTAAAGATAGAAATCTTGATATAACCCTTTTGAAATATAAGGGGCAGGAAAAGATTTTTGCTGATAGATTTAAAGATTTCAAAAACATCACATTCAGTTACGCTGATGATAATATTTCATTGATTAAAGACGCTGATGTTGTTGTTTCCTGCATCACATATACAAGTGAGGATCTTTGCCCCGACGAGTATTTCAAAAAAGGTGTTCTTGTTGTTCCTGTTCACACAAGGGGATTCACAAATTGCGACCTTTTCTTTGATAAAGTTTTTGCGGATGACTACGGTCATGTAAAAGGCTTTAAATATTTTGATAAATTTAAATCTTTTGCCGAAATGTGCGATGTTGTGAATGGCAAAGTCTGCGGCAGAGAAAATGATGATGAAAGAATCCTTGCGTATAATATTGGACTTTCTATTCATGATATTAACCTTGCCGCATATATCTACGAACTTGCGGCTGATAATAACAATCTTCGAGAAATTGAGCTGAACGCTCCAACTGAAAAATTCTGGCTTTAAAAGAAAAACCGCCAAATCGGCGGTTTTTTATTTGCTTTTTAGTTTGGCTTCGATTTTTGATTTTTCGGGCGAAACATTAACAGAATAGTACACATGGTAAATAACTTTGCCGGGAGGTGCACCCTGCGGCTTTTTGATATTTTTCACTGGTGTGTAGTCAACAGGCACAAGCTTTGCTTCGCTTGCCTTGCTGTGAAATGCCGCAATTTCAGCCGCCTCAACAATTGCATCATCAGTAATTTCACGGTTTTCGCTAAGAATTATTACATGTGAGCCGTGAATTTTTTGTGTATGAAGCCACATATCGTTTTTGTGTGCTGTTTTGAATGTTAACTTGTCGTTTTGCAGGTTGTTTCTGCCAACAAGAACGGTGAATCCGTCGCTCGTTTCATATTTGAACGGCTCAGAGGGGCGCAACGATTTCTTCTTTACACCGCCTTTGGCTTTCATAAATCCACTAAGTACAAGCTCTGCTTTAATTTCATCAATTTCTGCCTGCGTGGTTGACCTGTCAAGTGCGTCTGCAACAGATTCGAGATATTGCAAATCGTCCTCGCCCTTGATAATCAGCTCTGTTAGCATCTGCTCCGCAGTCTTTGCTTTGCGATAAAGCTTGAAATATCGCTGTGCATTGGCGGCAGGCGAAAGGGCAGGGTCAGCCTTAACACGCAAAATGTTGTTGTTATCATAGTAATTCGCCAAATCATAATAAAGCGAACCCTTTTGAAGCTGGTACAAATTTGCATTTATCAGCTCTGCAGAGATTCTTAATTGCTCTCTGTCAGCGCATTTTTTAAGCTCTGCACGCTGTAAGTTCAGCTTTTTCGCAGTTCTTTCAATGGCATTGTGCAGGAATTTCACCAAATCTCTGCCTTTTTGCCTTGTGCGCTCAACAGTGTCTTTCTCAGAATAAAACTCGTCGAGAAGCTTTGAAAAACTCTCTTTATGCTGGCGGGTGCGCATATTGCCGTATTGACTAATCTCCATAAACGCAAAGTCGCACGGCTTGCCTGTCTCATCCTTAATACAACAGGGGATACCACTGTTATTTGCGATAATCGCTTTAATTTTTTTGATTTCTTCTGTAAGTGCATTTGTGAATTTTGTGTTCATATCACAAACATAAATGTCGCCGCCGCAGTTGTACGCAATTTCACGGCAAATCAACGGCGAAATGCCTTGGCATGAGTTAAGAATGGCAGAAGAAACCATTTTATTTTGAAATGAATCAATTTTTTCGATTATATCCGCTGCTTCTGCGGTGATAAGGTCAAGCTTATCTTGTGCAGGTGGCGGAGTGTAGGGAAATCCAGGGAGAATCTGACGCACTTCGGATCGGCTGAAATCAATTCGCTTAATAGCGTCAACAATTCTGCCGTTTTCATCTGTCAGCATTATGTTGCTGTGCTTCGCCATAATTTCAATAGAAAGAGTCAAAAGAACCTTGTCGCCAATGTCATTCACAGCCTCAAAATCAAAATATAATACTCTTTCAAGGCTCGGCTGACGGATAGCAACAAGCAGTGAATTTGTCAGCTTTTTTCTCATAAGCATACAAAACATCGGCGGTGTTGCAGGGTTTTCGGGTGCTTTTTCTGTCAGATGTCCCCTCGGGCTGTTGACCCTTACGGATAAAAACAGCTTGTATGCACCCTGCCTTGAACGCAGATGAAGCACCAGCTCTTCACGGGAGGGCTGGTGTATTTTTTCAACTCTTGCGCCGATAATCAGCGGAGAAATTTCATCCTTTATGCTTTTGAGAAAAATGCCGTCAAGTGCCATAAAAACTCCTTATAAATTGCAGATAGGGGAATCCTGCGGAATAACCATAATGTCAGTGTCGGGGAACTGCTCCCTGAGCCTTTTTGCAAGTGAAGAAATAACAGGGTTTTCTGTTTCGTAATGACCTGCCGCAAAAAGTGCAAGCCCCGCTTCCTTACAATCAAGAAAATCATGATGCCCTGCATCGCCTGTGATAAACGCATCAATGCCTGCTTTAATAATATCATCCTTAAAGCTGCCGCCTGCACCGCCGCAAACAGCAACAGAGTCAATGACTTTACCTGTGTCGCAAAATCTGACAGTGCCGCCAAGCACCGACTTTATATAAGAAGCGAGCATATTGCAGGTCATTTTTTCAGGTAGAATACCAACTCGCAGAATGTTTTCGCTCTCTTCGCAAGGGAAAATCTCAACATTTTGCAGGTCAAGCATGGTGCAAAGCACATCATTGACGCCACCCTCAGCACAATCAAGGCAGGTGTGTGCGCAAATAGCACTCATTCCTCTTGACGCAAGTTCATACGCAATGTTGCCCTTAACAAAAGCTTTCTGCGGTTTAAAAATAACAGGATGATGGCTGATAATCAGCTCCGCACCAATGTTGGAAGCGTATTCAACCGCCTCACTTGTGATGTCCAGAACCAGCGCAACACGGTTGACCTCGGTGTTTTCATCACCGATAAGCATACCGCTGTTATCCCACTTCTCCTGCATTGCGAAAGGGGAGATTGAATCCATATACGAAAAAAAGTCTTTTACTCTTACCATGGCTGAACCTCCGCAAATTCTTTTAAAATTTCTTTTAAATAGTAGTATTCATCAGTAAAAATGTTATTTTGCTCAAGTGCTTCGCAACGGGTTTTGATGTGCTTTAACTGCTTTTGAGCAAAACGGAACGAGGCATCATTGCCCTCAATGGGGTGCGTGCCTAAATAATAATAAAGGGGTGTTTTGTCATTCACCTTGCCTGTGTATTGAGCACAAAACGCTATGTAATCACGCCTGTCGTCAACGCAGGCATTCTCTTCGATGATTTCAAATCCGTTTTCGCAAAGATATTTTCTCACATCCTCGCTGTGTGAGTTCGGCTGAGCAATAATCCTCTTTGATTTGTCTTTCAAGCCAACAGCTCTTTCAAGAATTTCTGCAATCAGAGTGCCGCCCATACCTGCAAAAACAACATCATCATATTCACTGCATAAAACAGAATCAAGCCCATCCGAAAGACGCAGGCTGATTTTATCCTCCACATCATAGATGCGCAGGGTTTCAGCGGCGTTTTCAAGTGGGCTTTTTCTAAGGTCGGCTGCAACGCCGCCTGTGCATTTTCCGCTCTTAACAAGCCACGCGGGCAGGTAGCCGTGGTCAGTGCCGATGTCGGCAATTCGTGAACCACAGCGTACCATATCCGCTACCATTTTAAGTCTTGGTCTTAAACTCATGCCTTTGAAGCAAGGAAAGTGTTGATTTCTTCAACCATATCGTCAGCATCTACGCCATGAACAGCGCAAGCCATTTCAAGGCTTTCACCTCTTGCAGAGGGGCAGCCAAGGCAGTGCATTCCCATATTGAGGAAGAACTGTGCAGTATCTCTGTCTGCATCAAGAATATCGCCGATAAGCATATCTTTTGTAATTTCCATAGTAATTCTCCTTTAATTATATAGTTTTTTTAGCCATTTGAAGCCTTTTTTATTTTCAAGTAAAAGAATCAAAACGGTTATTATTGTAGTATAAACAATTGTTATAAAAAATATAGCCAAACGATTTTGTATAAGTGAACTTAAACCAGCCATATCAAGCAGAATATATAAAATCTCCTGATACATAAGCAGATGTGTGTAATAGAAAAGCATACTTGCTTTTCTGATTTTTATATATGATTTATTAGGGCTATAGTTTATGCAAAGCACCATCAAAAAGAAAATTGCAGGGATATATGTCAGCTTTGTTTCATAAAAAAGTGAAACTCCTTTTTGAAACTCAACTGCGCCCCATATAAGTGAAGCAACCACAGAGGTGATAAAAATCAAAATAGCCGAACTCTTTTTTATTTTTACAGAGTGTCTTCCTAAAAAATATCCAATATAAACATACGGGATGCCTATAAATAAGGTTGATTTTATAAGCGAAATATAGCTGTTTGATAGTATTTCCGCCTGCGGATTGATTATTGAGTAAATCACTGATGCAATTGCAAGGGTGATAGCGGCTATTGCACCGATTATTTCTTTGTTTTTAGTAAGATAATAAACACACACAGCCGAAATAGCCAAAGACGGCAAAAACCACAGCTGAATTGGATACCTTAAATTATCTAAAACAAGAGCCTTAATGATTTCTGAAATACCGTATCCAAAAGAATAAACATATTTGAATATTGTAAAAGGCAGATAAATCAGAAACCAGATGATGTAAATTCTTAAATTTTTTTTAGCGAATTTAAAAACCGCTTCGCTGCTGTCATACCTTGAAAACAGCAGAAAGGCAGAGCAGGCAAAGAAGAATGGGACTGCGAACCTCGCAATAGTATTCACCTCTTCAAAAACGAAGAAAGATTCGTCAGAACCCAGTCTTCGGTGAATGGTAACCACCAAAAACGCCATAATGAACTTTATAATGTCCATCAAGCCATATGACTGCTTACCGTTCACCTTTTCTGCCATTTATATCATCCTTTAAGCTTTTTTTACTGCAATAACAATCATTTCGCCGTTGATTTCAATTTCTTTTTCAGCGTCAGCGTTAACGATTGAGCCAAATACAACATCATCAGCAAGAAGCTCTGTTGCAATGTGGTCTTTCTTCTCAACAAGTGCTGCTGAAACGAACTGATTTCTGCTCTTAAGTGACGCAACGATTCTCTGCTCAACATTGAATCCTGCCTCTTTTCTGAGAAGCTGGCACTGACGGATAACATCTCTTACAATGCCCTCTTTCTTCAGCTCTTCTGTGATAACAACATCAAGAGCAACAGAAATATCCTTTGTGCATTCAGCAGAAACAACGCCTGATTTTGTCTTTGAATTCATAACAAAGAGTGAGGGAGCGAACTTGTCATCCCAACCGGGAACTTCAACATCTTCGCCTGCTTTAACAGCTGCAACCATCTTTGCCATATCTTCATCTGAAACAGCCTCAAGAGCCTGCTTGAATTTATTAACATTCTGCTTAAGAACAGCACCTGCGGCTCTGAAGTTAACAGTGAGGTAGTTATCTTCAAGAACTGACTTGTCGTTGATATATTCAACAGCCTTAATGTTAAGCTCATCAAGAATATTCTTCTCAAATGTCTTAATCTTTTCAACATCCATCTCATTTGCGCAAACAAAGAGCTTTGAAAGAGGCTGACGAACTTTAATCTGATTTTCGTTTCTAAGACGCATTGCAACAGCGATAACATCTCTTGAAAGAGCTGTCTTTTCAACAATGCCGTCATCCTCAAAGCCTTCCATAACCTCAGGCCAGCCTGAAAGGTGAACTGAAAGTGCGCTTGAGGGCATAACTTTTCTTGTAAGCTCCTGCCAGATGTGCTCTGTCATGAAAGGAATAATGGGAGCCATTACCTTAACGCAAGTGTTAAGAGCATAGAAAAGTGTGTAGTAAGCAACCATCTTGTCATTTTCGTCCTCTGTTTTCCAGAAACGACGGCGGTTTGTGCGGATGTACCAGTTAGAAATATCGTCAACGAATACTTCAAAATCCTTAACAAGAAGGTATGTTTTGTAATCGTTCATATATTCTGTGGCTTTCTTAATGAACTGATTTGTGCGGATAATAAGCCACTTGTCTGTGGGTGTAAGTGCAGCCTTGTCAAGCTTGTAATTTTCAAAATTAGGTTTGTCAATCTGAGCATATGTGTTGAAGAAAGTGAAGATGTTCCAGAATGAAAGGAGCTTTCTTCTTGCTTCATCACCAAGGTTGTAGCCGAAACGAACATCGTTAGCAACTGGTGCGCCTGCATAGAGGTAACGAACTGTGTCTGCACCAATCTTTTCAGCTGCATCGTTAAAGTTAATCATGAAGCCTGTCTTTGAGAATTTAGAGCCGTCCTCTGCAACAACTGCATTGTAGCTGAGAACACGCTGATAAGGAGCCTTATCCTGAAGAACAACGCTCATGAACAGCATTGAGTAGAACCAAAGACGAACCTGCTCACGCATTTCTGTAACCCACTCTGCGGGGTAGCTCTTTTCCCAAACATCCTTATGACCGTCAAAATAGCCTGTTGTTGAGAAAGGAACGATACCAGCGTCAAGCCAAACATCGCCGATTTCGTTAACACGCTTAACAGCCTTGCCACACTTGGGGCATTTGATTTCAACTTCGTCAATCCAAGGTCTGTGAAGCTCGGGAAGTGCGTCAACCATTGCAGGGTCAACAGCCTTTTCACGAAGCTCAGCCTTTGAACCGATAACAGTAATCTCACCGCAATCATCGCATACATAGAAGGGGAGAGGCATACCGTAATAACGCTTTCTTGAAATGTTCCAGTCGCCCATGTTGTTGAGCCAGTCAGCCATACGCTTGCCGTTTGATGCAGGCTCCCAAAGAACGCTTTCAGCAGCTTTGAGAAGTCTTGGTTTCAGCTCGCTTGTAACAATGTACCATGCGGGAACAAGACGGAAGATAACCTCGCTCTTACATCTCCAGCATACAGGGTAGCTGTGCTCGTGAGGCTCAACCTTATAAAGCTTGTTTCTCTTTTCAAGCTCAGCAAATACTTCTTCTTTAATTGTGTGGCTGTCTTTGCCTGTCATGAAGCCGAATTTGGGAAGGAAGATACCCATATCGTCAACGGGCATAACCTTTGCAAGGCCAAGTCTTTCGCCAAGCTCAAAGTCCTCAGCACCGCAACCGGGAGCAATGTGAACAACGCCAACGCCCTCTTCAGCGTCAACATCTTCCCAAGGAACAATTTTGTGGTCGATACCCTGCTGAGCCTCAAGCTCGGGGAAGCAGGTTTCATAATGAAGACCAACAAGCTCGTCGCCCTTGAATGCACGAAGAACCTCTAACTTGTCTTCACCAAGATATTTAATAGCATTTTTTGCAAGGATAAGAATTGCATCATCGCTCTTAACCTTAACCTCAACATAGTCGATTTCGGGGTTAACAGCAAGTGCAACGTTAGATGAAAGAGTCCATGGAGTTGTTGTCCAAACAAGAATCTTTCTGCCGTCCTCAACGATGGGGAGCTTGAAGAAAACAGAATCATGAGTCATGAGCTTGTAAGAACCAGTCATTTCATGCTCTGAAAGAGAAGTTCCGCATCTGGGGCACCAAGGCATGGGCTTGTATTCTTTCTTAATCCAGCCGTTTTCATCGCATTTTTTAAGGAAATGCCAAATGCCCTGAATGTTAGTGTCTGTGTTTGTGTAGTATGAGTTTTCCCAGTCCATCCACTGACCAAGACGCTTTGACTGCTCAGTGATAATACCTGAGAAGTGCTTAACTCTCTCAACACACTTACGGGTGAATTTATCCATACCGTAGTTTTCAATATCTTTCTTAGTCTTGAAGCCAAGCTCTTTTTCAACCTCAACCTCAACCCAAAGACCCTGAGAGTCAAAACCATTCTGATAGCGGCAGTCATAGCCCTGCATGCCTTTATAACGGATAAAAATATCTTTAAGGCTTCTGCCCCATGCGTGGTGGATGCCCATGGGGTTGTTGGCTGTAATCGGACCGTCAATAAAACGGAACATTTCATGTCCCTTATTCTGAGCGCGTAATTTGCCGAAGCAGTCGTTATCTTCCCAGAATTTGAGCACATCATGCTCCATTCCGATGAAGAAATTCTTTTCGTTATCTGCCATTCTTTATACCTCCTGATGGTACATAAATATACAGATACGATTATACTACAAAAATGTATTTTTTCAAGTAGTTTTTTACAATTAAACACTATATATTGAAAAAATATAAATAAAAGCGTATTATTTTAATTTGAAGTGAGAGTTTTGAGCATTTTTTTCGTCTAATGAATGAAAAGCGCTTTTCATAAAAGAAAGGAGAGTTGAAATGGACAGGGGAGCAGAATGCTACTTTAAGTATCTTTCAGGTGATGACAGCGGTATGGTCGATATAATCAAAGATTATAAAGACGGACTTACTCTTTATATTAACGGTATCGTCCGCAACATCTTCACCGCCGAAGAAATTATGGAAGAAACATTTTTTACTCTTATGACAAAACAACCGAAGTTTAAGGGCAAAAGCTCGTTTAAAACATGGCTTTATGCTCTTGGCAGGAACAAGGCAATTGACTTCTTGCGTAAAACAACACGCCTTGCAGACGAAAATCTTGAATCTTTCACCGCTTTGCAGGATGAAGAATCGGCAGTTGAAACAGCGTATCTTAAAGAAGAAAACAAAATAAGACTACATAAATGTATGCAGTCTTTAAATGCTGATTATGCGCAGGTGCTTTATCTTACATACTTTGAAGATTTTTCAAATGAGCAGACGGCGCAGGCGATGAATAAAAGCAAAAGGCAGATAGAAAATCTTGTTTCCCGTGCCAGAAAGGCTTTGAAATCGGAGCTTCAAAAGGAGGGCTTCCAATATGAAGAATTATGATAAAATCGCAGACGAACTTTTTCAGCGCAGAGATGAATATTTCACCGAAAAAAAGAAGAAAAATTCTGTAATTAAAAAAGCAGTTGTCAGCACAGCCTGCGTTGCAGTTGTTGCTTTGGGTGCAGTTGGCGTTATTAAATCGGGAGTATTCGATCAGAATCCGCCACAAGAAAAAATTCCCGAAACTACAACCATAACTACAACAGTTTTAGTAGAAAAAGAATATGCTGATGCTATTTATGAAAGCGGAAAACAAAATGGCAACACAACCAAATCTGTTGAAGCTACTGCAAAAAAAGATGCTAAAACAACCGTTGCAGTTGAAGAAACAACAAAGAAAAATGCTAAAACAACTGTTGCCGTTGAAGCAACAACAAAGAAAAATTATAAAGCGAATGATGTTATTACAAATTATACAGAGGGTAATTACTCAATGCCATGCTATGTTGCACCGAAGAATGGCACATACTTTTTCTCACTGCCTGTTCAATATGCCGTTAACAAATACGGCAACAGCAAGAAATATCTTGTAAGGATTGATATTTTTAAGGATCAATGTATTGTAAGTGCACAAGAGCGTAATGCTGAATATAGCAGACTTATTACGGCTGGCTGTGATATTAAAAAATTCAATGTGTGGACATATGAGGGCGCTGACGCAAAGAAAGTCAATTACACACAGGTTGCAGGACTTTTTACCCTTGAGCAATTAGAAACCTTATTCACAGGCAGAGAATACGGCTATTTCTTTGAATTTATTTCAAATGGCGATTCAAGCCCCGTTGATTTGGATGATGTTGTAGATGGTTCAGTATTTTTCGGCAAGTCAGATGCAGTGTATAATTGAGGTGTATTATGAAAAAGAGCTTATGTATCGTAATCACTTTTGTTGTTATGCTTACTCTTTTTGCCTGTAATAAACAGCCAACACCGCCGCAGGCAACAACCACCACCGCAATAAGCACTACAACTACGACCAATTCGACAATCTCATATGCCGATCACTTTGAAGAAAAAATATGTAAAATCAAAGAGATAAACGGCACTGTTCTGTCCCTTGTGGAATACGATATTGAAAACTGCACCGAAACCAAAAATTTCCTCAGTGCAGATTGCAGTGAAAGTGAAAATATTTTTCCGAAATCCTTTCAAAAAGATGACATAGTTGTGGTACGATATAGAGTTATTGAGGATACCTATTCCACAAATATAAAGCTGTATAGTATCCAATCGGTTGAATAAAAAATCAACGGCAATTCCGCACTTAACAAATGTTTAATAAAATATGGCATCGTAGGGGAAGAGCTTACTCTTCCCGAAAAAATTGAAGCATAAAGCAAAAATCTTGTCATTGCGAGGTTGCTTTGCAACCGTGGCAATCTACGCTCAAACTAAGCACAATTTATGGACTGCCGCAGTCGCTCCGCTCCTTCGCAGAGACAATCCACGCTTAAATATCATATATATCTTTTAAATCTGTAACATAAAATGGCTCCCTTGTGTAAAGGGAGCTGGATTTGGCGAAGCCAAAGACTGAGGGATTGTCTGTTGGAAGTCAAATATGAGGTTAATACAAAACAAACAATCCTCCCGACTCACTGCGTTCGCCACCCTCCTTTACACAAGGAGGGCATATGTTGTCGCCAAATTTACAATGTAGAGCATGGCGTCCTTGACATCCCGTTATTGTCATTGCGAGGCTCAAAGAGCCGTGGCAATCCATTCTGACCGCAAGCACAGAAATATAAAATGAACCAAAAAAGCCTGCCGCTTAAAATTGCGACAGGCTGATTTTTTACTTACGAAAACTTATGAAAGCTTATGAATGAAAAGTCCGCTGAGGAGCTTTGGCTCAAACCATGTTGATTTGGGAGGCATAATCTGACCTGCGTCAGCAATGTCCATAAGATCCTCAAGTGTTGTGGGATACATTGAAAATGCAATCTTCATGTCAGTGTTAACTCTGCGCTCAAGCTCGCTGAGACCTCTGATACCGCCGATAAAATCGATTCTCTTATCTGTTCTGGGGTCATCAATGCCAAAAATGGGGGAGATTGCGTTATTCTGAAGAATTGAAACATCAAGTCTTTCAACAGGGTCAGTGTTGTCGAATGTTCCCTCTTTAGCTGTTACCTTGTACCACATACCGTCAAGAAGCATACCAAATGTGTGCTTTGCTTCGGGCTTGTATGCGTCTTTGCCAGCCTCTTCAATGTCGAATTTCTCGCTCATCTTTGCCATGAATTCATCCTTTGAGTAACCGTTAAGGTCTTTGATAACTCTGTTGTAATCCATGATTTCAAGCTCATCCTCGGGGAAGAGAACTGCAAGGAAGAAGTTAAACTCTTCGTTGCCTGTGTAGTCGGGGAACTGCTCACGGCGTTTAAGACCAACCTTAACAGCAGATGCTGCTCTGTGATGACCGTCTGCAATATAAAGATAATCAACGCCTGCAAATTTCTCTGTAATAAGAGCGATTGTTTCAGCGTCATCAATTACCCAAACTGTGTTAGCGATGCCGTCCTCTGTTACAAAATCATAAACAGGCTCGTGGCTCTCTTTCCATGCGTTTACAGTCGCACTGATGCTGTCATTCTTTTTGTATGTAAGGAAGATGGGACCTGTGTTAGCGTCGCAGTAGTCAACATGGTTGATTCTGTCTGCCTCTTTGTCTGCACGGGTAAGCTCATGCTTTTTGATGATGTTGTTGATGTAATCGTCAATAGCTGTGCAGCCAACAAGACCTGTCTGGCTTCTGCCGTTCATAATCTGACGATAGATGTAAATGCAAGGTGTTTCGTCCTGCTTTGCAACACCGTCTTTAACAAGCTTTTCAAGATTTTCCTTAGCCTTGAGGTAAATTGACTCTGTGTAAATATTCTCAGGGATTGGATCAAAATCGATCTCAGCCTTGTCAACATGAAGGAATGAGTAAGGCTTGCCCTTAACCATTTCTTTTGCCTCTTCGCTGTTCATTACGTCATAGGGAAGCGCCGCAATTTCAGATGCCATATCGGCAACAGGTCTGATTGCGTTGAACGCTTTAAAAATTGCCATTGTATAAAACTCCTTTTATAAAATTATAAAAAATAACATTTCACATTTTACATTATGTTGTATTAAAAGTCAACAAAAAAGAGCTTAAAAAACTTTAAGCTCCGCAATTTTGTTTTAAATTTGTGCTGTTGGTCTTATTCCTCAATGCCAAGCAACCAGTTAACGGATACACCTAAAACCTCTGCAAGTGCCTTAAGCTCGTAATCGGAAACGCCTCTAATCTGACCCTCAAGTTTGGAAAGCCCCGATGCGTTGAGGTCGATTCCTCTGACCTGAAGCTGAGCGAGAAGATCCTTTTGCTTCATACCAATGCTCTTTCTTTGCTGCTCAACCTTTGCACCAATGATGTTTTTTGATCCAAGTTTTTGTTCTCTTGTTCTCATGTTTACACCTGCCTTCTGTTTTAAAATTCAGCGTCCGCTGGGTAAAATCATAGTTGGATTATAGCATATAAATATAAAAAAATATAGTCATATTTGGAAAAAAAGCCTATTTTTTTTGAAAAATAGTTAAATTTTATTACGAAATTTGCCGTTTTGTCTGTTAAAATACACTTTAGTGATTTAGTACAATAAAAGACAGATGCTTGAAAATGACGATTATATAATGTTTGCAAGCTGTTGAAAAATTCGATTTCTTATGATATAATACACCTTAATTTATAAAAACAAGGCGTGGTGTTATTATGACAGACAGACTCAAAAACCGCAATCTTACAATGCTCACAGACTTCTACGAAATAACCATGGCAAACGGATATTTCAAAAACGGACTGGGTGAGAGAATGACCCAGTTTGATATGTTTTTCAGGGAAGTTCCCGATAAGGGCGGCTTCGCAATTATGGCAGGCGTTGAACAGCTTGTGAAATATCTTGATGACCTTTATTTTGATGAAGAAGATATTGAATATCTCCGTGGCAGAGGATTCTGTGAAGAATTTCTTGATTATCTCCGCAATTTTGAATTTAAGTGTGATGTATGGTGCGTTCCCGAGGGTACACCCATTTTCCCGTATGAGCCGATTGTAACTGTCAAAGGCCCAGCTATTCAGGCGCAGTTTATTGAAACAATGGTGCTCATCACAATCAATCATCAGAGCCTTGTTGCAACCAAAGCCAACAGAATTGTCCGTGCCGCCAAGGGCAGGGGAGTTATGGAGTTTGGTTCCCGCCGTTCACAGGGATATGACGGTGCAATTTATGGTGCAAGAGCCGCATATATCGGCGGTTGCATGGGCACAGCCTGCACAATTTCTGATAGAGAATTTGGCGTAAAAGCAGTTGGCACAATGGCTCATAGCTGGGTTCAGCTTTTTGATAATGAGCTTGAAGCATTCTGCGCATACGCAAGGGAATATCCCGATAACTGCACACTTCTTGTGGACACATATAATGTTTTGAAGTCGGGCATTCCCAATGCAATTGAAGCATTTAAGAGAGAGGTTCTTCCCCGTGGATTCAGACCCAAGGGCATCAGAATTGACAGTGGCGACATCACATACCTTACTATAAAGGCAAGAAAAATGCTTGATGAAGCAGGTTTCCCCGATTGTGCAATTGTTGCATCAAATTCACTTGACGAGTATGTTATCAGAGATATGCTCCATCAGGGCGCACAGATTGATTCATTCGGCGTTGGTGAAAGACTTATCACTGCATCAAGCGCACCTGTTTTTGGCGGAGTTTATAAGCTCTGTGCCGTTGAGAATGAGCAGGGCGAAATGATGCCGAGAATTAAAATCAGCGAAAATGTAGCCAAGGTAACAATCCCTGGTTGCAAAAAGCTCTGGAGATTTTATGATAACGAAACAGGCAAATGCTTCGCCGACCTTATCACACTTGATGACGAGGTTGTTGACGATTCACAGCCCTATGAGCTTTTCGACCGTGATTTCACATGGAAGCGTAAGATTGTTGAGAATTACACCGCCCGTCCGCTCCTTATTCAACTTTTTGATAAAGGCAAATGCGTTTATGATTTCCCCGCACTTGAGGATATTAAAAAGTATTGTAAAGAGCAGATTGATACCCTGTGGGACGAGGTTCTCCGTTTTGAAAATCCCCATAATTATTATGTTGACCTCTCACAGAAATTGTGGGATTTAAAAGATACCCTCCTCAAACAGCATAAAGCCTAAAAAGCGCATAACCATCCGTTTGACGGGTGGTTATTTTATTTTGTCAATTACTTTTCTTAACTTAAATTTCTCCTGTTTTTTATGATTTTAAAAATTTTTTAAAAAATTTAAAACTTTTTCCATTTTCATCAGTCTTAATAGTAGAGTGTTTAAGTCAGATACCATTTTTGACTTACAAAGGACGGTGAAAACAATGGTTTAGCGCAAATTTTATAGAATAGCACAGCAAATTACCCTCGCACAAAAATATAAAAATTTTGGAGGTTTTATTATGAAACGAACATTGGCAATTATTTTAACGGTGATTATGTTGCTCTCTGCACTTCCATTATGCGCATCTGCCGCATCGGCTGATTTATTGGAGTATGAGATTAACGATGGTGAAGTAACCATAACAGGTTATGATTCATATTCTTATTATTCTTATGGTGAATTGATAATACCGAGTGAAATTGAAGGATATCCAGTAACAAGTATTGGTGATTCTGCTTTCTGGGAAAGTGACTTTTATTATATTTCAATTCCAGACGGAGTTACAAGTATTGGGTGGGGAGCATTTAGTTTTTCAGATATTGAGGAGTTATATATTCCAGCAAGTGTTACAAACATTGAGTTTACAATTACAAGAGGTTGTCTTAATCTTTATAGCGTTGTTGTTGATAAAAACAATCCTGTGTATGATAGCAGAGAAAACTGTAATGCAATTGTTGAAACAGCGTCAAATACAATAATGTTGGGATGTTATAGCACAACATTTCCTGCGAGTATCACAACTATTGGAAACAGTGCCTATAGCTTTGGTAATACTTTGGACGAAATAACAATACCGGGCAGCATAAAGAAAATCGAAGACTATGCTTTTGAGTTTTCTAATTCCTTAAAAAAAGTTATAGTGGAAGAAGGCACAGTTTCAATTGATCCTTTGGCGTTTTGGGAATGCTGCGATATTACAACAATGTATTTACCTACCAGTATAATTAAAGGTGGATTTGCATGTGATGCCGATTTATATGATATATACTATGCTGGCACAAAGGAACAGTTTGTAAAAATAGAAGATATGGATGTTGGACTTGGACAACCAACTATACATTGTTCTGCAGATGGATCTATACTTAAAGTTTTAAATGATAGTTCTTTTCATGAGCAAGCTCAAAGTGTTATTTGCTATGAGCTTGATGAAAATACAGGAACTGTTATTATTAGTGGTTTTGGTGAAACAAATAGCTATGTAGAGGATACTTATTATAGTAATAGACCATATGATACGAACAGAAATAATTCACCTTTCCATAATAATGAAACAATAAATGAGGTTGTTATTGAGGAGGGTGTAACATCAATTTGTAAAGGTCTTTTTGATAGATGTACAAATCTTAAAACAATAACTATACCTGGATATATTTCAATTATTGATGAGTATGCGTTTAACAATTGTCAAAGTTTATCAGATGTTTATTTTGGCGGAACAGAAGAACAGTGGAATAAAATAAAAATAGATAAATCCAACGACTGTCTTTCGAATGCAACAATCCATTTCAGTCCATACAACTATGAGAAATGTGGTAGGAATGTATTTTGGGAACTTAATGAAGAGACAGGTGTTCTCACAATCAGTGGAACTGGTAAAATGTATGATTATAAAAGTGATACATCGCCATTTTATAATAATGATTTAATAAAAGAAGTAAAAATCGAAGACGGTGTTAGAAGCATTGGCGATAATGCTTTCAGTGGTTGTAGCAGTCTTACATCTATCACGATCCCTGAAATTGTTACAAGTATTGGCGATTATGCTTTCAATGGTTGCAGTAGCCTTTTGTCTGTAAAAATCCCTGATAATTTTACAAGTATTAGTGAAGGGACTTTCGGTGGCTGCAGTAGTCTTACTTCTATTACAATTCCTGATAGTGTTATAAGCATTGGTGAAGAGGCTTTCAGCGGTTGCAGTAGCCTTACTTCTGTTATAATTCCCGATAGTGTTACACATATTAGTAAAAGAACTTTCAGCGGTTGCAGTAATCTTACATTTATCACAATCCCTGATAGTGTTAGATGGATAGATCGGTATGCGTTTGAGAATTGCAGTAGCCTTACATCTATCACAATTCCTGATAACCTTTATAGTATTGGTTATCATGCTTTTGAGAATTGCGAGAGTCTAACTTCTATCACAATCCCTGATAGTGTTACGAGTATCGAAGACGGTGCCTTTTTATATTGTAGTAATGTTAAAGAGATTTATGTAGATGAAAATAATAAGAAATATGACAGCAGGGATAATTGCAATGCAATTATTGAAACTAAAACAAACACTCTTGTCAAAGGCTGTCAAAACACAATAATTCCTTATGGCGTTTCGAAAATTGCTGACTATGCTTTTTCTGGTTGTCATAACCTTACTTCCATTACAATCCCTGACAGTGTTTCATACATTGGTCGGTCCGCTTTCGGAGGTTGCGGCATTACTTTCCTTACAATCCCCGATAGCGTTAATATTATTGAAGGTTATGCTTTCTCATGTTGCCGCAATCTTACTTCTGTTACAATTTCGAACGGTCTTACAGATTTTGGTGGTTTTATTTTTCAGTGGTGCGAAGCTCTTACTTCTGTTACAATCCTTGACGGTGTTACATGTATTGATCACTACGATTTCTATAATTGCAGTAGCCTTACCTCTGTTACAATCCCAGATAGTGTTACAACTATTAAACGGAGTGCTTTCGATAGATGTAAAAGCTTATCTGACGTATATTTTGGTGGTACAAGAGAACAGTGGAACAAAATTAAAATTGATTCTGATGGCAATAATTATCTTTTAAACGCAACTATTCACTGCATAGACGACCATGTTCACACTTTAAGCCACATTGTAACTCCTGCTTCCTGCGTGGTTAAGGGCATGGAATACGACATCTGCACTGAATGTGGCGAGGTTTTAAACAGCGTTACCACTCCCGAAAAAGGTCATTCTTGGGGCGAATGGGTAACTGTTACCGAGCCTACAGTTGATGCAGAGGGTCTTTCACAGCGTGAATGTACTGAATGCCACGAAACAGAAACACAGCCTATCCCCAAGCTCAATGTTGCAAAAGACGAAAAGAGCGGTGTTGAAATCATTTACAGTGATGAATTTGAAAAGGGCATCGAGGTAACTGTTTCAGATGTTTTTGACGGTCAGTCATTACAGCTTATCAATGCAAATTATGCAACCTGTGAAACAGCTATTTTTGATATTTCAACATATAAAGACGGCGAAATGGTTCAGCCTGACGGCAAAGTTACTGTAAGAATACCTCTTCCCGAGGGCTTCGGCACACAAAATATCTTTGTGTGCTATGTTGATTCCGTAAACGGTAATGTTACATCAATCCCCACAACAGTTGAAGATGGCTATGTTATTTTCACCGCCGAGCATTTCAGCCACTATGCAGTTGTTGAAATCGTTGATAAAGCGGTCAACAGCGTTAAAATCAACGATATTGAGCTGAAATACAAAGAGGGGACAACAATTAAGCCTGAAATCACAGCAGATGACGGCGTGAAATATGAGGTTAAATTTGAATCCTCCAACCCCAAGGTTGCCACCGTTGATAAAGACGGCAAAATCACAACCACGGGCAAGGGCGAAACAAAAATCACCTGCACAGTTACAGATCAGTACGGCAATGTTGCAAAGGATACCTGCAAAGTTACCGTTAAATTCTCATTCGGTCAGTGGCTCATTTGGATTCTCCTTTTCGGCTTCCTTTGGTATTGATTACAAGTAAATAAAAAAGCGAACCGCTTTCTCACGATTGCGGTTCGTTTTGTCTTTTATTGGCTCACATATTCAAAAAGGCTTATTACAGGCGAAGCAAGTATGTAAAGCAGTGAACCCACGGAAACCACTGCACCTGCTACAGCGGCAACAGGCAATGTAACTGGCAACAGAATAACTGTTGGTGTCATTGCAAGGCTTATTCCTGCAATGCCAGCTGGGAACGCAACAATTGCAGTCATTCCCAACATCGCTTCAACCAAGTGGGACATCAGAAAACTTTCGTATGTTTCCTTTACTGGGGCTGGCGTTTCTTCCTCAACAACCTCAACTGTTTCTGTTGGTTCTTCGCCCACTTCATCCTCTGCAAAAGAAAGAATGCTCACCGATGAAATAAGAACAGCAACGCACAAAATAACTGATAAAATTTTAATAAACTTTTTCATAATTACACCTCCTTTGCGTGATTGTATCACAAGTGTTATTTTATGTCAATTGAATTGTATTTTTTTAGTATTTATATCTTATATAAACAAAACACCTCGGGACGACAAACCCGAGGTGCTTTGTGTTATGGGAAACCGACTAAGTCGGCGGAGTGGGCATTATGCTGATTTAATCAGCCTGACACTTTTGTCTTTCTGCTGGGGAACTGCACGCAGATGAGCCTTTTTTGCCGCTTTCTTTTTTATATAACGGCGGCGTCTATATCTCTTGTATGCGTTGCCCAGAGCGAAAAGAACTCTGTCCTCAAAATCAATAACTTTATCTTCATTTATAAAACCAAAAATAAGAACTGCTGCTGCGATAATATCAAAAATTGTGGCTGCTACCATTGCTCCTGTCATGTTAATCGTCCTCTTTCATAAGCTGTATTTTGTGTGGAACATTTGTTCTTTACAAGTCATATTATATCACTTTTTATAGATTTGTCAAGACAAATGTTCGATAAAATACCGCTGTGCAGTCCTTTTTATGGTACTCTACTATCAAATTTTAAGGTTTTTTTATAAAAACTTCGTTTTCGAGTGTTCTTTTGTTCGAGTAATCGCTGATGTTTTTCAAAGTAACCGCCGCAATTTTTTGCAACGCCTCTCTTGTGAGAAATCCCTGGTGGGATGTAACAATCACATTCGGCATAGAAATCAGCTGAACGAGGAGCCTGTCCTTGTTGGTGGTGTCAGAGAAATCCTCGTGAAAAATCTCCGTTTCCTCCTCATAAACATCAAGGCACGCACCGCCGATTTTTTCGTTTGTGATGCCACGGAGCAGTGCCGAGGAATCAATCAGTGAGCCACGGGATGTGTTCACAATAAACACACCGCTTTTCATTTTTGCAATGCTCAGGTCGTTGATAATGTGGTAAGTGTCTTTTGTAAGAGGGCAGTGGAGCGAAATCACATCGCACTCGCTGAAAATCCTGTCAAGGCTCACATACTGCGCCTTGGGGTTGCTTTCAAAAATATCGTAGGCAAAAACATTCATGCCAAAGCCTTTGCAGATGTCAATGAAAGCCGAGCCGATGTTGCCTGTGCCGATAACCCCTGCATTTTTGCCGTGTAGGTCAAATCCCGTCAGACCGTTAAGGCTGAAATTGTAGTCTCTCGTGCGCAAAAAAGCCTTGTGAATCCGCCTGTTGAGGGTCAGAAGCATAGCCATAGCGTGCTCCGCCACAGCATAAGGGGAGTAAACAGGCACTCTTGCCACCTTGATTTTGCCCTCCGCCGCCTTGAGGTCAACATTGTTGTAGCCGGCACAGCGCATGGCAATCAGTTCCACGCCAAGCTCGTTGAGGGCATCAATAGCATCTTTGTCGATGTCATCATTGACGAATGCCACCGCCGCCGTGCAGCCCTTTGAAAGAACAGCGGTTTTTTTAGAAAGTTTCGTTTCAAAATATCTTATTTCGTAGCCGTATTTTTCGTTCTCTTTGTCAAAGAAAATCCTGTCATACGGCTTCGTATCATAAAAACTGATTTTCATTTTATCACCGCTAAAAGTATGCCCGAAAACCAATAAAAAATGTATTTTTGTTGAAATCCAATGAAATCTGTGATATATTAACTTGTAGACAAAATCGTCTGCTTTGTTGCTATAATGACAAATATCGTTATTTTTCAGGAGGCCAACATGAAAATCTTTGACATGATTAAAAAATATGAAAAAGTTCGTTTTGCCGCATCAATTCTTGTTGTGGGTCTGATTATTTCCATCATTTCGGGTATTATTTTGGTGAAGCCACAAAAGGATTTACCCACCGTCAATGCTACAATCATTTCAATTGAGGAGAGAGGCACTGGCGAGGACATTGAACATACAGTTAAAGTCAGCTACAGGGCAGGCGGCAAAAAATATGAATCAGAGCTTGGCGCATATGAAACAGGCTGGAAGGTGGGCGACACAATAGAGTGCAGGTATGACCCCGAAAATCCTTCTGTTGTCTCAACTGAAACTGGCAAGCTGATGCCGTTTATCATTTGCCTTGTTGGCATTGCGGCGGTGATTTACGGTGCTGTTAATCTTAAAAAGAGCATAAAAGCAAATTCGTCAGACTTTGCGCAGTATGACAAAGTTTCTGACGAACAGATTGACCCCGTTGTTGCCGAAGAAATCAAAAATAGCAACGAGCCTTTTGAAGATTTTATTTTCCACTTCACAGGCAAGCTTAATCAAAGCTATGTGATGAAAAATTCATTTGGCGAGCCTGTTTATGAAGCGGTTTGTGATGGAATAAAGCTTGTGAAAGACACTGACTTTGAATTTAAAAATATTCTCACTGGCGAAAATTCAACAAAAATGATAGGTCATGCCGTTACAGAAAGCTACGGCGGAAATAATTTTGGTGCCGTTATTAAATCTGCTTTTAATATTGATGGCAAAAATTGTTGGGATGTTCTTGCTTCAAAGGGTTACGGTTTTAAATTCAGCCTTAACGGATTGAAAGCGCATTATGATGTTCACCATATGGGCGTTAATATCGGCTATGTGGAGCTTGCAGGCACAGGCGTTATGAACGAAAAATATAAAGATAACCCCCTTGGCAAAGTCCCCACAAACGGAATTTTCACTGTGAAATGCCCGAAGTCAGAGATTGAAGCAATGTTCCTCATTTGTTTCTGCCTTTCAAAAACAGAGTTAACAGTTAGCTAAAACGCTGAAAATAAGAGAACATAATAAGAAAGCTCGCCAGAGAAGAAAATCTTTGGCGGGTAATTTTATTTTTCCATTGCCTCATAAAGCAGGTTCCTCATTTTTTCGTGGGTCTTTACATCCCAGCCGAGGGCGTGCTGAAAATATGTCAGCGAAATGTGGTTGGTGGTGTCCACCATTGAGAAGCCGCCTGCGGCACCGTCCCAGCCAAATTCACCAACGGGACTTAACGAGCCGCTTCTTTCGGGGTTCATGTGGGTTCTGACACCAAGTCCGTAGCCGTAACCCTTACGCATTTTGTCAAAATCCTCAGCCTGTGCTCCACTAAGCTGATTTGTTTTCATCAAATCAACAGTTTCTTTTTTCAGAAGTCTGTAACCGTTTGAAGCCACACCGTCATTGGCAAGTGCATCAAGAAACAGTGAATAATCCTCCGTTGTGGAAATAAGTCCTGCACCGCCGCTTTCGTATTCGTCAGATGGGATATACGGATTCCACTGGGGTCTGTCGTCAAAATCCTCATGAGGCTTCACGCAATAAACCTGCGGAAGATTCTCAACATTTTCGTTGTGATATTTGCAGAAAAATGTGTGATTCATTCCAAGGGGATCGCCCACATTTTCTTTAAAATATTCGCTGAATTTTTTGCCCGACCACACCTCAATAAGTGCTCCTAAAACATCGTGGCAAAGGCTGTATTGAAAGTGCGTTCCCGGCTCAAAATCAAGGGTCGATTTTGAAAGAGCCGAAATAATGGAACGGGTGTTGCTGTGCTTTTTCTTTGCGGCTCTTTTGAAGTGCCTTTCGTTAATGTTGTAATTAAAACCGCCTGCCATTGAAAAAAGATGGCGGATTGTTATGTCATTCTCTGCCTTTTTTGTGAATTTTTTGCCATTCTTCACTTTCATTTTGGCAAATTCGGGCATATATTTTTTAAGCGGATCGTCAAGCTGATACTTGCCCTTTTCAAGAAGCTGTAAAGCGCAAACGCAAGTAACCATTTTTGTCATTGAAAAGATTATGTATTGCTCGTTTCCGTTGACAGTGATGTTGTTTTTTATGTCCCTGTAGCCTGCAAAATAGCGGTAAATCTGATTGTGATTTTGCGTGATAATGCAGTCCACACTGGGGGCGATTTTATCGCTTACAAGCGAGTCAAGATATTCTGTTAATTTGCTGAAATCCATATTTTTCACCTTATTTTGTTTTGTCAAGTCTGAGCCTTACGGGGATGTAAATAACCGCAATCAGCGCCGATGTTATAAGCATCAAAGGCACAGTGATGTCCTCTTTTATCTTTAAAATATCCAGCTTGTCAAGGAAGAAATATGCCAAGAAGCAGTAGCAAAGATAAATTGGAAGAAATTTCTTTGCAAAATCCGCAGGGAGCATATCAACTGCGTTTCCACCTTTTTTAAGGATATTTTTATTGAGAATTTTAATTGCAAAAATGCCAAGAATTGTTGCAAAAATCACTATGAGAATTGTTGCAAGAGGTTCATCATCGGGGAGAATATTTTTATACTCAAGAAGTCTTGCAAAGCGGATGCCGACAATTCTTGCGGGCGTAATGCAAAGCACCCAAAGGCAAAGAAGCAGATTAAAGCCGAAGCTTAATTTTTTATCGTTGAAAAGGGGAGTATCATCATCGCCACTGCGTATGGTGTGCTTGTCTGCTGTGATAGCAAGGAAAAGCATAAGGAAAAGACCAAAGAAAAATCCTGTGCCAAACTCCCAAACGCCCCATTTAGATATTGTAATAAACCAGTTTGGAAGAACTTTTTCTGCAAAAATCCCTGTATCATGTCTTGTTGCCATAAGGGGAGAAATTGCAGTTGTGCCAAGTGCTGTGAGCGCATCAATAATCAGTGCGCCAAAGGCAGTGTATTTATCTTTTTTAGCCACAAGAGCATAAATAGAAATTGTGATAACTGCAAGGAAATCCGCAACATGCTCAATGCTCATGTAGTAATTCTCAAAGAACGGAATGTCCTGTGTCCAATCCCTGTTCATAAAATGGCTCATATAGCCTGCCATTGCACTGCTGTAATTGTATCCGCTGTCTTTCAATCCCATAAACGCATACTGAACCTGCTCGGGGTTAATGAGCTTCAAAATCGGATGTGCAATTGTTGCCTTGTAAATCAGCGAAGAAATAAAGAAAACCGCAAGAATAATCACATAATCTTTGACTTTGTATTCTTTGCTTGAAAAAAGTGAAGTGATAAACAGCGCAAAAAGAGGAACGAGAGTGAATCCCATAATGAAGATAATCACCGCACCGCTGACAGGGTTAACGGGGGCAAGAATATCGCCTCTTTCGCCAATGAATTTGGGCATTTCACCGCCAATGAGTGTGCCGTTGTATGGCAGGTCGCTCCAGAGAATACCGCTTGATTCAATAATAACAGTGGCATATCCTGTTACACCAAGGCTCAAAAAAAGTGCGCCCATAGGTATCATCTCGAATTTCATACCTTTTCTGTTGCCATAAAAATGGTAAATCAAAAGCATCATCACAAGACCGACACCGCAAAGTCCCCAAGAGGAACCCCAACCGCCTTCGCCACGGCATCGCCACATGAATCCGCCTAAAAGTGCGCCGAGAATGACAGAAGCAAACTTCATCCCGCCGCTTAATTTTTTAGTCATAAGAACCCTCCTAAAATAATCTTTAATCATTATAAACTCTATTTCAGTATTTGTATATAGCAAAATAAAAAAATGTACAAGTTACTTGCTTTAATGCGAATAAAGTTGTATTATAAAGTTAATAAATTTGGGAGGATTTTTATGGAAAAGATTTTTGCTTTTTTAGGATGGACAAACGGTCAGATATGCCGTTTCTGGCACTGGATTGACTTTGCAAAAAATTTCAGCTTTAAAAAGTTTTTTGCAGGTATTTTAGCCTTCTTTGAGCTTTTCAATGCGGCGGCATTCAAAACACCTGTTCACCCTTACGGTCAGGAAGTTGACCTTACTGATTACAAGCTTGTTTTCAGTGATGATTTTGATGCAGACACACTTAACACAGATGTTTGGTACACCCGTGGAAACGGCGCAAGAAGAAGCGGTTACAACGCAGCATCACAGGTTAAGCAAGAAAACGGCAACCTTATCATCACAGGCGAATACCTTGAAGATGGCGAATACGGCGAGGGCTGGTACGCAGGTGCAATTGCTCTCAGGCAAAAATACACAAGAGGCTATTTTGAAATCAGATGTATCTGCAACGACAGCAAGGATTTCTGGAGTGCATTCTGGTTCCAGGGCAACCACCCATATGACCCCGTGCTTTCAGACGGTGGCAAAGGCAGTGCTGAAATTGACATTTTTGAAGCATTCGGCAACGATAAAATTCTCAAAAACAAGCGCAATATGTTTGACCACACTGTTTGGTGCAATGGCTTCGACGATGATGCCGAGCATCTTGATAAATGCTCATTCAGCAGTATCGGTGATGATATTTTCCACAAATACAATACAATCGGACTTGAATGGACAGAGGACGAATACATTTTCTATGTCAACGGTGTTGAAACAGGTAGAACATCATTTGGCAAAGGAACTTCAACAGACGAAGAAGAGCTTATTGTTTCACTTGAAATTCCCGAAAGCGGAATCACACTTGATAAGAGTGAAAAAACAGAATTTATTGTTGACTATGTAAAAGTTTGGCAGAAATAAAAAAATTGGGATTTAAGGTCTATATCCGAAATTCGGTTAATTCCTTAAATCCCTTTTATTTTTTATGCTTTTCGGTCTGCGCTAAATTCAACAATTCTTTTGCCGTTTAAACTGTTTTTTATGTTATTTCTTCAATCCAATAAGGCTGAGAAGTTCATCAAAATGGTCGCCAAAAACAAATTTAAGGTCCTTGCCAATCCATTTGAAAGTGCTGATAAGGTTTGCAAAAATGCTTGGATGAGCTACTTTAAGCTCTCTTGTGTCCTCTGTGAAGTCAGCTGTCTTAGTGAATGTAAACTTGCAGGATGCACCGTTGTGGTCAGAAAGGCGGTCGCCGTTTTCGTTTGCAGCAACAAAATATTCAAAATCCTCGGCAGTGATTTCAATTCCGCCGCCGTTGCGATAATAGAATTTTTCAACTGAATCCCAGTTTCCCCAATAATCGCCGTGGGAGTACCATTCAGAGAAGTTTTCATAATCGCCGTTGTTGCAGTTTTCAACCCACGCATCTTTGAAGCCGTACTGAGTTGTAATCTCATACATCATTCTTTCGTCTGCTGAGTTGTCGCCGCCACGGTTAAGGTGAATTGAAGTGTTGAAATCACCTGTAAGAATAACAGGGCGGTTAGCAGATTTTTCAGCAACAAGATTCAAAAGCTGAAGATACTGAGCAGCTCTTGAAAGAGCGTTTCCACCGCCGTCAAAAGCGTCTGCATGGATGTCATAAAAATCAACAGTGATGCCGTTGCCAAAATCAAGCACAGTGTAAAGGATTCCCTTTGGTGTAAGACCGTCGCCCTCAGCAATACCGCCGTAGCAAGAATGCCATTCCTGACGCATAGCGTTATAAATGGGGAAGCTCTTAGTGTAAACATTAAGACCGTCGCCACCGGGAACACCGCCTGAATGTTTGGTCTGATACTTAAAATTCTTCATTGCGCCCGTGAGGCTCTTGTGATAGTTAAAGTCCTCCTGCACGGCAATAACATCAAAATCAGAGCTGTTGAAGATAGAGCCAAGCTGTTTGGAGTTTGATTTAACATCTCTGCCCTCCATGCCGATAAGAGAACCGAAATCGGGCAGACCCGCAACATTGCAGTTGAGGAATTTTGCTGTTACGCTGTCGGAGTTGTCCTCTGCGGCAAAGGCAAATGTGCCAAAAGCAGAGATAAGCACGCAAAGCGTAAGAATGATTGATAAAACTTTTTTCATTTTCCACATATCCTTTCATATGATTTGAGAATTATATCATAAAAGCCGACAAATTTCAACGATTATTATTTTAAATCCTTTCACTTGTAAAATAAAAATCTCTATGCTATAATTTAAAAAAATGAGTGAGGGATTTTATGAAAAGAATAATTGCTTCCATTATTGCGTGCGTTATGTCGTTCCTTTCCGCTTATCCGTGGATTGTAGGCAACAACAATAATTTTAACGAACCTGCCGACAGCCTTGTCAAACCCGAAACATGGGCAATGACAGACGGCTTGGGCAGAACATTACCTCTCCAAAGTGATGTTGGCGAAAAGGACAATTCAAAATTTGTCGGTATGTTTTACTGGACTTGGCACACAAATTTCGGTCAATCACTGACCGCTAAAAATGCCACCGAAATTCTCAATGAACACCCCGAAATTCTCTACGATTTTGATTCACCCATATGGGAGAGTGAAAGCTTTTACCCCGACGGCAGACCGTTCTTTTGGAATGAGCCGTTGTGGGGATATTACTCTGACCTTGACGAATATGTAATCAGAAAAAATGCGGAGCTTCTTGCAGACGCAGGGGTTGATGTTATCTTTTTTGATTGCACCAATGACACCGCCACATGGGATGATGCCTGCTTCAAGCTTTTTGAAATCTTTGAAAAGGCAAAGAGCGAGGGCGTAAATGTTCCAAAAATGGCATACATTCTGCCTTTCTGGGCAGGGGAGGACACTGTAACCTCTCTCAAAAACCTTTATAACAATATTTATTCAAAAGAAAAATACAAAGACTTGTGGTTTATGTGGGATGGCAAGCCTATGATTATGGCGCACTCTGAAAGCCTTAATAAAAAAGACCCGTTGCAGAAAAAAATTTTTGATTTCTTTACATTCAGAAAAAATGCCCCCTCATATTTCAGCAAAAACAAAGGCTTTAACAAAAAAACTTGGGGTTGGTGCAGTGATTATCCGCAGGCAAAATACGGCAAATCTTTAAATGGCAGAGTTGAAGAAATGTGTGTTTCTGTTTGTCAGAATGCAAGGGACGGCAAGCTTACTGCACAGAATGACCCGCTTGTTGCGCAGGGCAGAAGCTTCACCCATGGCGATTACAGCTATACATATGATTATGGCGGAAAGACAATCACTGCCGATAAAAATATCGAAAATTCAGACTTCTATGGTCTCAACTTCCAACAGCAGTGGGATTATGCAATTAAATGCGACCCTGATTTCATTTTTGTTGATGGCTGGAATGAATGGATTGCAGGCAGATGGAAAGAGTGGGAGGGCACAAACAATGCGTTCCCCGACCAGTTTAACGATGAGCACAGCCGTGATATTGAGCCAACAGCAGGCAGGCTGAAAGATTATTATTACAGCCAGCTTGTGGCAAATATCAGACGCTTTAAGGGGATTGACCAAAAGACAGAGGAGCTTAACGGCACAAAAACATATTATCATTATGAAAACAGCACATATAACCGCAATTGCAACGGCTGGGTAGGGCTTCACTACACCAATAACACAATGAGAAATGACTTTGTGAAAGCCGAGGTCAGAAATGACAGCGAAAATGTTTATTTCAAGATTTTCTGCAAAGACAGCATTTCGCCTTATACTGACCCAGCGTGGATGCGTATTTTTATTGACACCGACACAAGCGGAGTTTCAGAGAACTGGGAGGGCTTTGAATACATCATCAACCGCAATGATGCTACCGAAAGCACAGTTAAAATAGAAAAGTCAACAGGCGGTTGGAGCTTCACCGAAACAGGCAAAGGTGAGTATTCAGTTAACGGCAATTGTATGAATGTTACCGTTCCGCTGTCCGCTCTCGGTCTTAGCGGCGAAAATCCACATTTCAACTTTAAGCTTTCAGATAATATGCAGTCTGACGGCGATATAATGGATTTCTACCTTAACGGTGATGTTGCCCCCGGCTCAAGATTTACATTTGTATATTAAATAAAAAGATGGCCTTAAAAGCACTTTGCCAATAAGACCATCTTTGTTTATAAGAATAAAAAGCACCGCCGAAGCGATGCCTTTGGTGGAGACGATGAGACTCGAACTCACTACCTCTACAATGCGAATGTAGCGCTCTCCCAGGTGAGCTACGCCCCCAAAGCACTTACATTATATTACTGCATTTTTAATTTGTCAATACCCAAAACAGAGCCACAATCAGCAGTGCGTGAAGCACCATTTCAAGGGGCAGACCCACCATGAATTTCTTGTGCTGAGTCTTGTGTCTTATCTTTTTCATTGTCAGATACATTGCTTCCGCTCCGCCAAAAAGTCCAATAAGCATAAGTGTCGCTTCGGGCACTCTCCAGCGGTGTTTCTTGGCGGCATTTTTATCTCTAATTGTGAAATAAACCGCCACCAAACTAATAACAACCCAATAAATTATTATGTAAATGTAATTTTTCATATGCCCTCCTAATAAAATATATTGGTGATTTATGTGAAAAGATTTTTACTTGTGATTCTTTCCCTTTGCTTTCTAACTGCCTGCACGCAGCAGCCCCCAAAAAACGAGATTTACACTCCCGTTCAACCCGAAACCGTGCGAGGTGTGTGGCTGTTTTACCGTGAAATTTCAATGGCAGATGCAAAGGGCGGTACTGCTGAAACCTACACTAAAAAAATCGGTGCAATTTTTGATAAATGCACTGAATACGGCATTAACACCGTATTTTTTCATGTGCGTCCTTTTGCCGATTCCTTTTATAATTCTGACCTTTTCCCGTGGAGCGAATACCTTACAGGCACGCAGGGTGAAGGCGTTGCATATGACCCACTTGAAATTGCCATAAGTCTTGCCCATAAAAGGGGAATTTCACTTCATGCGTGGATAAATCCCTTTCGCATTTCTTTTTTGAAGGATGCCAAAAAGCTTTCAGAAAACAACCCTGCAAAAAAGCTTCTCGCCGCCAAGTCAGACAGGGTATGCACTTTAAACAACGGCATTTATTTTAACCCTGCCGACACGGAGAACCACAAGCTTATTATAGACGGTGTTCGTGAAATCGTCAAGAACTATAATGTTGACGGCGTGCATATTGATGATTATTTTTATCCCGATACGGCAAAATCTATCGACCAAAATCAATACAACGCTTATGTGAAATCGGGCGGTGAGCTGAGTTTGCAGGCGTGGCGAACTCAGTGCATAAATTCGTTTGTCAGCAGCTTTTATTCGTCAGTGAAAGCCGTAAACCAAAATGTGATTGTTTCAATCAGTCCCGCGGGCAATATCAATAACAACATCACTCAGCTTTATGCAGATGTGGAGCGGTGGGGGAGCGTCAACGGCTATTGCGACTGGCTGATTCCGCAGATTTATTTTGGCTTTGAACATTCAACTCTGCCATATGAAAAGGCAATGAATCAATGGAAGAAATGCACCACCTGCAAGGCGGTTAAGCTTATTGCAGGCTTAGGAGCCTATAAGGCTGTGAGCAAGGATACCGACGAGTGGGGGAGCGATGACATCATCTGCCGCCAGTGGCAGTGCGCAGAAAAAGCAGGCTATGACGGATATGTGCTCTTTTCATATTCAAGTATTATTTCTGACGATTTCGGCGATAATGCCGATTTCCTTAAAAATCAGACCGCAATTGCTGACGAAGCAAATTAGCAATTGCAAACGCTAAAAATGAAAGTGCAAACCATCCAAGAGAGAATTTAAGGCAAATCTGCCCAAAAAGATTCATAGGCGAAGCAGAGTAATCCCACACCCTCATGTGAAGTGCAATGTTCACCACGCACCCCACTGCAAACTCGGCGGTGGTTATCATCACAGCACCCAAGAATGCACCTTTGATTATGTTCTTTTCACATGAAAATTCAAATACATAGTAAAGACAACAAAAAACAATACCGCCCGTCAAAAACATTGTCCAGTGGGTGAATCCTCTGAAAAGCACTTCAATCAGCGCATAAAGAACACCGCCAATACCAAAAATTATAATAGATTCCTTAATTCTCAAAAGATAATCACCCCTTTTTTATTGTTAACAGAGTTTCAGTTTATTTTATATGAAAGTTATAGAAAACAGTACATATTTTTGTGTTGCGTTTTTTGATTTATGTGGTAAAATAAGAGTATAAACTGAAAGGGGAAAGATAAAAGTGAAATTTTTGAAAAAATCAATCAGTGTTTTTCTCTGCATAATTATTTCAGCGGCAACATTGTTTGCAGAGTCGGCGTATGCCCTTGAAGCTAATGGAGTTACATATGACCTTGAGGACGGAAGCCTTATTGTTATGGGCAGTGGCGATATGCTCAAAACCTATAAAGATGACCTTTCACTTACAGAGGTTTATTTTATGAATGGCATAACCTCTGTGCCTGCCGAAGCTTTTTCGGGCTGCGCAAATCTTAAAAAGGTTATTATGTATAACAGCGTTGTTTCTTTAGGTAAAGAAGCTTTTAAAGGCTGTACCTCTCTTTCACAGCTTAAAATTTCAAGATCACTTGAAACTATCTGCGAAAGCACTTTTGAGGGATGCACTTCTCTTGAAGAAATCAAGCTTCCCGATAACCTTGTTACAATCGAAGCCAATGCATTTAAGGATTGCTCATCTCTGAAGTCTTTGATTATCACTAAGAATGTTGAAACAATCGCAGGCGGTGCGTTTGACGGCTGCACTTCACTTGTAAATGTTTATTACGCAGGCTATCAGACAGGCTATGATGCCGTTCAGAAGCCAGATGACATTTTTAGTTCGGCAAATATTGAATATCTTTCACCAGAGCTTGTGTTCAAAAAAGATATTTCAGAGGGTACAGTTGTGCTGACAGTTACATATAAATCGGGCAGATTCGGCAGCCTTGACGGTCAGTTTGAGCCTGTTGGCAATATTTCTGTAACAAAGCTTAAATTTGCAAGGCAGCTCACATCCAGCTCAAACAGTAAGCAGGGCAGATTTGCCGTTGTTGGTGATGAATATTTCAAAGCTGGTTCAGATGTTGTTGCAATTACTTACGGCTTCACCAATTGCGAAAATTCACAGATAAATATTAAAATCAATTCATGCTCAGTAATGGTTGGCACATATGATGTTGCAGTGCCAATTGATTTCGATGGCGAAGTTGTAACCCTCCAGCATCAGTTTAACGAGCCTGAAATTATAGCTCCAACAGCCGAAAAGGCAGGCTCAGTTCACGCAGTTTGCTCTTTGTGTAACCGCTCTGTTGATACAGAATTGCCGTTCATTTTTAAGAATTGCACTGTTGACGACACAACAGCAATTATTCCCAAATATCAGCTGAGCGAGGATGCTTTCAGAAGCGACTATCTGACTTGCGATTTTCCCGAGGTTGCAGGCGCATATGGCGAATTTATCGGCACAGGCTCAAAAGTAACAGCCGATTATGGCAACGGCATTGTGTTTGACTATGATGTTTCAGTTGTTGGCGACACTGACGGCGACGGACTTTGCGATGCCCGTGATGCTGTGATTATTATGTGCATCAATGAGGGACTTTTAAGTGCCGATTCACTTGAAAATTGTGTAAATATCGCCGCCGATGCAAACAGCGATAAATCTGTTGATGAAAACGATTCAACTTTCGCATTAGCAAATGGCATTGCACTCAAATAAATATTAAATACAGTAAAAATGATACCCACCAAAAATGGTGGGTATTTTTTATGAATCTAATCTGTTTTTTATTTCAAGTTTAACATTTTTAAGATTACTACTTGTCAAAATTGGAATTAACTCGTTGATAACCTCAATCGGTTTATCCCACCATTTCCATTTGAGCAGTAAGTCAATCATTTCTTCGTCAAATCTTTTGCGAACAGGCTTTGGCGGGTTGCCTGCAACGATAGCATATGGTTCAACATCACTGGATTTGAAATAGTTGTTTTCACATATATTTCTTTTTCGTATCCTTCGATTGGATATTTTTTATTTGGATCAGGTTTCATATTTCCTCCTGTAGCTCGGCTCAAAGTGTTTGCTAAACAGTGATTTGTCGATAGAATCATTGCGTACCTTTGTTTCGGTGATTCAAATATTCAAACCAATTGTTTGCATATCTTGTATCCCATGCAACATGAGTTATTGAAGAGTACGGTATTGTCAATGTACTTTCCTGCCAACTGCCGTCTGCACCAAATTGCCGAAAAATCAGATTGCGTTTATTGACTTTAACTATTTTTCCAATGGCAAATTGTTCGTTGATATTGTCCTCAATAATCAAAAAACCCGAAAAATCCAGCAAATGCGTAAATATCGACTGCCAAGAAGATAAGTCGATATGAGGATTATAAACTTGCTTCGTAATTCCGTTCCATATGTTTATTGTCTGACACAAATCATCTTTTACTTCTACTTTTGTTATATGAGAAATTTTTCTAATGTGAAAACCATCAAGTAAAAAATCATTTTCTTCTTGAGCAAGTAAAAAATGCTCATTCACATCATTAGGGTAATAATAGAAATAATTAGAATCGTATTTCAAATATACACGAGCCATACTTGTTTCATTTTTGCATTTATTAAGGATAGCAATTTTATCTTCTTTTTTCAAATTGTATCTCCTCCTGTAAATCCTAATTTAGCTGTTTCCTTCATCCCGATAAATAGGGATTTATCGGGCTTTTTGCACGAATGAATAATGAATAATTGAGGGTGGAATACCCGCACCCGATTGTATTAACACCGAGCTAAAAGAATGTCATTGCGAGGTTGTGCAACAACCGTGGCAATCTACGCCCCAATTATGCACTCGCCAAATCCTAATTATCTTTCAAAACATCAAATTATTCCCACGCAAAAATCGCCGTCAGTGCCGATGATTTTAACATCGAAAATCTCGTTGCAGGGGATTTCACCCTCCACCTTTACGGGGGTGTAGTTCATTGTGTAGCCCTCTGTGAAGCCGTCCTTGTTTCGTGTTTCAAAAAGAACGCTCAAAGTCCTGCCAATCTGTTTATTAAGAAAATCGTGGCGGATTTTCTCGGTTCTCTCTATCATTTCTTTTGTTCGTTTTTCTTTTGTAGCAGGGTCAACCTGCGGGAACTTTTCGGCTCTTGTGCCTTTTCTCACAGAGTAGGGGAATACATGCACCTTTTCAAAGCCGATTTCCTCTGCAAATGAAACGGATTCCTCAAAATCCTCGTCTGTTTCATAAGAAAAACCAACCATAATGTCAGTTGTGATTGTGGCATCCTCAAAGCTTTCACGAAGCTTCTGGCACAGGTGGCGGTATTCATCTGCGGTGTAGTGCCTGTTCATATTTTTTAGTGTCTTGTCGCATCCGCTCTGAAGTGAAATATGAAACTGTGGGCAAAAGTTGGGGATTTTTGCCAGCTCCTCAATTATTTCATCTGTGATGTGGTCAGGCTCAAGTGAACCAAGCCTGATTCTTTCAAAGCCTTTTTCGCTTGCAAGACGCACAGCGTCGCAGATATTCTTGCCCGTGTCCTTACCAAATGCAGAAAGATTGATGCCAACAAGCACGATTTCTGCAAAGCCCTTTTTCTTCAGTGCGTCAAGCTCACTGCTTAAAAGCGAAAGATCCTTTGAGCGAACTCTGCCCCTTGCATAGGGGATAGCACAGTAAGAGCAGAAACGGTCGCAGCCGTCCTCAATCTTAACATTAGCTCTTGTTCTGCCCTCAAAATCGCTGATAGCACAGGGGATAAATTCATCACCTGTCATATGCTCCTGTGTCTTTAAAAGTCGCTGTTTTTTCTCTATAAATTCGTCAATAAACTGGGGCAAAAGTTGATTGTTTTTGTTGCCCATAACAATGTCAGCTTCAAGAAGCTTCTCTGCACTTTCTACTGATGCCTGAGGCATACACCCTGTCAGCACAACAATGCTGTCGGGGTGATTTCTTTTAAATCTGCGGACAGCCTGCCTTGTTTTTCTGTCGCTTTCCGCAGTAACTGTGCACGAGTTGATAACATAAACATCTGCGTCCTCGCCGTTGTCAACAACAGTGTATCCGCTGTTTTTCATTATTTCGCTCATCCAGTTGCTTTCATATTGATTAACCTTGCAGCCCAAGGTGTAAAACGCTATTTTCATTGATGCACCGCCAAAATTATTTATCATTTGAAGCTATTCCGTTTGAAATTTTTTCGTCAACAAGCAGAACGCCCCATGTTTTGCCGTCCTGTGAAGCAAAGGCTCTGCCGTTGTGAACGGTTGTAAGATAAGAATAAATGCAGGGGATAACCATATCGCCGTCTGCGCTGTAAATGCCGAATTTGCCGTTACGAAGCACTGTCAGATAACCCTCAGAGCATTCATAAGGTGTGTCTGTTTTGTAGTTGAGAGCGTTGTAACCGTCAACAGCCTCAAACTCAAATGGAATAACAGTTTTGCCTGTTGAGTCAACATAGCCCCACTTGCCGTCAAGGCAGAATGCTGCAAGACCGCCTGTGAATACGCC
The DNA here is from genome assembly GCA_045598085.1 of Acutalibacteraceae bacterium. GTDB lineage: Bacteria > Bacillota > Clostridia > Oscillospirales > Acutalibacteraceae > CAG-488. The sequence continues at coordinate 40,884 of JAZLLI010000053.1, forward strand.
TGAACCTGTGTAGTCCTGTGAACCAACTGGCTTGCCGCCGTTAATAAGTGTGTATTTTTCAAGAAGCTCAGAACCGTCTGTAATCTCCATTGCTTCGGGAATAAGAGGGTCAATGCCTGTGGTTGACTGGTTGTCATCGCCCTTGTATGTGGTCATAACGCTTGATGTTGCTTTGTTCCATCTGTAGGCATAGCCTGTGAAGCCACTGCAAGTGTGCTGATAGCTCCACATCTTTTGATTCTGCGGGTTAATGTGATATGTTGTGAAATAATAATCGCCGTCTTTGGTTGTTACAATATATCCGTCAAAGCAGGTGCATGTTTCAATTGAAGCAAACTGAGGCTCAAAAACAAGTGCACCGTTTGAGTCAATCAGACCATATTTATCACCTTTTTTAATGACATATGAATCGCCGTATGTAATATCATAGTGATTTGTTACTTTGTTGAATACAGCGTGTGGCAGGGAATAAATTTCATCTGCCTTGATTGACGGAGCAAGAAGCCACTTTTCTTTATACATATCGCTTACTGCGGCATGCTTTTCTTCTTCCTTTGTCTGTACTGCAACCTTTTTCTTTTTACCGCAGGCTGAAAGAGGCATCATAAGAGCCACAATCATCAATAAACATAAAAATCTTTTAAAGTTTTTCATAATTTACCTCGCAATCTATTCCGTCAGGAATTATTATAATCGGCTTTTCGCCTTTTTTAAGCTTACAAACAATATAGCCGTATGGTGTGGGAATTGAAGCATCCGCAAAGTCTAAATCAAAAAGATTAGGTGTAAGTGAAATCTTTTTAAATCCTGCCTCAAGCATCTTGAATCCCGTAATTGCTTCGGGCAACTGATATGCAGGTGTACCGCCCCAAGCATGGCTGTGGTCAAAGGAGTAATCCTCCTGTGGCTTTATCCAACCCTCTTGCAATCCTTTCTTGCAGGCATCCGTCATTACACTCCAGCGGCGAAGCTCATTCATAGCATATTTTTCATAAAGTCCTGTTTTTTTGAGTGCTTCAAAAAGATAGTGCATAAAATACGGCTGAAGCTCAGTTATGAATTTCTCGTTCATAACCCTTTCTATTATTGTCTTTGCCTTTTCACCCTCGCAAAGACCGCACAGAACACTTAAAATATTTGCGTGCTTTGAAAAATATCTGCCTTCAATATTTTGAGGATGCCAGAAGCTCGGCTCAACAGGGGTGTTAAGTCCGTCAAAATAAAGCCCTTTTTCGCTGTCAAAAAGAATCTCGTTAAACGCTTTTTTGTGCTTTTCAGCATCAAGAGTATATTTTTCTTTCAGCTCATTTTCACCGATAATTTCGGCAAGCTTAGCGGCAACAACAAGTCCGTTATAATAAAAAGCGTTAAGAACAGTTTGTCCAAGCGCCTTTGGCGGATGGTGCATTGAGTGTCCGTCAGCCACAACCCAGTCAACAAACATATAATCTGGCGGGTTGTCCACAAGTCCGTTTTCACCAATGTATGTGCTGAATCTGTTAAGGAGCGTTACAATTGCATCCTTGCAATAAATAATCAACTGCTTGTTGCCTGTGAATTTATAAACATCAAGAATCATCTGAAGCCATATAAGGCTGTATGTTGTGTGGAACATTTTGCCATTGTGGTGAATAATTTCGTCTGCTGTTCGCATTATGTCAAGCTCGCTTAATCGCATATCGCCAAAAGTGAATGCTGTCATAAGGCTTTCAATATAATAATCACCTGTGCAGGCAAGGGGTTCCTGATGCTTCGGGCTGTCAAGATGAAGTGTCTGTCGGCATATTTTAAGTGTCCATTTGCACACATCATAAATATCGTTGAGCTTTTCATCACTGCAAATAAATTTTCCGCTCTGCGTTACAGGGTACCTTTGAAATCTTGCGGCGGGGTAAATCGTTGTTGTTTTAACACCGTAATTTGTGATTTTCAGCGTATATGCGCCCATGCTGTGATATTCAATGCCATAATACTCCATATCTTCACAGGCGATTATTTGCTCTTCACCGCTGTGAACATCGCCAAATTCAATAATATCTGCATCAATTATACATCCATCTGTTTCAATAATCAATGCAAGCGAAGCAGAATATATCTTGTCAAATTCAAGCGTAATCTCTTTTGTTTCACCTGCGTGAACTAATATTTTCTGCATATTCTCAGGGTAAATAATTGTGTAGTCAAGGCTGGGGATGGGTGCATCTTTGATTTTTCGTGTGTTGGTCTGCATTTTTGCATTGTGCCACATATCTGGTTTTAAACTGCCATCAAATGAATACGGCTCGTTATATGAACGGTTAAGCCTTGCAAGCCATGTTTCTTCTGTCAAAATCGTTTCTGTTTCGCCGTCCTCATAATGAAGCTCAATTTCTGCAAATACTCCGCCAAGACCCGTTGAAATCTCTGTCATAGAAACAGGGGAGAGCTGAACTCTTATAAAAAACTCTGCTTCGTTTTTGTCAATTACAACTTCTCTTAAATCAGCGTAATGCCACACGGTGCCGTCAATGTCGCCATAATCTCCACCAGCCGCCGCAGGTCCGTTGCCAATAAATTTTCCATTTATATAAAGCTCATAAACAGTGTCGCCACTGATGCGGATTTTTGCGTTTTTTATATTTCTTTCACTTTTAATTGTTTTTTTAAATTCAGCAACGCAATATGTTTTATCACCGTCTTTATCAAAAGTGGTGCATCTGCATTTCTGAAATTCTGGGTAAAGCTCACTGTCCAGCCATATCCATTGTTCAATATTCTTCATTTATTCGCCTTCTTTTGCCATTGCAAACTCTCACGCATAAATTTTAGCATATTCAACCATATAATGCAATTGTTTTTTGTACATATAATGATTGACATAAAAAAATAATTCTGTTAAAATGTTAATTGTGAAATTTTTGAAAGAAGGGATTTTATGGACAAAAAATTTGATGCCATAGTTATCGGTGCTGGTAACGGCGGTCTTACCGCTGCCACAAGAATGGCTTTGGCAGGCAAAAAAACACTCCTTGTTGAAAAGCATAATCTTCCCGGTGGATTTGCAACAAGCTTTGTAAGAGGACGCTTCGAGTTTGAAGCATCACTTCATGAGCTTTGCGGTATCGGACCAATCACTGGCAGAGGTGCTCTTAAAGATTCTTTTGATTTACTGGGAGTAAGTGATAAAATCGAATGGGTAAGCCTTGACGAAGCATTCAGAGTAATTACCCTTAATGACGAAGAAAACATTGACTATGCAATGCCAATCGGTAAAGAGAAATTTATCGCTAAGGCAGAGGAATATTGCCCTGGTGCAAAAGAGAGCTGTGAGCTTCTCTTCAGCCTTGCTCAGCAGATTAGCGATGGCGTTGATTTCATCAGCGCACTTAAATCATTTGGCTTTAACACAATCAAAGATGTTTACAATGAGCATATGAACTTTATCAATGTAGCTGGCTACACAGTTAATCAGGTGTTTGAAGCACTTGACATTCCTAAGCCTGTTCGTGATATTTTCGGTGCTTACTGGTGCTACCTTGGTGTAAACCTTGATGAACTCAATTTTGTTCATTACTTCACAATGCTTCAGTCATATCTTGTTGACGGTGCTGTTATCCCCAAAAACAGAAGCCACGGCATCAGCTGTGCTCTTCTTGAAAGATTTGAGGAGCTTGGCGGTGAAGCATGGTTCAACTCAATGGTTAAAAAGATTATCGTTAAAGATGGCAAGGCTTGCGGTGTTGTTCTTGATGACGGCACAACAGTTGAAGCTGATTACATCATCTCTGACGTTTCACCTTACAATGTTCTCACAAAGCTCATTGATAAGAAAGATATTCCTGATTTCCAGATTCAGGATCTTAACGCAAAGAAGCTTGCTGTTAAGGGCTATGCTGTTTTCCTTGGTCTTAACCGTTCAATGGAAGAGCTTGGTCTTAAAAATCATACATATTTCATCTATGATTCAGCAGACACAGTTAAAGTTGCAGAGGGTTCAAAGAAGCGTGATAAGTGCGCACTTCAGGCAAGCGTTTGCTTAAACGCTGGTATTCCTGATTGCTCACCCGAAGGCACATCAATCCTTTACATGACAAGCGTATTCACAGGTGAAGAAGCTTGGGGCGATGTAACTCCCTCAAACTATGTTAAGGAAAAGAGAAGATATGCCGAAATCATGATTGATGATTTTGAAAAGGCAACTGGCGTAAATCTTCGTGATCATATCGAAGAAATTGAAATCGCCGCTCCTATGACTTATGCAAGATACACTGATGCTCCCAACGGTACAATTTACGGCTTTGATGCATCAGGCACAAATACTATCGTTCACCGTCTTATGACAATGGGTATGGGCGAAAAGGTTCAGAACCTCGCATTCTGCGGCGGATACACACAGCAGTGCATCGGCTTCTCACCCTCTTATCAGACAGGTGTAATGGCAGCAGAGCAGACACTTAAAAAAATGGACAAGGAGGCTGCTGAGAAATGAAAAATAAAATAATTCCTATTAACTCAAAGGGTAAGGATTTTGTAAACACAGTTAAAATGATTCCCGACCGCCTTGTTGATGTTAAAAAATCATCAAAAGAGCAGGCAATGAACCCTGAACTTTTCAATGTTAACAGAGTTGCCGCCGCACTTCATCCAAAGGAGCAGAAGCTCGTTATCAGAAAGATTGTTGAGCATTCAGCAGATGTTAAGAGCTATTATCTTACTTGGACAGGCGGACAGGCTCTTGCATATTTCAGAGCTGGTCAGTACCTTTCATTCCCAATAAAAATTGGTGATTCAGTTGTAACAAGAGCATATTCACTTGCATCATCACCTGCAAAGGCACTTGTTGGTGAATATCACATTATGATTAAGCGTGTTCCTGACGGTTTTGCATCTGGTTATATTCTTGATAACTGGAAGGTTGGCGACAAAATCACAGCATACGCTCCCGAGGGATGCTTTACATATGAGCCTCTCCGTGATGCTCCCACAGTTATTGGCGTAGCAGGCGGCAGTGGTATCACACCTTTCCTTTCAATGGCAAGAGCTATTGATGATGGCAGTGAAGACTTCAACCTCACACTTCTCTATGGTGCAAAGACAAAGGATGAGCTTGTTTTCAAAGATGAGCTTGATGCAATTGCAGAGAGAAACGAAAAGGTTAAGGTTGTTTATGTTCTCAGCGAGGGCAGATCAAGAGGATTTGAGCGTGGATTTATCGGCGCAGACTTAATCAAGAAGTATGCACCCGAAGACGGCAAATACAGCATTTTCGCTTGCGGTCCCGAGGGAATGTATAAATTCCTCGGTCAGGAAATTCCAAAGCTCGGTCTTGAGCGTAAGTTTGTTCGTATGGAAATGTTCGGCGTTTCAAAGTCAGCTGTTCTCAGCGATGCTATCAAAGAGGGTCAGTTCAAAATGACAGTTGTTTACCGTGGTGATAAGACAGAGTATGTTTGCGATGGTAAGGAAACAATCCTCACAGCACTTGAAAGAGCCGCAGTTAAGGTTGCAGTTCGCTGCCGTAGCGGTGAGTGCGGATTCTGCCGTTCAAAGCTTGTCAGCGGTACAGTTTATATCCCCGAATCAATCGACCGCCGCCGTATGGCAGACGCCCAGTTCGGATATATCCACCCCTGCTGCACATACCCTACCAGCGACATCGAAATTAAGATTGACTAATTAAATATAATCGTCAGCTCCCATTTGGGAGCTGATTTTTTTCGGATGTCATTGCGAGGTTGCATTGCAACCGTGGCAATCCACTCTTAAATTCCGCACAAATTTGCTTGATTTGTATCGTAAACATCGTAGGGGCGAACTGCGTTCGCCCGCTTTGTATTACAACAATGATTTACGGCGGAACACTACACACCGTAGGGGAAGGGCTTGCTCTTCCCGAATATATTTGCACCGAGCCAAAGTTATGTCATTGCGAGGCTCAAAGAGCCGTGGCAATCCACGATTTGAATGAATATTGAATAACGAATAATGAATAATTTCGGGCGGGACACCCGCACCCGATTGAAGTAATAAGTTGTAGTGAATAGCGAAAAAGTGGCACAATGTAGGGGATGTCGTCCTCGACATCCCGTTCTGAATGTCAGCACAAAGATAAATTTGAACGAAAAATTGTTGGTATTGTCATTGCGAGCGTAGCGTGGCAATCCATTCTCACGGCACGCACAAAGAAATAGCTTTCCTTGGGGGAAGTGGCAAAATCTTTGATTTTGATGATAGGGGTTTTCTTCAAATTCGCAGAAATTCAAAGTACTGTCATTGCGAGGTTGCTTGCAACCGTGGCAATCCACGATTTTAATGAATATTGAATAACGAATAATGAATAATTGGGCGGGACACCCGCACCCGATTTGAAGTAATAAGTTGTATTGAGTAGCGAAAAAGTGGATGGCACACCATAGGGGAATGGCTTGCTCTTCCCGAATATATTTGCACCGAGCCAAAGTTATGTCATTGCGAGGCGAAGCCGTGGCAATCCACGATTTGAATGAATATTGAATAACGAATAATGAATAATTTTGGGCGGGACACCCGCACCCGATTGAAGTAATAAGTTGTAGTGAATAGTGAAAAAAGTGGACGGCACACCCTAGGGGCGAACTGCGTTCGCCAGCATAAATAAGGTGGAATGCTCTTGAATATCATACAAATCTACTTAAATTGCACAATAAAAACGGCTCCCTTGTGTAAAGAGAGCTGGATTTGGCGAAGCCAAAGACTGAGGGATTGTCTTTTGCCATTTAAATATCAGCGAACAGTAAGCCAACAATCCTCCCGACTCACTGCGTTCGCCACCCTCCTTTACACAAGGAGGGCTGAGAATTATTTTAACTTTTACAAAAAACAAAAAGGTATGGCGCAAACCATACCTTTCCAATTCACTATAAAATTAGTCCTCTTCGGGCATCTCCCAGTTGTGCCATACACCCTGGATATCGTCATTATCCTCAAACATATCGAGCATCTTATACATATTCTTAATCTGCTCTTCGTCTGTGAGCTTTGTGTATGTTGAGGGGATGTACTCAACCTCTGCTGAAAGGAATGAATATCCCTTTGCCTGAAGGTCATCTCTTACACCACTGAGGTCATTTGGCTCTGTGCGGATGTCAAATACGCCATCATCTGTAAGGAAGTCAGATGCACCTGCTTCAAGAGCGTCTTCCATAAGCTTCTCTTCGTCAATGCCCTCTGCTTCAATTGTGATAACGCCCTGACGGCTGAACATAAATGATACGCAGCCGCTCTGACCCATGTTTCCGCCGTATTTATCAAAATAATGGCGAACATCACCAGCAGTTCTGTTTCTGTTATCAGTGAGAGCTTCAATAATAACAGCTATGCCTGATGGGCCGTAGCCTTCGTAAACGATATCTTCATAGTTGTCTGTGTTGCCGTCGCCAGCAGCCTTTTTGATAATTCTATCAATGTTGTCGTTGGGAACGTTATTTGCCTTAGCCTTGGCAATAACATCCTTGAGCTTTGTGTTAACTGAGGGGTCTGCACCGCCCTCTTTAACTGCAACAGCAATCTCTCTGCCGATTTTTGTGAAAACCTTGGCACGGGCATTGTCTGTCTTTTCTTTTTTGCGTTTAATTGTGCTCCATTTTGAATGTCCTGACATATAAATCACCATTTCCCAAAAATTTACAAAGGTATTATACACCAGTATTTTTTGTGTGTCAAGAAAAACATTAAGAAGCTTTAAGGTTTAAGCGAAGCTTGTCGGCAATCATCGCAATAAATTCTGAATTTGTGGGCTTTCCTCTTGAAGATTGAATGGTGTAACCGAAATAAGATGACAGCACATCAACATCGCCTCTGTCCCACGCAACCTCAATAGCGTGGCGGATAGCTCTTTCAACTCTTGACGGGGTGGTCTGGAACTTCTTTGCAACGGTGGGGTAGAGTACCTTTGTAACCGAAGCCATAGCCTCGGGGCTTTCCACCGAAAGAATAATGGCATATCTCAAATACTGATAGCCTTTGATGTGCGCAGGCACGCCAATCTGATGCATAATGTCAGAAATAACAATTTCAAGGTTCGCACCGCTGCGTTCGTTTGAATCATTACCGCTCCATTCACGCATTTGAGTAAGTCGCTGAGCCATAACCTCAATTTCAAAAGGCTTGAGGAAATAATAATCTGCACCAGCATTGAGAATTTCTTTTTCGAATCTCGGGTTGTCCACGCCCGAAAGTACAACAATAATAGGTTTATTTTTCAACTTCATTTCGCCGATATGTTTCATAACACCCAAAGCATCAACATGGAGCATAAACGCATCCATAATAAGAATGTCGGGGCACACAGTTTTGATTTTCGCAAGGACCTGACTGCCGTCTTTTTCCGCCAGCGTAACATCGTAGCCGTAGGAAGAAAGCACACGGTAGCACTTCTGAGAAAATTCAGTGTTGTTTTCGGCGAGCATTACTTTAATTGAGTTATTCATTGCAAAATCTCCTTTTTTATTGTTTGGTGAACCAAATTCACCAGTATAATATCATCAACTTTTGTAAATGTCAACATCTTTTTTGTAAAATTTTTAAACATTTTTTATAAAATTCATTTTTCGACAAATATTCGTCATCAACCGACAACCCCCGTCAATATGTGCAGAACTTAATAAATGGATTTTAAAAAATATTGGCTGAATTTCTCAGATGTAATAAAATGTATGCTCTTTTCAGAAAGAATATATGTAAAAATGTGAATTTGTGCGAACTATTACAGGTCTTGTCATTGCGAGGCTTCGCAGAAGTCGTGGCAATCCATATTTTAAATGAAGAATTTATTGGCATCACATCGTAGGGGAAGAGCTTGCTCTTCCCGAATTGAATTGGGAAATATCGTACAAATCCACCTGAAACGCACAATAAAACGGCTCCCTTGTGTAAAGGGAGCTGGATTTGGCGAAGCCAAAGACTGAGGGATTGTTTTCTAAATGTTAGAACAAAGTCAAATTTGAACGAAGCATTGTCGGTATTGTCATTGCGAGCGAAGCGTGGCAATCCACATTTTTTAATGAATAACGAATATTGAATAATGAATAATTTCGGGCGGGACACCCGCACCCGATTGAAATAATAAATTGTAGCGGATAGTTAAAAAAGTGGACGGTACACCGTAGGGGAGGAGCTTGCTCCTCCCGAACAGAAAAGGTGATTTATGGCTAAACATTGCACAAATTCATCTAACTTGTACAATAAAGCCCTCCTTTACACAAGGAGGGCTTTATTTTTTTCAATGTATAGTAATTATCCCAACATCACATCAAGGAGCATCATTGTGGCGAAGCCTACGACTATTCCCATTGTGGCAAAGTACGGGTTTGCCTCCTGATTCCGCTGACATTCGGGTATCAGCTCGTGCACCGCAACCAAAATCATTGCACCTGCCGCAAACGAAAGGGCATATGGTAGAATATGCTCCACATAAACCACCATCACTGCACCAAGCACACCCGCAAGCGGTTCAACCATTCCCGATGCCTGACCGATTAAAAAGCTCCGCTTGCGTGAGCATCCCTCACGGCGAAGCGGCATACTCACTGCCGCACCCTCGGGAAAATTCTGAAGACCGATGCCAACCGCTATTGTTACCGCTCCCAAAAGACTGTCTGCGTTCAGCTCTTTGCCTTGAAGTGCACCGAATGCAACTCCCACCGCAAGTCCCTCTGGTATGTTGTGTATGGTGATTGAAAGCACAAGCATTATTATTCTGTTAAGTCGCTCTGATGGTCTGCCCGTTTGCAAATTTGCCTTTTTGCCTGCAAGTGTTACGATTTTATCAGAAATCCACATAAACACTGCGCCAAATAAAAACCCTGCCGTTACCACAAGGTAAGAGGGGAGCGTTGATGTTTTCTCTGCACGGTCTATGGCAGGCTCAAGGAGCGACCAAAAGCTGGCGGCTATCATCACCCCCGAGGCGAAGCCTAACATTATATTCATTATTTTTTGATTAGGGTGCTTAAAAAATATCACTGTTGCCGCACCCACCGCCGTTACAAACCATGTGCCGAGGGTTGCCAGAAGTGATATTAAAATTAGTCTGCTCATTTCACACCTCCTGTTTCATTATATTTTAAAAAGGGGAGAGTGTGAAAAAAATAAGCAATAAAGCCGCAGCCTTATTGCTTATTAAAACTATTTTGTTTTCAGTTTTCTTTTTTGTCAAGAGCTCTCTGAAGCCAGATTGCACCAATATCCATTGCATTGTAAAGACCTTTTTTCTCAGCCTTTTTAATAATGCGTTCTCTTGGTCTGAGTTCAGAGTCAGTGCTGATCATCTGAACCATTACTCTGTCAGCAACTTCCATATCCTGAAATGTTTTTTTGCTCTTAATCTGAAGTAAAATAACAAAAGGGTCGCTCATGTTGCCGTAGTAAATCTGATCACCGCTTCTTACAAGAGGTTTACCCTTATATGTTAAAAATTTGATTTCGTTCTTTTTTGCCAAAGCAAATTCCTCCTATTATATATCAAGATAATTCTTGACAAGAGATTGCAGTAACTCATCACGGTCGATTCTTCTGATTATACTGCGTGCATTGTTATAGGTTGTGATGTATGTTGGGTCCTCTGAAAGAAGATAACCCACTATTTGGCTAATGGGGTTGTAACCTTTTTCGTTAAGCGCATTATAAACAGACTGTAAAGAACGGCGCATCTCGTTCTCATGTTCTTCTTTAATTGAGAATTTTATAGTTTTGTCAGTCATTGCAAACACCTCCGTCTATCAATTGATTATTATAAACTACTTTTCACAATTTAACAAGGGGTTAATTATAAATTTTTCGTAAAGCTCGTTTGAATTTACCCCTAATTGTGATATAATAATCGTGAAATTTCTAAAAAGAAGGGTAAATATGAAGGTTTATTCCTGCCAGTCAATGAAAAAAATTGAAGAAAATGCCAACAAAGGCGGAATGTCATATATAGAAATGATGGAAAATGCAGGTAAAGCCTGCTATGAAAAGTTGATGAAATCCATCCTTTCAGATAAGAAAAAGAAAATCTGCATCCTCTGCGGTAAGGGCAAAAACGGCGGAGACGGCTTTGTTATTGCCCGCTATTTAAAAAAGTCAGATGTGCCTGTCTGCGTTGTGCTGACAGAGGGTCAGCCAAAGGCGGACGAAGCAATTAAAATGATGAAAAAGGCTGACGGTGTAGAAATTCTTGATATTCATAAGAATGCTGACTCAGCTATTGATAAAATTGCCGAAAGCGATATTCTGATAGATTGTATTTTCGGCATCGGCTTCAAAGGTCAGGTGCAGGGGCTGACAGCGGAGCTGATTGAGAATATCAATTCTCTTAAAAAGACGGTTATTGCAATTGACATCCCCAGCGGTCTGGAGGGTGATTCATCCCTTGCAGGTGAAACAGTGCTGAAAGCAAACTATACCTTTGCAATCAGTTGCTTAAAGCCTGCCCATGCTATGAAGCCTGCAAGGTTTTATTGTGGCAAAACAAGCGTTGTTGACATCGGCTTTTCTGACGATTGCTATGAAAAAGATGTTGCGACCGAATTTGAAATTGCCAACAGACGATTTGTAAAAGATAATCTTGTGAAGCGCACAGCAGAATCAAATAAAGGAAGTTACGGCAAATTGCTTTGTGTTGTTGGCAGCAAAAATATGCAGGGTGCGGCAGTGCTTTGCACCAATGCGGCTGTTAAAAGCGGAGCAGGCATTGTAATCTCTGCTTTCCCTGAAAAGGCATACAACGCAATAGCTCCAAAGGTTACAGAAGCGTTGATGATGCCGTTGAAAGACGATAAGGCAGGCAGAATCTCTTTTGATGCAGAGAGTGCCGTGCTGAATGTGTTAAAAAACTGCACAGCCTGCGTTGTGGGGTGCGGACTTTCAAATATTGAAGCTACCAAAAGAATCGTTACCACCATTGTGAGAAACGCAAAATGTCCCGTTGTTATTGACGCTGACGGAATAAATGCCGTTGCCAGTAATATAAATATATTGAAATCAGCTTCGGTGCCGCTTGTGCTAACTCCTCACCCAGGCGAAATGTCAAGGCTCACAGGCAAGTCCATTGATGAAATTCAATCTGACCGCCTTGGAATTGCAAAGAAATTCGCCTGCGATTTTGGTGTTACGCTTATTTTAAAGGGCAACAATTCAGTTATCGCTTTCCCCGATGGCACTGCTTTTGTGAATCCCACAGGTAACGGAGGAATGGCAAAGGGCGGCAGTGGTGATGTGCTTGCAGGTATTATCGGTTCATTCCTTGCGCAGGGTATGGATGCTAACACAAGTGCTGTCTGCGGTGCGTTTATCCACGGAATGTGCGGTGATGAAACTGCAAAAGAATACTCAAAAATCGGTATGACACCGTCAATGATGATTGACCATCTGCCAAAGCTGTTTTCAAAATTTGAATAACGGGTTGATTTAATGAAGCGTTTGTTGTGCGCAATTCTTTTAGTGTGTATGCTTTGCTCCTGCACACGGGGCGGTAAAACCTATAATCTTAATTTTGAATCTCTCTCTACAAGATTCCATGCAAAAATTGACGGCACAGAGTATGAGGGTTATATGACCTTTGACCCCAATTTCAATATGATAATGAATATGACTTATCCCGATATTATCAAGGAGTTTACTTTTGCTTTTTCGGCAGATACTGTTACAACCACCTTTGATAATGTGAATGACACTTATTCTGTTGCCGATTTCCCGAACGATTTTGCGTTTCGTGAGATTTATAACGCACTTCGGCAGTGTGCTGTAAACGGAGGCTTTTCAAGAAATTCAGACGGTGCAATTGAATACACAGGCGAGGGTGTAACAATTGTTGCAGACGAAAAAGGCAACATCACATCCGCTTCATTAAAAAACGGATTTTTTATATTCGGACTTTGACACAAACATTCACTTTTCGGAATATTATGTAAGGGTACAGTTATTTTCCCCAAATAAATGTTTAAATGTACCTTTAGTCGGCAAAAATACTATTGCTGATTAAAAAACGGAGAGTGATTAAAATGACAGTTAAACGGGGAGATATTTATTATGCCGACCTTAGCCCCGTGGTGGGCTCAGAGCAGGGCGGTATCAGACCTGTGCTGATAGTTCAGAATGATGTAGGTAATAAATTCAGCCCCACAGTTATTGCGGCGGCAATCACAAGCAGACGCTTCAAAACAGAGCTTCCCACTCATATTCAGGTGAACGCTCACGGGTGCGGACTTGCTAAGGATTCTATCGTGCTTCTTGAGCAGGTGAGAACACTTGATAAAAGAAGACTTAAAGAGAAAATGGGTAATCTTGACGAAAGTGATATGAACAGGGTCAATCAGGCTTTGTCTGTCAGCCTTGGAATAACTACTTAATTTTTGCCCGAAAATCAAATATATTTTTAAGAGAGTGCAGGTTATAAATCGTTGACAAAGATTTAAAATCTGTGCTCTTTTTAATGCTTGAATTATAAAAAATTTTTAAAGATTTAAAAAAAGTATAGCCAAATTGCATTTTTTGTTATATAATAACATTTGAGGTTTTTTGCCAAAGACTAAAGGAGAGGAGAATATATTACTTTGGATACCAAATATTCTGTTTCTTTGAGCAAAATAATTGACGCACACGGCTTTGAGGTTGTCTATGCACCAGAAGACCTTAAAAATCGTACAGTCATTTCACCCGATGTAAACAGACCATCATTAGTTTTTATGGGATTTGAAAAATATTTCGATGCCCACAGATTACAATTTATCGGCGCACAGGAGCTTGATTTTATCACTCATTTCTCTGAGGATGAAATCGACAGCAAGGTTAAAACATTCCTTTCTTTGAAGCCTGTTGCCGTCATACTTACAAGAGGTTTAGAATTTCCAGATAGCTTTTTAAAATATGCTAAGGAATTTGATGTTCCTCTTCTCGGAACAAAGGATGCTACATCCGACATAATGAGCAGTATCATTTCTTATCTTAATGTTGAGCTTGCACCAAGAATCACAAGGCACGGCGTGTTTGTTGAGGTTCACGGCGAGGGTGTGCTTATCCTCGGTGAAAGCGGTGTTGGTAAAAGTGAAACAGCACTTGAGCTTATTAAACGAGGACACAGACTTATTGCAGACGATGCCGTTGACATCCGCAGAACATCATCAAGGACACTTGTTGGTTCAGCTCCCGATAACATAAGGCATTTTATTGAGCTTCGTGGTGTTGGTATTATCAACGCAAGGCGAATCTTTGGCGTTGGTGCAGTTAAGCTCACTGAGCGAATAGATATGGTTATTCAGCTTGAACCGTGGGAAGAGGGCAAAACATACGAAAGACTTGGTCTTGAATGTGAATACACAGACATTCTCGGCATTAAAGTGCCAATTTCTGTTGTTCCTGTTCAGCCCGGTCGAAATCTTTCAATCATCATTGAGGCGGCGGCTATGAATAACCGTCAGCGCAAAATGGGTTATAACGCAGCAAGACAGCTCCTTCATAATCTTGGTATGGATGAAATTTCACCAGATGAGAAAGAGCTTGATATATGGCATGATTTTTAATTCGTTGGAGGTATTTTTATGTATCGTATAGGCGTAGATTTAGGCGGAACAAATATTTCAGTAGGTGTTGTTGACAGCAAATTTAATATAGTAGGCAAGGGTTCAGTTAAAACAAACGCACCCCGTCCTGCTGAAGAGATTTTTGACGACATCAAAAAAGCAATTGACCTTGCTCTTATTGACGCAGGCATTTCTATGGAAGATATTTCTGTTGTAGGTGTTGGTACACCTGGCTCTGTTGATGACGAAACAGGCAACATTGATTTCTCAAATAACCTTAAATTCCACAAGGTTCCTGCTAAAAAGCTCCTTGAAGAGAGAACTGGCAAGCCTTGCTTCTTTGCAAATGATGCAAGCTGTGCAGCACTTGGCGAGCTTTATGCAGGTGCTGGTGAAGGACACAAAAACCTTGTTGCAGTAACACTTGGCACTGGCGTTGGCAGTGGCATTGTTATTGACGGCAAAGTTTTCAGAGGTGCCAACTCAGCAGGCGGCGAAATCGGTCATACAGTTATTTTTGTTAACGGTGAGCCATGCAACTGCGGCAGAAATGGCTGCTGGGAGCGTTATGCTTCTGCAACAGCACTTATTGCTCAGACTAAAGAAGCTATGCTCAAAAATCCCGATAGCAAAATGTGGAGCTGTGCAGGCAACGACATTGAAAGAGTAAACGGCAGAACAGCGTTTGATGCTATGCGTATGGGCGATGAGGATGCAAAGGCTGTTGTTGATAAATATATCTATTACGTAGCAGTTGGTGTTATCAACATTGTCAATGTTTTCCAGCCTGATGTTCTTTGCATTGGCGGCGGTATCTGCAACGAGGGCGAAACACTCCTTGCTCCTATCCGTAAGTATTGCGAACAGGAAAGATACTCAAAATATGCCAAGAAGCAGACAGAGATTTGCAGAGCAAAATTAGGCAACGATGCAGGTATTATCGGTGCCGCTATGCTTGGTGAATAATATGAATAAATTTCAGTCAATTTATGATTTTGCCGTTGAAAACGGCTGTGTGGCTCGATTCGATGAGCCTATGTGCAATCACACATCATTCAAAATCGGCGGCAACGCTCCGCTTTTTGTAATTCCGCAGAGTGATGATGCACTTATCTCTCTTCTTAATAAATGCAAAAGTGAAAATGTGCGTACATTCATCCTCGGCAACGGCAGTAATATGCTTGTTTCTGATGATGGCATTGACGCTGTTGTTATACTTATGTGTCGTGAAAATGCTGAAATCACAAAGCTTTCAGATACTAAAATCAAAGCTGATGCAGGCGTTTCACTGATGAAGGTTTGCCGTTTTGCCCTTAACGAAAGCCTTTCTGGTCTTGAGTTTGCATTTGGCATCCCTGGCAGTGTTGGCGGTGCAATGTTTATGAATGCAGGCGCATACGGCGGCGAAATGAAAGATGTTGTGTGTGAGGTTCAGTGCATCTCAGAGGATAGCGAAATTATCACCCTTTCAAAAGATGAAATGGAGTTAGGCTACCGCACAAGTGTATTTGCTAAAAAAGGGTACACTGTTCTTAATGCCACATTTGAACTTAAAAAAGAAGAAAGTCAGACAATTAAAGCGGCAATGGATGACTTTTTAAACAGAAGAAAAACTAAACAGCCACTTGAATACCCGAGCGCAGGCAGTGTATTCAAACGCCCCGTTGGCTATTTTGCAGGCGCACTTATTGAGGAGTGCGGACTTAAAGGCAAAACAATCGGTGGTGCACAGGTTAGCGAAAAACATTCAGGCTTCATTATCAATATTGGCGGTGCAACCGCAAGCGATGTTGTTTCACTTGTTGATTTTGTAAGAAACACCGTTAAAGAAGAAAAAGGCGTGGAGCTTGAACCAGAAATTAGAATTGTAAGATAAGGAGTCAGTTGGAGGAAGATATGAATATTTTAATTGTAACAGGTATGTCGGGAGCGGGTAAGTCCAAGGTTGTTGACGCTCTTGAGGACTTGGGATATTTTTGTGTTGACAATCTTCCCCCAAAGCTTCTGCCTACATTCTCTCAGCTTTTAGGCAACGCTTCAGAGTATTACTCAAAGGTGGCTATCGTTGTTGACATCCGCTCAAGCCCCAATTTTGATGATACATTTGAGCAGATTTCACGCATCAGCGAGCAGGGTTATGATTATAAACTGCTCTTTATAGATGCCAACGATGAAACACTTATTAAAAGATATAAAGAAACAAGAAGAATTCATCCGCTTATTGCTGAAAATAAAGGTTCGCTTTCAAAAAGCATTGCGCAGGAGCGTGTTGTTTTAAGCAAGCTTTTGAGCATTGCAGATTATTATCTTGACACAACCAACCTTGCGGCAATGGATTGCAAAAAGAAAGTTGCAGAAATTCTTCTTGAAAATCAGGATTTAGCACTTCACATCAACTGCGTTTCATTTGGCTTTAAGTATGGTGTACCTACTGACTGCGATTTGATGTTTGATGTAAGATGTTTGCCAAATCCTTTTTATGTGCCGGAGCTTCGCAATCACACAGGTCTTGAAAAGCCTGTCAGCGATTATGTTTTGAGCTTTGAAGAAGCAACAACTCTTCTTCAAAAGCTTTATGATGTTGTAGATTACCTTTTGCCTCTTTATGTTAACGAGGGCAAAAGTCAGCTTACCATTGCTTTTGGCTGCACGGGCGGTCAGCACCGCTCAGTTTGCTTTGCTCACAATATGTATGAGCATATCAAGGCACAGAAATATAATGTAAGCGAAAGCCACAGAGAGCTATCAAAATAACAGAGGGGTGTTAGAGTGTCTTTTTCGGGGGATGTTAAAAGCGAAATATGCCGTGTAACCGAAACAACAGAGGATTGTTGTAAAATTGCGGAATGCTACGGTGCGCTTATTATGGGTAAATCTTTTTCTTCAAGAAGCATTAAATTTTCAACCGAATACGAGCTTGTGGCACGCCATGTGTGTGATTTACTTGAAGAATGTATTGGTGAAAAGCTTTGCGAAGTTAAAAAAAATAAAAGCAAATATCAGTTTGAAATTACAAAACGCAAGGATGTTGAGAATGTTCTCTATTTCTTTGGTCATGAGCCAAATCAGCTGAATCTAAGAATCAACCGTGAAAATATGATGGATGAATGCTGTTACCCTGCGTTTATGAGAGGTGTTTTCCTCGCTTGCGGAACAGTAACCGACCCCGAGCGAAATTATCACCTTGAATTTATTGTGCCTTATATGAAATTAAGTCAGGATTTGCATAATCTGATTTCTGAAAGTAATATACAGGCAAAATCTGTTATCCGCAAAAGCAGTTATGTTATTTATATTAAAGACAGCGAAAATATCGAGGATATGCTCACTTATATCGGTGCACAGATTTCATCTCTTGAAATTATGTCTGTCAAGGTTGAAAAGGATGTTCGCAACAGAGTTAACCGCAAAATCAACTTTGAATGTGCCAATATCGAGCGTTCAATTAAAGCAGGTATGAAGCAGGCAGAGGCAATCGAGCTTATTATTGAAAAGCAGGGATTTGACACCTTGCCCGAAGAATATAAAGAGCTTGCACAGCTTCGATTAGAAAACCCCGATATGTCTTTGAAGCAGTTAGGGGAGGAGCTGTCAACGCCCCTTTCAAGGTCGGGCATAAAGCACCGACTTGATAAAATGATAGAAATGGCAGAGAATTTAAAGAAATAAGGTGGATTTATGGGAGGCTTTACTCACTTACATGTTCATACAGAATACAGTCTCCTTGACGGTGCCTGTCGGCTTGACAAAGCTATAGACAAAGCCTTGGAGCTGGGGCAGGATTCACTTGCAATAACAGACCACGGTGTAATGTACGGCGTGGTTGATTTTTATAAAAAAGCAAAGGCAAAGGGCATTAAGCCAATTATCGGCTGTGAGGTTTATGTTGCCGCAAGGTCAAGGCACGATAAAGTCTATGCGCTTGACAGCGAGCGTTACCACCTTGTTCTCCTTTGCAAAAACAACACAGGCTATCAAAACCTTGCCGCCATGGTGTCAGAAGCGTGGACAAGCGGTTTTTACACCAAACCCCGTGTTGATAAAGAGCTTTTAGAAAAATACAGCGAAGGTATAATTGCCCTTTCTGGTTGCCTTGCAGGCGAAATTCCGCAGGCACTTATGAGAGGGGATTATGAGAGTGCAAAAGAAACCGCACTTTGGTATAAGAATAATTTTGGCAACGGCAATTATTTTATAGAGGTTCAGAATCACGGACTTAAAGAACAGCTTGCCATTGAGCCACAGTTAATTAAATTATCAAAAGAAACAGGTATTCCTCTTGTTGCCACAAATGATGCTCATTATATCAGCAAAGAGGATAGCCGTATCCAAAAGGTTTTAATCTGTATTCAGACCAACAAAACCATTGATGAAGACACTGGCTTTGACTTTGAAACACAGGAATTTTACCTTAAAAGCGAGGATGAAATGAGAAGCCTGTTTTCTCATATCCCCGAAGCTATAGACAACACTCAAAAAATTGCCGAAATGTGCAATGTTGAGTTTGAATTTGGCAACACAAAGCTCCCGAATTTTGATGTTCCCGATGGCAAAGACCACTACGAATACCTTAAAGAGCTGAGCTTTGACGGCTTTTTTAAGCGATACGGCAAAAATTATAACAAAGAATATTACGAAAGGCTCAACTATGAGCTTTCTGTTATAAAAAATATGGGTTATGTTGACTATTTCCTTATAGTCAGCGATTTTATAAATCACGCAAAGAGCGAGGGTATCCCCGTTGGTCCCGGCAGAGGTTCGGGTGCAGGCAGTATTGTTGCATATTGCCTTGGCATAACTGGCATTGACCCCATGAAATACGCTTTGATGTTTGAGCGTTTCCTTAACCCCGAAAGGGTAAGTATGCCCGATATTGATGTTGACTTCTGCTACGAGCGTAGGGGCGAGGTTATCGACTATGTTATTGAAAAATACGGTGAAGACCATGTTGCGCAGATTGTAACATTCGGAACGCTTGCCGCTAAAGCCGCCATTAAGGATGTTGGCAGAGCGTTGGGCATTTCATATGCTACAACAGATTTAGTTTCAAAGGCTGTGCCGAGAGAGTTAAACATCACCCTTGACTCTGCACTTAAAAAGAGTGCAGAGTTTAAAGAATTATATGAATCGTCAGAGGAAATTAAGGAGCTTATTGACACCGCCCGAAAGGTGGAGGGTATGCCAAGGCACACCTCAACTCATGCGGCAGGCGTTGTTATCACAAGAGACCCTGTGTCAACATATGTTCCGCTTTCTCTTAACGATAATTCTCCCGTTACTCAATACACAATGACAACCCTTGAGGAGCTGGGACTTTTAAAAATCGACTTCTTAGGTCTGCGTACCTTAACAGTTATCAATGACGCTGTTAAGATGATACAAAAGACCGAACCCGATTTTGATATAGAAAAAATTGATATGGAAGACAAAGCCACATTCAGTATGATTTCAAAAGGGCAGACAGACGGTGTTTTTCAGCTTGAATCCGCTGGAATGAAAAGTGTGCTTCAAGGGCTTCAGCCGCAGAATATCGAGGATATTATCGCTGTTCTTTCCCTCTACCGCCCTGGCCCCATGGATTCCATAGACACATATATTCACAACCGCCATCATCCTGAAGATGTTCATTACAAAACCGAAATGCTTCGCCCAATACTTGATGTTACCAACGGCTGTATGGTTTATCAGGAGCAGATTATGCAGATTTTCCGCTCCCTTGCAGGCTATTCATTTGGTCATGCAGATATTGTGCGCCGTGCAATGTCAAAGAAAAAGCACGCAGTTATGGAAAAAGAGCGTGAATCATTTGTTGACGGCTGTATCAAAAACGGCATAAGTGAAATAAATGCCAACGATATTTTTGATGATATGTCATCATTCGCTTCTTATGCTTTTAATAAATCCCACGCAACGGCTTATGCCTATGTGTGCTACAGAACGGCATATTTAAAATGCCATTATCCCTGCCAGTTTATGGCGGCACTTTTAAGCAGTGTGCTTGATAATGCTTCAAAGGTTGCAGGCTACACCAACGATTGCACACGAATTGGCATAAAGGTTCTGCCGCCCGATGTAAACGAAAGCTTCGATTCTTTCACTGTTTCTGACGGAAATATCCGCTTCGGTCTGCTCGCCGTTAAAAATCTTGGCAGAGGGCTGATTTCAAGAATTATCTATGAGCGTCAGAATGGCAAATTCACTACATTCTATAATTTCTGCAAGCGTATGCAGGGTACTGACCTTAACAGGCGAGCATTAGAAAGCCTTGTTAAATGTGGTGCTTTAGATTCACTTGATGCTAACCGCCGTTCAATGCTCCTCGGTATGAACGAAATTCTTTCATCTCTTGATGATTCAAGGCGAAGAAACATTGACGGTCAGATTGGTCTGTTTGATGCTGGTGTTTCATCTGAACCTGTTGCAGAGCCAACGCTGAAATTCATTGAGGAATACCCGTCAAATGAGCTTCTTGCAATGGAAAAAGAAACAACAGGATTGTTTTTGTCAGGACATCCTATGTTTGCATATACTGAAAAGGTGAGAGAGCTGAAATGCACGGATATTGGCGCACTCACCACTGATGACAGCGGATTTTCAGACAATGACAGAGTGCGAATTATGGGAATAATCACCTCTGTTAAGAAAAAAATAACAAAGAATGACACAACAATGGCTTATGTTACTGTTGAAGACACAACTGGCACTGTTGAGCTTCTGATTTTCCCGAAGGTTTATCAGGCTGTGGCTCATCTGCTTAAAGAGGGCATCGTTTATGTTTTCACAGGCAGAGTTAATATCCGTGAGGACGAAGACCCGAAAATCCTCTGCGATATGATAGAATCGCCCGATTCAGCAACTCCGCTTAAAAAGAGCAACACCGCACCATATCAGAAAAAAGATGCTCAACCGCAAAGAAAGCGAAAAGGCATTTTCTTGCGATTTGACAATCAGAATGATGTGAGAATCAAAAAAGCGGAGCAGTATATGGCTATTTTTGACGGCAATGTGCCAGTGTATTTCTATTTTAATGATACAAAGAAATATACTCTGTTGCCAAAAGAGAAATTTATTTATGAAAATGAACCGCTTATGAGGGAACTTAAAGCACTTTTAGGCGATGAAAATGTTGTTTCAAAATAAAAATCTCTATAAAATAAAAAAATTAACATAAAACTTTTCTAAACAAATTGACATAGATGTAATTATGTAGTAAAATATCGTGTAATCTTGACATTTTTTGATAACCCAAGGAGGATAAAATAATGAAAAAAATCGCTGTTCTTACAAGCGGAGGAGACGCTCCCGGAATGAATGCGGCTGTTCGTGCTGTAGTGCGTGCAGGCTGCGAAAGCGGACTTGAAGTTTACGGAATCGAAAGAGGTTATGAGGGACTTATGAACGATAACATGACCCTTATGGATCTCCGTTCAGTTTCCGATATTATCAATCGTGGCGGCACAAAGCTTTTCTCTGCAAGAAGCCCAAAATTCGCAACAGAAGAGGGTATGCAGCAGGCTATTAAGGTTTGCAAAGAAAAAGGCATTGAGGGCGTTGTTGTTATCGGTGGCGACGGCACATTCAGAGGTGCGAGAGACCTTTCTTTAAGAGGAATTCCCTGCATCGGTGTTCCTGGCACAATTGATAACGATATTGCTTGCTGTGATTACACAATCGGTTATGACACTTGCCTTAACACAATTCAGGAAATGGTTGACCGTATCAGAGATACAACAGCATCACATGACCGTTGCTCAGTTATCGAAGTAATGGGCAGAAGAGCAGGCTACCTTGCACTTAATGCAGGTATCGCTTGCGGTGCTACATCAATCCTTATTCCCGAGGTTGAGTATGATTTTGAGCGTGATGTTATCGACAGAATCCGCAGAACTCAGAAAACTGGTAAATCACACTTTGTAATTATGGTTGCAGAGGGCATTGGCGGTGTTGATGAGCTTGCAAAGCGTATTCAGGCAGAAACAGGCGTTGAATCCCGTGCAACTGTTCTCGGTCATGTTCAGCGTGGCGGTTCACCCTCTGTTAAAGACAGAGTTATGGGCAGCCGTATGGGTTACTATGCTGTTCAGCTTCTTCTCAAGGGTATTGGTAACAGAGTAGTTGCCGCTCAGAAAGATGAAATCGTTGACTATGATATTTTTGAAGCTCTCAACATGAAAAAGAGCATTGACCTTGAGCTTTACAAAATCGCACACGAAATTTCAATATAATTCTTTGAAGGTAAAATTATGTTAAAAGACGAATTTCTTGAACTTCGCCGCCGCATAATTGCAAAAGATTTTCAAAAGATGAACGACAAGCAGCAAGAGGCTATTTTCACAACAGAAGGCCCCTTGCTGCTTCTTGCAGGTGCAGGCAGCGGAAAAACTACGGTTCTTGTTAACCGAATTGCAAACTTAATAAAATACGGCTCGGCATATTATTCAGATGAATGTGAATTTGAACCAACCGAAATGGATGTTGCGCTCATGCGTGAATATTTGCAGGATGACACAGTTGACCTTTTTGATGTTTATGATTTGCTCTGCGTCAGACCAGCAAGACCGTGGGAAATTCTTGCAATCACTTTCACAAACAAGGCGGCAACAGAGCTTAAAGAGCGTCTTTCAAAAATGCTTGGCGATGCCGCAATGGACATCTGGGCAAGCACTTTCCATTCATCATGCGCAAGAATTTTAAGACGATATGGCGACAGCCTCGGTTATTCCAACCATTTCACAATTTATGACACAGACGATTCAAAGCGTGTTATGAAGCAGGTGCAGAAGCTTCTTTCAATTGATGATAAAATGCTCTCTCACAAGGTTATCCTTAAAGAGGTCAGCAACGCAAAAGATCAGATGATTTCCCCCGAGGAATATCTCCAGCAGGCAGGCAACGATTTCAGAATGAAAAAAATCGGAGAAGCATACGCACGCTATCAGAAATTATTGAAAACTGCTGATGCAATGGACTTTGACGATATTATCTATAACACCGTTAAACTTCTTGAAAACAACGAGGAAGTCAGAAAATATTATCAGAATAAATTCAGATATGTAATGGTGGACGAGTATCAGGACACTAACCACGCTCAGTACAGACTCACAACGCTCCTCGCAGGCAAATATCAGAATATCTGCGTTGTTGGTGATGATGACCAGAGTATTTACCGTTTCAGAGGTGCCACAATTGAGAATATTCTCTCTTTTGAGGATCAGTACACAAACGCAAAGGTTATCCGCCTTGAGCAGAATTACCGCTCAACACAAAATATCCTTGATGCCGCCAACGCAGTTATTGCAAACAATGTTCAGCGTAAGGGTAAAAACCTTTGGACTTCTAACGGCACAGGCGATAAAATAACAGTAAACACATCTTATGATGAAAATGACGAGGCAAAGTATATTGCAGATGCTGTTTCAGCGCAGGTTGCAAAGGGCAAGAGCTGGAACGATATTGCAGTTCTTTACAGAATGAATGCTCAGTCAAATAACATTGAAAATGCGTTCATAAGGTCAGGTGTTCCTTACAGAATCATTGGTGGACTTCGATTCTATGAACGAAAAGAAGTTAAGGATGCACTGGCTTATCTCACAGTTATTAACAATGTGAATGACGAGGTGCGTCTGCGCAGAATCATCAACGAGCCGAAGAGGGGAATAGGCGAAACCTCCCTTAACAATGCGGCAGAGATTGCGGCAGGTATGGGCACAAGCCTTTTTGATGTTATCGCTCATGCGGACGAATACCCCGCACTTTCAAGAGCATCTAAAAAAATGCTTGAATTTGCATCATTTATTAAAGATATACAGGATGATGCAGAGAATCTCGCCCTTGACCAGCTTCTTGAAACAATACTTAAAAAGAGCGGATACTATACCGCACTTGCACTTGATAAAGAAACATATGAAGACAGAATGGGCAACCTTGCCGAACTTAAAAACAACCTTTTGAGGTATCAGCAAGAGAATGAGGATGGCGACCTTAACGGCTTCCTTGAAGATATTGCCCTTATGACAGATATTGATAACTACAACGCAAGCAACGAAACTGTTACTATGATGACGCTTCACTCCGCAAAGGGACTTGAATTTCCAATTGTTTTCATTCCTGGTATGGAAGAGGGCATTTTCCCTGGTATCCAGTCAGTTTATAACCCTGCTGATGTTGAGGAAGAGCGCAGACTTGCTTATGTTGGTATCACAAGAGCTAAACAGCAGTTGTTTATGACCTATGCACGCACAAGGCTTCTTTTTGGCTCAACATCACACAATGCTCCGTCAAGATTTTTAAAAGAAATCCCAGACGAGCTTGTGGAGCGTACAGGCGTAACAACCCTTGCCTCTGGCAGAGTTGAAAGTAAATCACACTCTTCTGATTTTGCAGTGGACAGCCCAATGGACAGCTACTATTCACGCAACAAAATCAACAGAGGATTTTCAAAGCCTGCCACAGCGCAGAAACCCAAATCAGCTTCCTCTGTTTCTTACTCTGTTGGCGATACTGTTAAGCACAAAATCTTTGGCAAAGGTGTTATTTTAAAGGTTCAGCCTGTTGCTAACGATACACTGCTTGAAATTGCTTTTGATAAAGCAGGCACCAAAAAGCTTATGGCAAACTTTGCTAAGCTCACTAAGGAGGAATAATTATGAAAAAGGTTCTTTCATTGATTCTCGTTTTAGTTCTGCTCGTTTCTGTGTGCATCCCTGCATACGCATCTAAAAAAGAAACAACCCCTTTTGTGCTCGTTTCTGGTATGGATGTTTTGCCTCTTTATAAGGATTACGGTACAGAAAACGAAAAGAAAGTTTGGGGACTTTCAGGCGATTCATTTCTGAAGCTCGGCAAAGAACTTGTGAAGCCACTTGCAAAGCTTGCGCTTAACGGCAACAAGGAAGATTTCACAAAAGGACTTCTCACCGCTGTTGATAAGATGTTTGAAGACCTCAAATGCGATGACAACGGCGATTCAATCTATAACATTGCAACTCCCACTTTCATGTCATCAATGGCAGAAAATCAGTGGGTTTATGAGGGCGAAACAAAGGACGAGCAGGGTATTCTCAATGCCGCTGTGCAGAAATACGGCGCAGAGAATGTTTATTTCTTCAATTATGACTGGCGACTTGACCCACTCTGCCATGCAGATGAGCTTAATGCTTTGATTGAATCAATCAAAAAAGATAAAGGCTGTGATAAAGTCAACCTTGCCTGCTGTAGCATGGGCGGTGTTGTTTCAATGTCTTATCTTTATAAATACGGTCATTCCTCAATCAAGAATTTTATGCTTCTTTCAACCGCTTTCCAAGGTGTAACCGCTGTTGGCGAAATGTATCAGGGCGAGCTTTATCTTGAAAAAGGCGCACTTATCCGCCGTGTTGTCAACCTCGGCAAAGGCGATTTAAAAGAATTTCTTTTCAAAGCGTTGATGTATGCAGTTGATAAAGTCGGTCTTGCAGACACACTTGTTGACTG
Organism: Acutalibacteraceae bacterium; assembly: GCA_045598085.1. Classification (GTDB taxonomy): domain Bacteria; phylum Bacillota; class Clostridia; order Oscillospirales; family Acutalibacteraceae; genus CAG-488. Next base: position 66,875 of record JAZLLI010000053.1, read on the forward strand.
GGCAAATGGCATTATTGATACATATACAGACGATATTTATGACATTCTTTTAAAGGATGTTTTCGGCAAAATGCCTGGTATTCTTGACCTTGTAACAGCTGACGAATACGAAGCATCAAAGGCATATATGCTTGATAGCGATAAAAATGCTGCTCTTATTAAAAGATGCGACGAATATATTAACAATGTTCAGCTGAAAACCAAGGATATTCTTGATTCTGCTATGGCAGACGGCACGGGCGTTTATGTTGTATGTCAGTATAATATGCAGGCTCTTCCTGTTTCTCCAAGCTCTGATTTAAACAATGACCTGCTTATTGATGTTAAGTATGCTTCCGCAGGCGCAGTGTGTGCAGATATGGACAGCACTCTGCCCGAAAACTACAAGCAGGCAGTTGAGGACGGTCATAATCACCTTTCAGCTGATAATGTTGTGGACGCTTCAACCTGTATATACCCCGACAGCACATGGTTTATTAAAGATCAGGCTCATGTTGACTATAATGTTGGCGAAACGACCGATTTCCTTTTCTGGCTTGCAGATTCCGAAACTCAGCTTACTGTTTTTGATAACGAAAACTATTCGCAGTTTATGATTTTTGATTACGACGATAACACTCTTAAACCTATAAACAGCGATTATAAAGAACCTTTTGACTATTTTTCACTTATAACAAATATTCTTGAAACTGCATTTTCACTTTTCAAAAAGATGATGAGTGCAGTTTATGAAATTGTTGTTTCACTTTGAATTTTTGCGGATTAGCCCTGTGTTAGTCCGCATTTTTCTATATATTTATCGTTTACAAAATGAATTTATACTGTTATAATTTTATTGAAAGGAGTGCTTTTATGAAAATTTTAAAGAAGCTTTCAGTTATTTTTTTAGCGTTAATTCTTGTTTTATCATTGGTTTCTCCTGCATTTGCTGTTGAAATCACAGACCTTACATTCCTTTATATTGATAAAGGCAATATCACTATCGGCGATAACTATGTTTCAGGCTACGGCTATTTCGGTCAGAAAATTACAACCGTCAACAAAACTGGCTATTGCATTGCAATGACTGGCACAAAAGCCACATCAAACACAGTTGTTATTGAGGGCGGCAACAACTTCATTACCCTCAAAAATGTTACAATCAATGCTGAGGGATATTTTGACTGTGCATTTGAAGTTTGTGAGGGCGCAACGGCAGATATTTTCTTCACAGGCGAAAATTCACTTAAAAGCGGCAACGCAAGGGCAGGTCTTGAAATCTCGGAGGACAGCACAGTTATCCTTTCAGGAGACGGAACTCTCACTGCAAGAAGTGCAGGGGAGGCAGGTATCGGCGGCGGCAACGGTATGTCAAACGGCACTTTGATTATAAATTCTGGCACAATTAAAGCACAGTGCCTTGACGAAAGCTCAGGTATCGGCGGCGGAAGTAGCGGCACAGGCGGAAATATCACAATAAACGGCGGTAATGTTTATGCTATCGGCGGAAGCTATGCTGCTGGTATTGGCGGCGGTGATGGCTCAGACGGCGGAAACATCACTATTAACGGCGGCACAGTTACAGCAATCGGCGGCGAAGATGCCGCAGGTATCGGCGGTGGCTGGTATGGTGAAATGGGCAATGTTGTTATCAATGGCGGCTCAGTTAAAGCTGTTAGCAATACGACTTCCAATATCGGTGCAGGCAGTGGACTTAAATCAACAGATGTACCTGTAAATTCTGACGGCGAAAAGGTCTATGCCGTAAAAGTTGACGCTTCATCGCTCAGCAATGTAAATGCAATTTATGGCAACGGCAAAGATATTTCAATCTGCGGTGAGCATCCGTCAGATAATAATTATTACATATATTTGCCAGCTGGCACAGGCTTTGTGTCTGTCGAAAGTGATTCAGCCCCAGTTGTGTATAAGGCAACTATTACTGCAAAGGGAGCAACAACAGCTAAAATTAACCCCGTAACCACCAAAAACGGTGCAGAAATCGGCAACGATTATATTATTAGAGGTATCCATTGCGGACTTCGTGATTTGTCTGACTATCTCACATTGCAGAGCGGTTACACCCTCGTTTATGATAACGAATTTATGGGCACGGGCACTCACGCAACTGTAATGTATGGCGACACACCCGTTGTTTCTTACAGAACGCTTCTTTATGGTGATTTGAACAATGACGGCTTCTATGACGGAGCAGATTCTTTTATGGTTCTTGCATTTTTGTGGGATATGCTCACACCCGCTAATACAGACAAAATTATCGTTGAAGCGGCAGATGCAGACAGGGACGGAGCTATCACAGACAGCGATATGTACTTACTTGAGGATGCTGGTTTGCTTCGTGCGTCTGTTCGTCAAAATGCTGATATGACTATTACATCAGATAGTGAAAATGACGAATATATTTCTTTCATCAATCAGACTCCACTTAAAAATTCATCAGAAATGCCAGTTGTGGAGGATATTTCAGAAGCGATAAAAACTGAAAATTCAACGGATATTTTGAGGCTTTTGATAGATTTTATTAAAAATGCTCTAAAATTGTTTTTTTCTGTTAATTCATTTTGGAAGATTTATTTTATTTAATCTATTGCAATAATCTACAATATATTGTATAATAATACTCGTTCAGTAACATCTGAGGGGGATTTATTAAATGAAACTTCTAATCGACAGGATTATAAAGGATGGCAAGGTGCTCCCGGGTGATATTCTGAAGGTAGACGGTTTTATAAACCATCAGATGGATGTGCAGCTTATTGATGAGATAGGTAAAGAATTTCATAGATTATACGGCAACTGCGAAGTAACAAAGGTGCTTACAATTGAGGCTTCTGGTATAGGAATAGCCTGTTTTGTTGCAAAATACTTCCAGGTGCCGCTTCTTTTTGCCAAAAAATCAAAGTCAAAGAATATTTCAGACAATGTTTATTCTTCACAGGTTGCATCATTCACTCATGGTTCAGTAAACACCGTTGTTGTTTCTAAAGAATATCTTAACCCAGAGGATAAGGTGCTTATTATTGATGATTTTCTTGCCCGTGGTGAGGCACTTAACGGCCTTATTGATATTGTTAATCAGGCGGGCGCAACAGTTGTCGGCACAGGCACTGTTATTGAAAAAGGCTATCAGGGTGGCGGCGACGCACTGAGAGCAAAAGGCATCAGAGTTGAATCTCTTGCAATTATTGATTCAATGTCTGATGACGGAAGTATCACCTTCCGCAACTAATTTTCGGCAATAATTTATTGCAAATAAAAAACAAAAATCGGAGGAAAACAAAAATGAAAAGATTTTTAGCCATTCTCCTCGCTGTTGTTCTTGTTGCAGGTCTCTTTGCAGCTTGCAGTGGCAAAAACGGCGGAGACAAGAAAGAAGCTCTCAAAGTTGGTTTCATCTTCTTACATGACGAAAACTCAACTTACGACAAGAACTTCCTTGAAGCTGCAAAGGCAGCTTGTGAAGAGCTCGGTGCTGAACCTGTTTTCAAAACAAACATTGATGAAAGCTCAGCTTGCTATGATGCAGCTGCAGACCTTGTTGACCAGGGTTGCGTAGCAGTATTCGCAGATAGCTTCGGTCATGAGGACTTCATGATTCAGGCTGCTAAAGAGTTCCCTGAGGTTCAGTTCTGCCATGCAACAGGTACAAAGGCACACACAGAGGGTCTTGCTAACTACCACAACGCTTTCGCTTCAATTTATGAAGGTCGTTACCTTGCAGGTGTTGCAGCAGGTATGAAGCTTAACGAGCTCAAAGAGGCTGGCAAACTTAAAGGCGACGTTCCTAAGATGGGTTACGTTGGCGCATATACATATGCAGAGGTTATTTCTGGCTACACAGCATTCTATCTTGGCGCAAAATCTGTTTGCCCCGATGTTGTAATGGACGTTCAGTTCACAGGTTCATGGTATGATGAAACAGCTGAAAAAGAAGCTGCTCAGACACTCATCAACAGAAAAGTTGATCTTATCAGCCAGCACGCTGACTCAATGGGTGCTCCCACAGCTTGCGAAACAGCAGGTATCCCCAATGTTTCTTACAACGGCAGCACAGCAGTTGCTTGCCCCAACACATTCATCGTATCTTCAAGAATCAACTGGGCTCCTTACATGAAATATATGATCGAGTGCACTCGTGATGGCAAAGCAATTGATGCTGACTGGACAGGCACACTTGCAACAGAGTCTGTTCTTCTTACAGAAGTAAACGAGCAGGCTGCTGCTAAGGACACACAGGCTAAGCTTGATGAAGTTAAGAAAGAAATCGAAGCTGGCACAGTTAAAGTATTTGACACAGCTAAGGATAACTACATCACAGTTGATGGCAAGAAAGTTGAGTCTTACAAAGCAGATGTTGATTCAGATGCAGATTACACACCCGATACAGAAGTTATCAAAGATGGTCAGTTTATGGAATCTTCATTCCGTTCAGCACCTTACTTTGACCTCAAGATTGATGGTATTTCACTTCTGAATACAAAGTTCTGATCACATTTTAAAAACAATAGGCGGAGCTAAAAACTCCGCCTATATGGTTTTTATTTTTGAAAGAAGGCTTGAATTGTTCAATCTTTCCTTGAAAAATAAAGCGTTGCGTTTAAAGGAGGAAATAAAGTGGCTTTAAAACCGGCAATCGAATTAAAAAATATTACCAAAACATTCGGTAGTATTGTTGCCAACAAAGATGTTTCACTTACTGTTGACCGTGGCGAGATTCTCTCAATCCTCGGCGAAAACGGAAGCGGAAAAACTACCCTCATGAATATGCTTGCGGGTATTTATTTCCCTGATCACGGTGAAATCTTTATCAATGGCGAAGAAGTTGTAATCAAATCCCCAAAAGATTCTTTTGCTCACGGAATCGGTATGATTCATCAGCATTTCAAACTTGTTGATGTTTTCTCTGCGGTTGAGAATATCGTTTTGGGTATTGAAGAAAAGGGTAGATACAACCTCAAAGAATCAGCAAAAGAGATTAAAAAAATCTGTGATGCTTATGGCTTTGAGATTGACCTTAATAAAAAGATTTATGAAATGTCTGTTTCAGAAAAGCAGACTGTTGAAATAATCAAGGTTCTTTACAGAGGTGCGGATATTCTTATTTTGGACGAGCCTACAGCCGTTCTCACACCTCACGAAACAGGCAAGCTCTTCAATGTTATGCGTAATATGAAAAAAGACGGCAAGTCAATTATCATTATTACTCATAAGCTTAACGAAGTTCTTGAAATTTCTGATAAAGTTTCTGTCCTCAGAAAGGGCGTTTATATCGGCACAATCAACACTGCCGATGCTGATGAATCAATCCTTACTGAAATGATGGTTGGTAAAAAGGTTGACCTTAACATTGAAAGAGCAGATATTGAAAATAAAGAGGATCGCCTTATTATCGAAAACATCAGCTACAACAACCGTGAGGGTGTCAACATCCTTAACCATGTTAATTTCACTGCAAAGTCGGGCGAAATTCTCGGTATCGCAGGTATTGCAGGCAGCGGTCAGCGTGAGCTTCTTGAATCAATCGCAGGTCTCCGTCATCTGAGCAGTGGTTCGATTCTCTATAATAACACTGAAACAGGCGAGAAAGAAAATCTTCGTGATAAAACTCCGCTTCAGATTCGTGAAATGGGTATCCGACTTTCTTTTGTTCCCGAAGACAGACTTGGCATGGGTCTTGTTGCCAATATGGATATTATTGATAATATGACCCTCCGCAGCTACAAAAAAGGCAAATCTGTTTTTGTTGAGAAAAAGGCTCCAACAGACCTTGCAAATGAAATCATTGAGGAGCTTGAGGTTGTTACTCCATCTGCTAAAACTCCTGTTCGCCGTCTTTCAGGCGGTAATGTTCAGAAAGTTCTTGTTGGTCGTGAAATTAAAGCCAATCCCAAGGTTCTGATGGTTGCATATCCCGTTCGTGGTCTTGACATCAACTCATCTTATATGATTTATAACCTGCTCAATGAGCAGAAAGAAAAGGGAACATCCGTTATCTTCGTTGGTGAGGACCTTGATGTTCTTATTGAGCTTTGCGACAGAATTGTTGTTATTAGCTCGGGCGAGATTTCTGGTATTGTTGATGCTCGAAACACAACAAAAGAAGAAATCGGTGTACTTATGACAAAAGGAAGGAGTGCTGATACAAATGAAAAATAAAGAAAAAGTCAGCGAACCTCTTTTTCATATCGTAAAGAGGGGCAACTTACCCACCACAAAATCGTGGTTAATCAGAATCGTTTCAATTGTTGCGGCACTTATTGTCTGCGGTATCATCACTGTTCTTGTTACAGGCGAAAATCCTTTTGATGTTTATGGCACAATGATTTCCGGTGCTGTTGGAACAGAGAGAAAAATCTGGTCAACTGCTCAGAATACAGCAATTCTTCTTTGTATCTCACTTGCAGTTACACCCGCTTTCAAAATGAAATTCTGGAACATCGGTGCAGAGGGTCAGGTTCTTATGGGCGCACTCGCTTCTGCAACCTGTATGATTTTCCTTGGCGATAAAATCCCTGGCTGGGCACTTATCCTTGTAATGGTTGTTGCAAGCGTTGTTGCAGGCGCAATTTGGGGCTTTATCCCTGCTTTCTTCAAAGCTAACTGGAACACAAACGAAACACTCTTTACCCTTATGATGAACTACATCGCAATTCAGATTGTTTCATATTTTGTTTTCGAGTGGTCAGTTCCTGCTGGTTCGGGTCATATCGGCATCATCAATCCCACAACAAACGCAGGCTGGTTCCCAACTATTTTCGGTCAGAAATATTTCTGCAATGTTGCAATCGTAATTGTTCTCACAGTTATTATGTATATCTACCTTAAATACAGTAAGCACGGCTATGAGCTTTCTGTTGTTGGCGGCAGCGAAAACACAGCTAAATATATCGGCATCAATGTTAAGAAAGTTGTTATAAGAACAATGATTCTTTCAGGTGCTTTATGCGGTATTGCAGGACTTCTTATGGTAGCAGGCACAGACCACACTGTAACAAGAGATACAGCAGGCGGCAGAGGCTTCACAGCTATCATGGTTTCATGGCTTGCAAAGTTTAATCCGATTTATATGATTCTCACAGCTCTTCTTATTGTATTCCTTCAGAAGGGCGCAGGCGAAATCTCAATGATTTTCGGTCTTAACGAATCTTTCGCAGATATTCTCACTGGTATCATTATTTTCTTCATTATCGGCAGTGAATTCTTCATCAATTACAAACTCAAGTTCCGTGAAAAGACAAAGGAGGTTAAAGACTGATGGTAGTAGCATTTATTCAGCGAGCAGTTGTTCAGGGTATCCCACTTCTGTTTGGTTCAACTGGTGAAATCCTCACCGAAAAAAGCGGTAACCTTAACCTCGGCACAGCAGGTGTTATGTATGTTGGCGGTATCTGCGGTGTTATCGGCGGATTCTTCTATGAGCAGAATGCGGCACATATGAATTCATTCCTTGCAGTTCTTATTCCTCTTCTTTGCTCAATTATCGGCTCAGCTATTATGGGCTATATATACGCACTTCTCACAGTTACTCTTAAAGCAAATCAGAATGTTACAGGTCTTGCACTCACAACATTCGGTGTTGGCTTCGGTAACTTCTTTGGCGGTTCACTTATCAAGCTTTCAGGTCTTGATGTTCCCTCAATCACACTTTCAAAAACAAGCCTTTGCTTCAAAACAACGCTTCCGTTTGCAGAGAAGCTCGGTGTTGTAGGCGACATTCTTTTCTCTTACAGCTTCCTTGCTTATGTTGCAATTATTATCGCAATTGCTGTTTCACTTTATTTCAACAAAACCCGTTCAGGCTTGAAGCTTCGTGCAGTTGGTGAAAACCCTGCAACAGCAGATGCCGCAGGCGTTAATGTTGAGCGTTACAAATATGTTTCAATCATCCTCGGCAGCGTAATCGCTGGCTTCGGCGGTCTTTACTATGTTATGGATTACGCTTGCGGTGTATGGTCAAACGATGGCTTTGGCGATAGAGGATGGCTCGCAATTGCACTTGTTATTTTCGCAATTTGGAGACCGAACATCAGCATTTTCGGTTCAATCCTTTTCGGTGGACTTTTCATCATCCACAACTACATCCCAGGTCTTGGCATGGGCACACAGGAGCTTTTCAAAATGGCACCTTATGCTGTAACAATCATCGTTCTTGTTATCATCAGTATGCTTCAGAAGCGTGAATTCCAGCCACCTGCAAGTCTCGGACTTTCATATTTCCGAGAAGAAAGATAACCAATTCTCTTTTTTATCTTCCTTTCATAAAAGCACGGATTAGTTCAACTGAGCTAATCCGTGCTTTGCTTTTGTTATTAAATTGAATTTATAGGCTTATCTGTAGCATTCAATAAGTGTCATATTTCCGTTGAGGGTGAATTTATCTTTTGCAGATTCAGAGATGAAGAAATAATCGCCTTTGGTGATTTCTTTTTCGTAGCCGTCGCCTGTGATTTTGCCGTTGCCGTCTGTAACAACATAAATCTTAACTCCGCCGTTCATCTTAAATTCGCCGCCGTCAAGTGTAACTCTTCTTACATTGAAAGTCTTTGTCATACGCTCGTCAATGAGTGATTCATACTTCACGCCGTCTTTTTCCTCGATAACATTGGGGGTGAGGGGAGCGGGGAACTTTTTGTTTACATCAAAGCATTCAAGAGCCGTTTTCTTGTCAAGACCTAAATACATTTCATGGTCAGAGAGCTTGTAATCACCGCACCAACGCTCAGGCTGAACAGTGAAATCTGATGGCTCCTGAACCTCAAGAAGCAGACATCCTGCGCCGATTGCGTGAACCATTTTTGCAGGGATGTAAATAACATCACCGGGCTTAACTTCAAATGATTCAAGAAGCTCTTCCATAGCTGTTTTGCTGGTTTCGCTCTCTTCAATCGCTTTTTCAAACTGCTCAAGTGTTACGCCATCCTTGAAGCCGTAGAATACTTTTCCGCCTGGGCGGGTTGCAAGGATAACCCAGCTCTCTTCTTTGCCGTAGCAGGAGTTGAAATATTTCTTTGAGAAAGGCTTGTCGGGGTGAGCCTGAACGGGCAGACGGATTGCACTGTCAAGAATTTTTGTAAGAACGCCAATATCGTCATTGTCGCCAAGCATTTCTTTTTTGTAATTCTTCATTGCGTCGCTGAGGTAAAGGTCAGAATCTTTAATCTTTGAAATTCCCTCATATTCATCTGTGCTGCCGTCATTCAGAGCGTGAACAGATGAAACAACCCACTCTTCTGGGTAGTTGCCGTCCTGTGAATCGTCAGAGAAGAAATCAGCAAAAAGCTTGCCGCCCTTGTAAACTCTGAATACTCTGTTTTTTTCAAAGAAAATCGGATAATCGTAAAACATTTTTATTCTCCTTTGTATTTTATAAGTTTTCTCGCTTCATTAAGGTCTTTGCAAATTCCACCGCAAGCCATTGAAGAAAGTGCCGCACCGTATGCCGCCTCTTCCTCATAAAGCGGGAAATACAAATCCATATTGAAGTTTTCTTTTATAATTCTCTGTAACGCAGGGTTCTTTCTGATGCCGTTGCCCGAGCATACAAGACCCTTGCTCTCTGCGTTCATAAGAGCATACATATCATAAAGCTCCTGACTCATACCTTTAAGCGTTGCAAGAATCATATCCGCAGGGGTGAAATTCATTTCGTCAACATTAGTGTAACCGCCCTTAACAGACGGGTCAACCCTTGTTCCGCAGAATCTGCTGTCTGCTTTCATGGTTGTTTCAGTTTTCTCTTCAAGAAGCTTGTCAATTTTTTTATAAAGATTTTCGGGAAGCTCGCCAGTTGCAAGTTCAGCACACTGAGCTATAAATCTTTCAACCATCTTGAATGCTCGACCGCCACAAAGTGCACAGCCTGCGGCAAGGTATCCGTTGCCGTCAAAAGGTCTTGCCTCAATGCCAACAGGGAGCGTACTGCTCTTCTGAATAACAGAAATCTGTGAGCCTGTGCCAACATTAATGAGCGCAAAATCGTTATCTCTTACTGAACCGATAAAGCTTGCCTGATTATCGCCAACAGAAACGCAAACAGGCACATTTTTGTAATATCCTGCTACGCTCAGCTCCTTTGTAACCTCGGGGAGATAGGGCAAATCAAGGGTGAAACGATAATTTTCGCAGTCAAATCCGCCAAAACTTGCAGCATTTGTGATGTGCATAAGGGGCTTTTCTGCCTCGCAGATGTTCATAATGCAGTAATCACCAATTGTGATAGCGAAGGCTGTGTCCTCTGGCACAAGTCCGTTTTCACGGTTATAAAGGTCGGTTACAAGTCCGTAGCCTGCAAAAGAGTTCATATATTCAGCATAAGTTTTGCCGTCTTTATAGAGCAGATTTCCTCGTCCGTCCTGCCAGATATAAAGAGGTGAGAGAGCCTTGCCCGATTTATCAACATAGATAATTCCGTGCATCTGATTTGAAAACCCGATTGATGCTGTATTCTCATCAAAAAGCTCATCAATAATCTCTTTAACCTTTGAAAGTATTTTTTCTCCGTCCTGAATTTTTTGAAAATCAAGGTCGGATTTTATAAAACAATCATTCTCACGGCTGACAGTTTTTAATATTTCACCGCTGTTTGTGTCAACAGAAACACCGCAAATTCCTGTTGTTCCAATGTCAATTCCGATACTTTTCATATGTTCCTCCATAAAATATGCTGATGCTATCTTACCATATCTTTTAAATTGTAGCAAGATATAAATAAAAATAAAATTGTTTCATTATCTATTTTTCTTGACTTGACACAGCATTTTGATGTATAATAAAGAGAATTATTAGGTGGTGAAAATATGTATACAGACAATGGACCGCTTTCACAGGAAAATATCGAATTTTTAGTTAGTAACATAAACAAAGTGAATGCGATTGATGTAAAAAATTATGAAAAATACGGCGTAAAGCGTGGATTGCGCAACGCTGACGGAACAGGAGTTATGGCAGGTCTTACCCGTGTATGCTCCGTTAACGGATACTATCTTAACGATGGTGAAAAAGTACCTCACGAGGGTCGCCTTTATTATCGTGGATTTAATGTATCAGATATTGTCCACTCTGCACAGGAAGATAAGCGTTTTGGCTTTGAAGAGGTTGCGTGGCTTTTGATTTTTGGCTTTTTACCAGACAAAACCCAGCTTAATACCTTCAGAGAAATTCTCGGCAAATGCCGTGATTTGCCAAAGGACTTCAGTGAAGATATGATAATGAAAAATCCTTCAAAAGATATTATGAATATGCTTGCTCGCCTTGTGCTTGCTCTTTATTCATATGACGACAACCCTGATGATACATCTGTTGAGAATGTTATCAGGCAGTCAATTCAACTGATTGCAAGAATGCCTGCTCTTATGTCTTATTCATATCAGGTAAAAAGAAGAAACTTCTATGGCAAGAGTATGTATATTCATCCTATCAAGCCTACGCAGACAACTGCAGAGTGTATTCTGAATACTATCAGATCAAACAGAAAATTCACTGAGGATGAAGCACTTCTTCTTGATACCTGCCTTATGCTTCACGCAGAGCATGGCGGCGGTAATAACTCCAGCTTCGCAACAAGAGTTGTAACCTCCAGCGGAACAGATACATACTCAGCAATTGCCGCTGGTATCGGTTCACTTAAAGGACCTCGCCACGGCGGTGCCAACCTTAAGGTTGCCGGTATGATTGAAGATATAATGGAGAATGCAGGGGACTACACCAATGACGCAAAAGTAGAAGAGTATCTCTACAAAATCATCAATAAAGAGGCTTTTGACCATTCAGGTCTTATTTACGGTATGGGTCATGCTGTTTATACTCTTTCTGACCCACGAGCCGTTATTCTTAAAGAAGAAGCAAGAAAATTCTCTGAAAAGGTTGGAATGACAGAAGAATTTAAGCTTATTGATGCAGTTGAAAGGCTGACTCCCGAAATTTTCCGCAAAAGTAAGGGAATCAACAAAAACATCTGCGCTAACGTTGATCTTTATTCAGGCTTTATCTACAAAATGCTTGGTATTCCACAGGATTTGTTTACTCCGCTTTTTGCAACAGCAAGGCTTTCAGGCTGGCTTGCCCACAGAATCGAAGAGATTACAACTGGCAGAAAAATTATCAGACCTGCATACAAAAATGTTGCATCAAAGCGTGATTATATTAAGCTTGACGACAGAGCTTACGATTACAAAATAAACTCAGAATACATTCCTGCGTCGGAACGTATTGAAAAATAAGAATCGGGTGTAATTTATGAAAAATTCAAAAAGTTATCCATTCACCGCATCTTTCATTGCAATGGCTGTCGGCATCCTTGCCCTCTGCCCATTGAGAATTTATCAGTATTTCACAATCCTTGAGCCTCAGACAGGCTTCTATTCAAAGGTAGATTTCTCAGTTTATCTAATGTATGCAATTATGCTTTTTGTTGCAGCTTTCAGTGTTGCTGTTGCTTACTCAAACAAAAAGAATCTTGAAATCAGAAAGATTTCGCTTTCACCTGTTGCAGGCGGATTAGCTTTTCTTCTTGCCGCTTTCGGCTTTGTAACAGATGCTGTTAAATGCTTCACATCTTTCCTTTCAATGGGTCAGGATTATGTTTATAAATTTGACCAGACAAAGCTTCAGTACATTTCACAGCAGGGCGGTGTAATTGTTTTGCTTGAGGCAGTTTTCGCACTTGTTTCAGCAATTTACTTTGTTGTTATGGCAATCGGCTATTTCTCAAAGAAAAATGTGGGCTACAAATTAAGAACATTCGCCCTTGCGCTTCCTTTGTGGACTGTTGCGAGAATCCTTATGAAGTTCAAAACAACAATCAGCTTCATCAATGTTTCAGATCTTTTCATAAGCCTTTTTGCTATCGGCTTCACAATGCTTTATCTTCTCTATTTCGCTCAGACAGCGTCAGAGGTTGACGATGGCGAAAGCTATTTCAAGATGTTTGCATACGGTATTCCTGCCGTTGTTTTCTCCCTCGCTTGCTTCGTTCCAAGAGTAGTTCTTCTTGTTATCGGCAGAAGCGACCTTCTCTGCACAGGCTATGGCGTTGAGCTTTGCGATGTACTTATTCCAGTTATGATTATCGCAACTCTCGTTGGCAGGTCATATGACCGTTCAAAAGAAAATAAGGCATAATTCAAGGTGTTCAGATGTTTGACGGTCAGCTCTTTTTATCAAATGTTCAGATTGCCGCAAAGCAGGTTGGCATTCTCTACATTCTTGTTCTCATCGGCTTCATAACCGATAAAACAAAGCTTTATACAGAAAAAACAGCAAAAGCTTGCACCGATTTGTTGTTTTATATCGTAACCCCGTCCGTTATTGTAAACTCTTTCTTTGAGCAGGAATTTACAAAAGAATCTGCAAGAAATCTTTTGATTGCAGTTGGCTGCGGATTTTTAATACATGTTGTCGGCATTATAATCAGCACTCCCTTTTTCTTGAAAGGGGATAAAGACAAAAATGCAATTTATCGCTTCGGTGCTGTTTACGGCAATGTGGGTTATATGGTGCTACCATTAACAAATGCAATTCTTGGCAGTGAGGGCGTTTTCTATTGCTCGGGTGTTGTTACGGCTTTCAACATTATGGCTTTCACCCACGGCATTCTTATAATGGATACTGAAAGTAAAAAGTTTGATTTCAAAAAGCTTATTATCAACCCTGGTATGTTAGGCGTTTTGGTTGGCTTGCCCTTTTATCTTTTAAATATCAATTTGCCAGAGATTATCACCGCTCCCGTCGGCTTTGTTGACGGAATGCAGACACCCTTGGCAATGATTATTTTTGGCACATACCTTGCCAACACCGACCTGCTTTCTGTTTTCAAAAACAAAAAGATTTTTCTCACTGCTTCAATCAAGCTGATTTTACTGCCCGTTGTGATGTATCTGTTTTACAGATTATTCGGCTTAACTGGTACACTTTTAATCGCAATGATGATTTCTTCAAGTGCACCGTCAGCCAACAACACAGTGCTTTTCAGCGCAAAATATAACAAAGATACGGGGCTTGCAAGCCAGCTTGTTTCAGTGGCAAGCTTTATGTCTATTATCACAATGCCCCTCATAATCGCTTTAGTAGAAACTATCAGTGTATAAATATAGAAAGGATGAATGAAATGAAACTTCTCATCGCAATCATCAATAACGATGATTCCCACAAAGTTCTCAGCGAAATCAGCCGTGCAGGTCTTTATGCCACAAAGCTCTCCACTACTGGCGGATTCCTTAAAACAGGCAACTTCACACTCATTATGGGTGTTGAGGATGAAAGACTTGAAGATGCACTTGACATTTTAAGAACAAATTGCAGAAAGCGTGAAGAGGAAATTGCTTCAATGCCCTCATTTGCCGCTGATTTTATGACTGCACCCAAAATGAAGCTTACAGTTGGCGGTGCAACAGTTTTCGTTCTTGATGTTGAGCAGTTCTACAAAATGTAATATGAACATCAACGATTTTAATTTAACAGATAAATTAAAAAATGAGCTGAACAAAGTCATCAGCTCCAAAAAACTGCCCCATGCAATCATTCTTGATAAGGGTGATTACAATTCAAGAGTCGATTTTGCGTATTTTCTTTCTGCTGCCGCTTTTTGTGGCAGTGATAGCGAAATTCCCTGCGGAATCTGCCGTGATTGCAAAAAAGCTTTAGGCAGATACCACCCCGATATTTCAGAATACGAAAGAGAAAAAAATAAAAAAGAGTTCTCTGTCAGTATCGTAAGAGAAAAAATCAAACCCTCTGTTTATATTAAACCTGGCGAGGCTGAGGGTAAGGTCTGCATTATCAAGGATGCAGAAACGATGAATGACAGCGCACAGAACGCTTTTTTAAAGGTTCTTGAAGAACCGCCTGCAAATGTTAAATTCATTCTTTGCTGTGATAACGCAGGCTCAATGCTTGAAACAATCCGTTCAAGGGCAACGGTTTATTCAATGGGCGAGAGCGGTAGCACCTCGGATGAAGACATTTTAAAGGCAACCCGCCTTGCAGGCGAACTGGCAGAGAGCCTTATGCTCCCCACAGAGTATGAATTTATGGCTAAAACGGGTGTATTTGAAAAAGACAGACAGCTTATCACAAACACCCTTTCATTTCTTCAAAAGATATTCAGAAATGCTGTGCTTATTAAAAGCGGTGTTTCCTCGGCAGAATTTGATGAAGTATCGCAGAAATGTGCATCATTCTTTGCCCTTGATAATCTTATGAAGCTTATTGATAAAATAAACGAATTAAACGATTTTGCAAATAAAAACGCTAACCTCAACCTGCTTTTAACAAGGCTTTGCAGCTGTTTAAGGCAGGCGGCGAGGGGATAAGGAGTAAACAATATGGCAGAAGTTATCGGAGTCCGTTTTAAAGAAGTGGGCAAGGTTTATTACTTTGACCCAGACGGACATCAGCTTAATATTAACGATAAGGTTATTGTTGAAACCGCCCGTGGTGTTGAATGTGGTATGGTTGCAACAGCCAACCATGATGTACCTGAGGAAGAAATCATCAAACCACTTAAAAAGCTCCTCAGAATTGCTACGGAAGAGGACCTTGAAAAGGTTGCCGAAAACAAAGAAAAAGAGAAAAAAGCATTTGAAATATGCGAGAAAAAAATCATCAAGCACGGCCTTGATATGAAGCTTGTTGATATTGAATATACCTTTGATAACAGCAAAATTCTCTTTTATTTCACTGCAGACGGCAGAGTGGATTTCAGAGAGCTTGTAAAAGACCTTGCAAGTGTGTTCCACACAAGAATTGAGCTCCGCCAGATTGGTGTGAGAGATGAATCCAAAATGCTTGGCGGTCTTGGTGTTTGCGGCAGACCTTTCTGCTGCGGCACTTTCCTTGGTGATTTCCAGCCTGTTACCGTTAAAATGGCAAAGGAGCAGGGACTTTCACTTAACCCTGCAAAAATCAGCGGCACTTGTGGCAGACTTATGTGCTGCCTTAAATATGAGCAGAATGCCTACGAGCATCTTTTAAAAATCACCCCTAAATGCGGTGCTATTGTTGATACTCCGGAGGGCAGAGGCAAGGTTGTTGATGTCAACCTGCTCAAAGGTGTGCTTAAAATTCAGCTTGACAGGCGACTTGATGCCGCCCCCGTTGTCTATAAAAGAGATGAGGTTAAGCTGATTAAAGATAAAAAAATAATGGTAGAAAAAGATGAACTTGACGCTTTGAAAGGCATTGAATAAAGGAGCGATATTATGATTCAGCTTGAAAAATATTATGAAAACCCGCAGGTTCTTCATATTGGCTGTGAAGAACCAAGAGCATATTTTATCCCGTTCAGCACTGAAGAAAGCACGGACAGCCGCCGTGAAAACTCAGCATTTTTCACCTCACTTTGCGGTGAATGGGATTTCCACTTTTTCAAAAACATCACAGAAATCAATGATGAATTTTTTGCCGCAGATTATGACACAAAGGATTTTGAAAAAATCCCTGTTCCTATGAACTGGCAGATGATGCTTGACAGAGATTATGACAAGCCCAACTATACAAATGTTGCATATCCTTATGTTAAGGACCCACCATTTGTTCCCGATGATAATCCCTGCGGTGCTTATGTAAGAGATTTTGAAGTTACAGAAGAAATGGCTTACCGTGAGCTTTTCTTAAACTTTGAGGGTGTTGATTCCTGCTTCTATCTCTGGATTAACGGCAAATTCGTTGGCTACAGCCAGGTAAGCCACAACACAAGTGAATTTAATATCACTGAATTTGTTCATCAGGGCACAAATAGAATCGCTCTTCTTGTTCTTAAATGGTGCGACGGCAGCTACCTCGAAGATCAGGATATGTGGCGAATGAGTGGCATTTTCCGTGAAGTTTATATTCTTGCAAGAAACAAAGAGGGATTTATCAGCGATATTGAAACAAATATGTCTTTCGCAAAGAAATTTGTAAGATGCGACCTCACTGTTAAGCTCACAACTATCGGAGATTGCAATGTTAAATATAAAATCATTGCACCCGATGATATGACAACATTTACAGGCGAGTTTTATAACAACTCTGCTCTTATTAAGATTGATTATCCGCTTCTTTGGAGCGCAGAGATTCCTCAGCTTTACAAGATGTATCTTTATTGCAATGACGAGGTTATTCTCCTTAACCTTGGACTTCGTGAGGTTAAAATTGAGAAATCATGTGTTCTCTTTAACGGACATAAAGTTAAGATGTACGGTGTAAACCGCCATGATTCTCACCCCGAACTTGGTCATTACACTCCGTATGAGCATATGCTTGAGGATCTTTACATCTTCAAGCGCCACAATATCAACGCTATCAGAACATCTCATTATCCCAATGACCCCCGCTTTACAGAGCTCTGCGACAAGCTCGGCTTCATGGTTGTCGACGAGGCTGATCTTGAAACTCACGGCATGAATTATGTTCCGGGTGAATGGACTCCCGAGGCGGGGAATGAACTTTCCGATTCACCTGAATGGGAAGAGGCTTATATTGACAGAGCAAAGCGTCTTTATGAAAGAGATAAAAACCATCCGTGCGTTATTTTCTGGTCACTGGGCAATGAGTCGGGCGCAGGCAATAATCACAG
>JAZLLI010000054.1:0-4552 GCA_045598085.1 Acutalibacteraceae bacterium
CCCACGCCGACCGCCCACGCTGACCGCCCACACGCACCCCCACGGGGTTCATCCCCGTGCCAATCAAGGTGAATTTACTTCACTCTTACGGCAAGAGCTAAATCCGACCACTGCCACAAAAAATATATTTTTGTTAAAAAACCTCTTGTAAAATCATATAATACAATGTAAAATGAAACTATACAACAGGAGGCGATTTTATGAAAAAAATTATCACCATCAGCCGTCAGTTTGGCTCTGGCGGAAGAAGCATTGCAAAGGCGGTTGCCGCAAAGTTAGGCTACGATTATTATGACGAAGCTCTTGTGAACGAGGTTGCCGAAAAAACAGGCTTTGCACCAAATTTCATAAAAGAGCAGGGGGAGTATGCCCCCAACAAAAACCGATTTGCCTACGCTTTTTCGGCTGGTACGGGTGTTCCGGGGATTATGAACGGACTTTCACCCTCTGACTATCTGTGGGGTGTTCAGCGTGATGTCATCCTCTCCATTGCAGAGAAAGGCGATTGCGTTATCGTTGGCAGATGTGCCGATTCAATCCTTTCTGACCGTGATGATGTGCTGAATGTTTTTGTCTATGCTGATAAAGCCTACAGGGCAGACAGAATTGTCCGCCTCTACGGTGAAACAGATAAGTCCCCCGAGAAGCGACTTGATGAAAAAGACAAGAAACGCAAGGTCAATTATAATCACTTCACAGGTGGCGAATGGGGCAGGGCAGAGAACTACCACCTCTCCCTCAACAGCGGTGCTTTGGGCGAAGAAACCTGCATTGAAATCATCACAAAAATTGCCACAGAAAAATAAATAAATCTACCAGAAATCAGAGCAGTTTTCAGAGATTTTTTTCTTTGAAAACTGCTCATTTTTTTCGTTTCTTGCTGTTAAAATATAAAAAACACCTCTTTTTCTAATTACACATAAATTATATAAATGTCGAGAAATATACATATCTTTAAACAAAAATTATTATTTAATGTTACGGAAAAATATGCAAATATGACAAATAATAGACTGATTTTAGCAATATGACAGAATATAATAAACATCATAAAAAATCGTGATTGATTATACGCCAAAAGTTCTTTACCAATCAAAAACCAACTGTTTGTTGGTGAAAATTGTAAAAAAGAACTAAAAAATATATTTCTTTTTTAGCTCTTTTTGCCGTAGATTTATAGACACGATGTATGATAAAATTATAGTGTCTGAAAAGGCAAAAAGGCATAGAATTGCGCAAAAAACCAAACCAAAAACCAAAAAATTATTTTAAGAAAGGATGATCCATGATGAAAAAAACAGGAAAAAGGACACTGTCATTACTCCTTAGCGTTGTAATGATCCTGAGCTGCATGAGTGCAGCATTTACAGTGTTCGCTTCCGCAGCAGACTGGGTATATATTCCTGGTCAATCTGGCAGAGTTGCCAAAAAGCTTTATGTTAAAATTGAGCAGATGTGGCAGGGAACATCTGCCGTTATCGGCAATAACGATTACATTATTAACGAAAACGGCACAACACAAGCTGTTGATATTGTAACGGATATTAACAAAAGCACACCATATTATTCTACCGAAACAGGCAGTGATACATGGTGGGCATATACTGATTATATTATAGCAGATTCTGAACTTGATAATTGCGTATATACAAGAACAGGTTCAGGCGCACTTTATAATGAGTATAGCAAAAAGTATATTGTAAACAACGGCACCACAGGAATTAAGATGTCATCATCTGAAATGGCGTGGAATGCTGGAACAAACAGCCTTTATTGCAATTCAGGATATATGGGTGTTTCGAGCAAAGGTCAGGTTACACTGAGCAGCTCAAGCACAACACCCATTTACGCATTTAAGTATGTTCAGGATGTTTATGTGGACGGACAGACAGTTACAGGCGGATATTATAAATATGACGGTGAAAAGACATTCACTGTTGATAAAGGCACAAAATTCAATGATGCCTACATCCGCAATCAGATTTCAGTTTTCTATAAAGCTGATTCATCAATCCCCGATGCCGAAGCGGAGCTTCTTGACATCAACAGCGATGCAGTAACATTCAGTTGGAACACACCCGTTGATACATCAAAACTTGGTACATACACAGGCACAGTTTATGTAAACGGCAAAACAGTTGATACAATTGAACTTATTGTCCGTGAAGTTGGAGATAGCGTTACCTCAAAGGCAGACCCTTCAACATCAAAGATTGAGAATCAGTTCTCAATGACATCTGCTGACGATGGTAAAATGGCAACAGATAAAACCGTAAGATACGAAAGCGACGAATACGGCGCATTCGGCACATATGAAAATGATGAGTTTTCAGTTACACTTTCAGCTCTTGGTCAGTCATATACCATTGTCGAAACCGAAGAAAGTGAAAAAATAGAAAAGCGTCATGCAGATGTTGTGTTCGTTGTTGACGTTTCTGGTTCAATGGGACGATACAATATGGCTGGCAGTAATCAGACCCGTGAAGAGGGTACAGTTAAAGCACTTAACTCAGCAATTAACCAGCTGATGGAAAGCGACCCTGAAACACGAATCGGTATCGTTTGCTTTGGTAGTGCTTACTATCCCAACGGGTTGTATCTCCCCATTGATAAATATACACTTCCCGCAGGTGATACAGATTATGTTACCTATGCAAAAACCAAAACAATGGGTAATGTAACTGCTCCCGACGGTAACCTCTTAGCAACAACAGTGGCACCAAGTGCAGGCGTTACCTATATGTATTATGATAATGGAGAAGTAAGCTCCCAAAATCATACATCAAGAATGAGAGTAGCTGTTTCAGCAGACGGCTCTATAGCAATTTATATGGCAAATTCAACAACGCCATGGTATCAAGGCACAATTGCCAATAATACATATCAGGCTTATGGCGAATATGCAATTTTCAGAACTGGCAGTGCATTCTATCTTTATTCAGGCTTAAAAGAAACAACAAAGACTGAAACAAAAGGTAGCATCAGTACAAATAATTCAGCCAAAACCACTCTTTTCACAGCTAATGGTGTAACATATTCTGCATACAGAAACAACAGCACAACCAACTCTAACGCAAGGCTTTATATTTATAAAGGTTCAACACTTGTGGCAACACTTACCTCATCTTCTGCAAGTTATACAGATTCAGAAACAGGGGTTAAAATAACCCGAACAGCATATAACTCCGTAAGTTGCTCTTATCCCTCAATACAAACAAAAACAATAAAAGCTCCAGTTGAAACAGCAGGTGCGAGCAAGCTGTTTGCAACAAGCGGATGCCTTATCAATTCAAAAGGACAGACAATGCCTGTTACATCATACACCGTAGATAATGACGGTACATTCACACAGGCAGGACTTAAAGCAGCAGAGAAGCTTTTCCTTGCTGTTGGTGATGATTATGCATCTGAGCGCACACCCGTTATTGTTCTTATTTCAGACGGTACTCCCACATTTTATGATAACGATTATGTTAATGTTCCGTTTATGAACGATACTTCAAGCGGCGGCGGTAACGGCACAACAGGAAAAGGCGGTAACGGTAACGTTGCCAACTGCACCAATCAGATGGGTTATCTTACCATTCGCACCGCTATGAGCGTTAAGCAAAAGGTTGATGAGCATTACAGCAGCAGACCTGCTCTCTTCTACTCAATCGGCCCTGGCGTTGACTATCTTTTTGGTCAGACAGTGCTTGACCCAAGCGATGCCAACCTTGATTTATGTAGAGGAAACAACACAACCAACGAGCAGTCAGGTAATGGTACACCTTCAGGACTTCGCACAATGCTTATGAATAACTTAGGCGCTGATGAGCTTGAATATGTTGACTACGCAGACTGGTCAATGTCAGGTAATATGTCAAGTGAAGAGCTGACAGAAGCTTTTGGAAAAATCGTTACATCTGTTGTAGATATTAACCGTCCTGTTAAAACAACAACAGAAAAAACAGAAATTATTGGCGAAGTATCAGAGGCAATGGTATTCACAGACACAATCGGTGATGGAATGTATGTAAGCAGCGACCCTGTTGTAAGATACGGAACTAAGAATTACACCTATACAAACAAATCCTCAAAGATAGTTGATGGCAAGGAAGTTGTAACATATAAATATAATTACACAGTTACAGAGGAAAGTACAGGTAAAAAGTATGACCTCAATGAGCTTACGGTTACTGTTACAAAGAATGAGGACGGTACACAGGTTGTTAACTGGTATATCCCTGCCGAGCTTGTTCCGATTATATTCTTCAGCACCTCAAGTAAGCAGTATATGCCTACTAACCCCATCCGCCTAATCTACAAAGTCGGACTTACAGACGAAGTAGAGGAAGATGGCGGCACATTCTACACCAACAGCACAAAGGACCCAGCAAATGTTGAGTTTACCCCCGTAGTCGGCAACCCATATTATTACGATAATAAAGAGGGTTCAGACGGAAAAATGCACTCAACTTTAA
Organism: Acutalibacteraceae bacterium; assembly: GCA_045598085.1. Lineage (GTDB taxonomy): Bacteria > Bacillota > Clostridia > Oscillospirales > Acutalibacteraceae > CAG-488. The sequence continues at coordinate 4,464 of JAZLLI010000054.1, forward strand.
AAACAGACCTTGACAAACAGACTAAAAAAGTAGATAATGTAACAGAAACAGATCCCGATTCACATGACACAACTGTTGACAAAAAAACA
>JAZLLI010000055.1:0-3480 GCA_045598085.1 Acutalibacteraceae bacterium
TTGGTTCGCAGGACGGTGGAAGAGGAAGAAGCAGACATTGCAAAGAGAACAAGCTACATCATGTGCGCAGCCATGTTGGAGATAGGGTTAAGCGCAAGGACGGTAAGACGGGTGCTTAACGCAATGCCTGAACAGACAGCAAAGTTTGCTCACTACCGCAGGGATGAAATTGCCGATTGGGTTTTTCACGAGCTTTTGGAAAAGGCCGGTGTGAACATTGAAATGACGGTAAACGAGGTGTAAACATGACCGCTAAAAAATACTTTGAGCGTGAGATTAAGCGCATGGAGATTTCGCTTTCGCACATTGAGCAGAACAAGAACTATCCCGAAGATGCAAAGAAACGGTTACTGCAAAAGAAAAGATGGTTTTGCGAAGCGGTAGACGCTTTGTCGGCACGGCACGGCAGTATGCTTGCGATGGCACGAAAGGACTTTGAGAATGAGTAATGATAAGATTTTGGAAGATATCGAAACTTGTCTGAGCTATCTGTCTGACTTTCCTGATTTTTTCGGCGAAAAGGAAAAGCAGTATGAGAACGCAGTTTGCGCTTTGGAGAATTTACAGAAGCTGTTGGAAAGCGATTTGAATGATGATGCTTACGATGACAGGATTGACATTGAGATTGATGTGTTAAGAGGAAATTGATAATGAGGTTGATTGATGCTGACCCACTTGAAAAAGAAGTTGGGGAAATGTGGGAAACTCAAGACGGAACAGAAGACGGCTTTAACGAGTCGTTAAAGGCTATACACAGGGCGCCGACAATTGACCCAGTGCGGCACGGGCATTGGGTTAGGACTAACAGAATATCAAAATTTGGTGGTTGGTTGATGACTGTATGCTCTGTATGCGGTAAGGAATGCAGTGCGGATGCTAATAGAGGGTATTACGACTTATCGGAATACTGTCATTGTTGCGGTGCAAAAATGGACAGATAGAAAGGATTATAGAACATGAATGGATTTTTAGACACAGACGGAAAGCTCCATAAATGTAAAGCGTGGAAACATTTAGATTATGCCGCTGAATTAGTCGAGGAAATGGGTGTGCATGTTAATAACAAACTCGAAGCCGATGGTTATTTACTGGCTTTAGGTTGGATTGTTGTAAGAGATACTGACGTATATGGATTAATTGGCCACTGCAAGAAAGGCAGTAGCTCTATTCGCTACCATTTAACAGGTAAGCAAAAAGACTGGCTTAACAAAGCGTATGCAGACATGACAATCTCTTGCAGAGAATCAGTTGACCATATTTTTGATATGGACAAATAAAATGTGACAAATTGTCACCAACAGAGGTGAGCGAATGAACATCTATTACTGTGTAAATAAATGCGATTGCTATGGGTTTTATATTTCCGCATCGTCAAGAGGTAGAGCAAAAGAAGCGTTTTGCCGTGAAGATTGGGATGGCAATTTTCTCGATGTTCGAACAAACATTGTGAAAAAAGATGTTGATATGCCCGACTGTCATGTCCTTAATGAAGATGAATGCATCGCATTTGATTTACCCATATCAACAGACGAAGAATAAGGGGAGAATTTGGCTTTGCTTACACAGGGGAAAGGCCTTTTGAACAAAAAGCATGGACTGAAAAAAATGTCATAGAGAAGCTAAAAAAAGATGTTTTCTTTGGGTATGAAAAAGCTGTTAGTGAAAGAGGAATATCTTCCGAACTAATGGCAATGGTGGTCAATGCGTGGTGCAAGGTGCTTGAAAACGGACTTAATCTCGATGGGAATGACGGGTATTACCATATCCGACAATTCGAGGTCGTTGCTAAACATTATGGGTGGGTACTTTAAATAGCGGGACAAATCGTATCACGTTTTCGTGAACCAACGAAAATGATGCAAAGTAAACAATATATGAGTATTGAGTGGAACTTTAGAACAATAGGATGGTGATTGAATGAAAAGGGACGAACTGCTGCCTTTTGTCGGCAGAACAGTGCATATCGAACTTGCGAAAGGCGATTTAATGGGCACTCTTCAATCGTCGAAATACAACAAAACCCATTTTGTGTTGACGAAATTTGGTTTTCGCCGCGAATGGTAAAAGATATTACACTGTTCAACTCAGAAAATGTGAGGTGGTTGTATGACTTTTTTGTTGGGCGTAATTGCAGGGATGATTGTGATAATGATGCTTTGCGTTATTGTTATTTTTTTTAGGGGGTAGCGACAATGATTAAGGATTCGGGCGAACGGAGAGAGTTCAACACGGGCGCTGTCCGTGATATGGCAGAGGGCAAAGGCAGATTTGACCTTATGCCGTTGATACAGATTGGTAACCTTTTGGACAACTTCATTTTCCTTGAGATTGGTAAGTATGTGGAACAGAAAGATGTCAATTACCTGTACGCTGCTGCCCGTGAGTTAATGGAAACCATGTGGAACAACCAACAAACACCGTTATTAGAATTGGCTAAACATTTCGAAAACGGTGCTAAAAAATACGGCGAAAACAATTGGCAAAAAGGCTTGCCCGTGAGCTGCTACATCGACAGCTTTTGCCGCCATTACTGCAAGGCACTTAGGGGCGATAAGGACGAGCCGCACGATGTAGCTGCGCTGTGGAATTTAGTTTGCGCAATTTGGACAATCGAGAACAAGGGGGATGCATGATGGGGAGTGTGATTATCTTTTTTGCCGGAGCAGGAGCAGGGATTTTAAGTTTTTTATTCTTATTGGGCGTATTGGAAATGGGGGAGTGGTGAATGATTAAGATAACCGACACAGAGGTTAGCGGCTGGCGTGGAGCTTTGCGAGGGATGCGAAACCCAAAGGACAGCTGGCACTTGTCTGACACGATTTACTTTAATGACTTAGTGCCGCCTGATATCGGCAAGAACGATTTAAGGCTTGCACAGACATTAGCCGATGCAGGGAACGAACACGGTAAGTACCTACGAATGATTAGCGTTAGCTGTGATATCGTTGCCCCCGTTTTTTGGCTTGCCGAATTGGACACATACAAGGTAGGCACTGTGCGCAACAGTTGCAGTATGATGCACAAGGGCATGAGCCGAAAGTATACCCCCGATATGTTCACAGCAGAAAGCTTATGCCCCAACATGATTGCGGCGCTTTGTGACACGCTGAATGAATTTGTTGACCGATATAAGGAAACCAAAGAAGAAGAATATTTCAGGGCATTGCGTGAACTGATGCCGATGGGGTATAATTACCGTGTTACATGGTATGCTAATTATGCCGTTTTACGGACTATTTACCACCAACGGAAAAACCATAGGCTACAGGAATGGAAAGACTTTTGCAAATGGATAGAGTCGCTGCCGTATTCCTGTCTGATTATCGGTGCGGAAAATGAAAAGGAAAGAGTTTTTCAACCTTTGGGCAATCCCGATTGATATTGCAAAGCGAAAAAACAGGATAGAACAGCTTCAGGACATCGTGAACGAAACGGGCATTGTTTCTGATACGGTCATGAGTACCACCGACAACGGGAACG